>JBDGYE010000087.1:0-11569 GCA_039584255.1 Gemmatimonadota bacterium
ATAGCGTTGTTGCCGCCCAGCTCCAAGATCGTCCGTCCAAGGCGCTTTCCGACCGCTTCGGCTACCCAGGTTCCCATCTGCGTGCTGCCCGTGAACGACACCAACGGAATTCGCCTGTCGTGAAGCAGCTTTTCTCCGACGGTAGAGCCTTTCCCCACGACCAGCGAGAAGATCGCCGGGTCGACGTCGTTGTCGCGGCATACCCGCTCGGCGATCCTCGTCACGGCAATCCCGCAGAGCGGTACCTGGCTGGAGGGCTTCCAGAGCGTCGAGTCGCCGCACACCGCAGCGATCGCCGCGTTCCAGCTCCACACTGCTACGGGGAAGTTGAAGGCGGTGATCACACCCACCACGCCGAGCGGGTGCCACTGCTCGAACATCCGGTGGTCCGGACGTTCGGACTGCATCGTGAGTCCGTAGAGCTGTCGGGACAGGCCGACGGCGAAGTCGCAGATGTCGATCATCTCCTGGACCTCACCCTCGCCTTCGGCGCCAATCTTGCCCATCTCGAGCGTCACGAGCTGTGCGAGCTCATCCTTGACCTCGCGCAGGCGGTTGCCTAGCTGGCGGACGATCTCGCCCCGCCGCGGGGCCGGCAGCGTCCGCCAGACGAGAAAGGCATCTCGGGCTCGGCCCACGATCTGCTCGTACTCGTCCTCTGTGACCTGCTGGACGGTGGCGATCGCCGACCCGTCGATCGGCGTCGTCACCTCCAGCTCCGGCCCTGAGCCGGTCCACTCGCCGGCGAACCCTCCGGGGTTGTTCTCCTCGATGCCCAGAGTTTTCAGAAAGTCATGCATGGGAGGCTCTATCCAGTTGCTCAGTAGACACTTCCGCGATCGCGGCCGCACTCGGGCTCCTGCTCTTACGGCGGCAGCAGGAATGTTAGCGGATCAAGGGGCCTCCGGCTACGGCAGCCACAGTCGCCGGCGACGCGGCCCGACCCTGTAGGCGCGGGCCGCGCAGGACGGCCAAGGCTTCCGGGGCAAGGCCGCCTTGCGGGGCAGACCTTAAGCCAGGGCAGCACCTTGGAGCATCCCCTGTTATATTGTGCAGACGGACGTGGCCCCCACACGTCGGCTTCCGTTTCCCTCCGGCCCAAGGACATCGAGAAGCGCGCACGAGCCCCGCGATCGATCGCTCCGACGGCGAGGCCGGGAAGCCGAACCAAGCAAGGAGGCGTCTCATGACCAAAGGTCTCAGGATCCTTCCCCTAGCGGCGCTCGCCGTGCTCGTCCTCCCGCCGCCCGCGGAGGCTCAGGACGAGCAGCGACCCATGTATGAGCTCCCAAGCATCACGGTCACCGCCCTCTCCGAGGCTGACCCCCTGTACGAGACCGCCTCGGCTTTGTATCAGGCGGGCAACTGGAAGAAAGCTGCCGAAGTCTATCGCGATGCTGCCGAGGGCATGCCCGAGAACGACCCGAACTCGTACGTCACCTACGACCAGTCGGCGCGTCTCTATTTCTACGCGGGAGAATTCGGCGACGCGCGTGCGATGATGGAGCGGGCGGCGGAGGTGGCCGAGGCGACAGGCGACAACGTGTCTGCGGCCTACCGCCACGTGGATGCGGCGTTCATAGCGGTTTGGGAGGGGTATCCGGGGAAGCGTCGTGAGCACGTAGGCATGGCCGAAGAGTACGCCGAGAGCGAGGGTTTCGGCGAGTACGACGCGGCCAGGATCGGCGCGCTCACTCGGGGCGTTGGTATGCTGCCGATGGAGGACAGCGAATAGCAGGCTCCGTCTCCGCGGGATCTTCCGCAGTAACCGAAGGCCGGGCCAGACCACAGCATCGGTCGGCCCGGCTTTGTGTGGCACCCTACAGATGAGTTGGCCGAGTGCCGGCTGTCGACTGAGTGATCGGGATTTTCAGGCTGGAATGGAGGGACTCCCGGACCTGCGTGGCAGCGAAAAGACCAGGTCGCCTTCTTCAGCGGAACTGGCGGGCAGCAGGCCGTGGGACGCTCGACCGTTGTACGGCGTTGATAAATGTTCTGTTCGAGGAGCTTGGAGCGCGCACGGTGGTCGTCCGAGGGCTAAGCGAGCGCGAGCGCGTGGCGGAGCAGCCCTCGGTCAGGCCACATGGGGCTGATCACCGTCGGGGAGGTCATGGAGCGAGTGCGCCTGGCCCTGGATCGCTATGGGGAAAGGGATTCGATCGGATCGCCCGTACTTGACAAACGAGGCGCGGGCGCCGATACTCCTGTCTCTCGACGGTGTGTCGAGACAGCGGGCTGACGGACACGATTTCGAGTACGGGGGGCCTGTAGGACGGGTCGCCCCTTTTTTTGTTGTCCGACGCCCCGAGCCCAGCGCGGGGGCTGTGGACCGCGCAGAAGTCAGGTAGTCGGAAGGTGCGGATCGCTCCGGATTCCGACGACGACCTACTGAAGGAGCAGGATTGATGCGTATCAGAGGGACTGTGAAGTGGTTCAACGACCAGAAGGGCTTCGGCTTCATCACGCCGGAGGACAGCGGGAAGGACTGCTTCGTGCACCACACCGCCATCCAGGCGGAGGGCTTCAAGACCCTGAACGAAGGTGACCTCGTCGAGTTCAACATGGTCGAGGGCCAGAAGGGCCCCGCCGCGGAGAACGTCGTTCGTCTCTAGCCTGGACGGTTTGAAGGCATAGACGCGCAGAGGGCCGCTCGATTCGTCGGGCGGCCCTCTCGGTTTTGTCCTCGCCTATGGGAACCCGTGGTGGGCTATGGGCGAGCCCCGAGGTATCTCTCCCAATCGACGGCTCCCTTGAGAAGCGTGACGGCCAGCAGCAAGGCGAACGCGGCAAGGACGATCGCGGCACCCGTCTTCGCCGTATCCACCACCTTTGCCTCGACGCTTCGGACATCTTGTGCGGGCAGCGTCCGCGCGAGCTTCACGAGGCCAGCGTTGTAGAGGCCGATCACGCTATCCGCTTCGAATTGCGCTTCCTCCAGGACCACGGCGCTTCCGTCCGCGAGGATCAGCCGCGCAGGATCGGGCAGCTCACTGCGCCTGTCGAGCGGATACTCGTCGACCGGTTCCCAGCGGTGGCAGCCGAGCAGTGAAGTTGTAAGGACCAAGGCCACCAGGAACGGTTGCGCAAAGCGCCCCTCTGTCGAAGCCCGACCTGCGGCTCGCTCGCCGGCCGAGGGCCGGATGTGTATGTTTCTCATCGCTTCCTCGGCTCGAGAACCAGGCTCGAATCGCGATGGCTGTGTTCTATCTGTTTCTTGGTACGACACTCGGGCTCTTGTTCTGCGTCCTGATTCGCGCGGGGTACAGGATGATGGCGCTGAGTCTCGGAATGGCCCTGTTCTTCGGTATATTACTCACGAACGGTTATCCGAGCATTCGTGAGCAGTACCCAACGGTCTTCCTGGGAGCGTTCCTGCTCGGCCCGGTAGCTTTCCTCGCATACGGGCGAAGAAGAGACATCTGACCAGGAGGAAGCGATCGGCGACCGTCTTGCGCCGCGCCGGGCGATATGTTGTCGCCGCCTATCTGTAGAGGGCGTCCCAGGAATTGAAAACGCCGTCGGAGCCCACCTGCCCGAGCCCACACGTCTGCAGGGCGCCGGGATGCTCGCTCTGAAACACCTCGGAGTACGCGGCACGCAGGGCGTCCTCACTGCAGAAGAGCGCCGCTTCATCCAGGCCTTCGAGCTGCATGATCCGACGGAGGACCGCCTCGCGAACGGCGGCTGGAGTCTCCCGCGTGAGGGCGGGCACGATAACGTCCCCGCGGGTGGGGGAGCCCAACTCCTCCGCCACCCCGAGAACCGAGTAGGCAGGCACGGAATCAGGCAGGGCGATCTCGGCCGTAGCCATCGAATCGGCCGGCGGCGGCTCCACCTCGGGCAGCTCCGAAGCCACTTCCTCGACCTCACGGCCCCCGCGTACGTACAGCAGACCAGCGCCAACGAGGACACCCAGTACGATCCCCAGGAAGATCCCCTTGGTCTTAGCCGGGCTCATCGATCGACCTCCAAGTTTTGGCACTCGTGGCCGGCCTGCCGTGAGCCACCCGCCGGCCAGATTCTACGAGAGCGGAGGGGGCGGGATTCGAACCCGCATGGGCTTTCGCCCGCCAGTTTTCAAGACTGGTGCATTAGCCGTTCTGCCACCCCTCCAGGCTACCTTATCATACCATCATTCCGGTCGGGAGCGCAGGCCCCGGATAGTCTGGTCCGTTGCTTGCGCGACGCGGGCCGGCCTGCATGAAACCCGGACCTGGCGGATCGCGTACCAGTTCTACGGGCTCGGGTCGCGGACCGGCGGCACCTGAGCACCGGCGTGGCCTCCGCCGCTGGCAGAGAGAGTGACGCTTGCGAAAGTTGCTTTTCCTGGTGGGGCTCGAGATAGCCCGGCGGGTGCTGCGGAAGGTACTCCGCGTCTAGGGTGCTACTCTATGACCTCCACCTCCACATCGAGCGAAATATCCATGCGCATCGAGTGGAATACGCTGCAATACTTCTCCAGCGACAGGTCGACGGCGCGCTGCGCCTTCTCCAGGTCCACCGCGCCCTTGATCCGGAACTTCATCTCCAGTCTTTTCACGTGACGCGGCGACTCGGCCCGCCGCTCCGCACTGACCTTTACCGCCATGCCCCGGATGTCCTGACGTCCCTTCCTCAGGATGTCCACTACGTCGGCCGCGGCGCAGGCTCCGAGCGATTCCAGCATAAGGTTGACGGGGGAGGGCCCCGCGGCGCCGTCACCGTCGATCGCCGTCGTCGCCTCACCGGCGTGAGCCTCGAACCGGAGATCACCCCTCCACTCCAATGACACTGTTTGCATTATCTTGTGATGATCATCTGAAGTGATTTCAAGATCGATCTTGCTTCACGGTGCGCCGGTGCCGATTCTTCCCAGCGCGCCCACGGACACGGAACATAGACGCCCTCGCTAAGTCGCTTCAAGACCGGTGCAGGAGAATCCATGAAAGCCCATACCCGTCATCTGACGATGAACGTGCCGGCCCGCATGGAGTTCGTGAACATCACTCCCGCGGTCGAGGAGGAGGTAGAGTCGAGCGGTGTGAAGGAGGGCCTCTGCCTCGTAAACGCGATGCACATCACGGCGAGTGTCTTCATCAACGATGACGAGCCGGGCCTTCACCGTGACTACAAGAAATGGCTGGAGCTGCTTGCCCCCTTCGATCCGAGCCCCGAGCGATATCACCACAACCGCACCGGTGAGGACAACGCCGATGCCCACCACAAACGGCAAATCATGGGGCGCGAGGTGGTGGTGGCGGTTACCGGGGGAAGGCTCGACTTCGGCCCGTGGGAGCAGATCTTCTACGGCGAGTTCGACGGGCGAAGGCCAAAGCGGATCCTGATCAAGATCATCGGGGTGTAGCGACGGGGGACCCGCGGCCCGAGATTCGGCGGATGGCGCGGCCAATCCTTTCCTTGTTCCTGCTCTCCCTGACGTTGGCTCATCCGGCCGGTGCCCAGGAACCGCTAATCGAGCCCCAGACCGAGTCCGAAGCGGGTACCGGCTTCTTCGACCTCGGTTGGGCCCGGCTGTACGTCGGCGTCCGGATCGGCGTGTCGATCCCTACCGAGCCTCTCGCCGACGGGCTGGACCTCGGACGCGGCGATCTGTATGACGCCTCGATCGGCGTGAATCTGGGCCGCTTCATCGGTGCCGAGCTGGGTATGAGCCTGTGGGAATACGGGATCTCCTCGGACGAGCTGGGTGGCTTCGGAGAGTGGTCTGCCTACACGTTCATACCTTCGCTAAGACTTCGTTATCCCCTCCTGCGCGACCGGCTGGTGCCGTACGTGGTGGGCGGTGTTGGGTTCGGTTACGCGGAGCTCAACGACAAGACGACAGACCGGGTAGCCGGCGCGGCCGAGCCGGCGCTGGCCGGCTCGATCGGGGGCGGCCTGGTGTACTTCATCGCGCGCAACCTGGCCTTGGGCATCGACGCGAAGTACCAGTTCCTCGATCGCGAGATCGCGATCGACGGGCAGGCCGTGGACGCCAGTACGCGCGTCCTCCTGTTCTCCGGCGGGCTGCGGGCGTTCTTCCCCGAGACCCCTGCCGTCGGGTTCGAGGGCGTCGAGTGGCGCGAGCCCGAACCTTTCGGCCTGCGCCCCTACCTCTCCTTCCGCTTCGGCGGCCGATTCTACGCGAGCGACGACTTCGGAGAGGGTGCCCTAAAGTCAGGCGCGAACCAGGAGCAGACCAACAGCGGATCCGTCGGACTGGGAATCAACCGCTATCTGGCCTTCGAGATCGCCGTCGAGACTCATGACACGGAGGTTCAGTCGGACCCCGGCGGCGTGAAGCTGGCCGAGTACGGCACCTGGAACGTCCTTCCTTCGGTGATGGGTAGGTATCCGGTGGCCGGGGGTAAGCTCGTCCCGTATGGATCGCTCGGCTTCGGATTCATCAAGAGCGACGTCAACGACCGCACGCTCAACAATGGAGTCGATGGGCCCTTCGTGGCCGGAGGGGGCTGGGGACCTATGTGGGGCGCCGGGTTGGGCCTCGACTTCTTCATCGCCGAGAACCTGACGCTGATACTCGAGACGAAGTACGTGAATGGACGTTCGGAGGCGGAGGTGGACGGAAGCGAAGTAGAGGTCGACATGTCCTCGGTGTTGATTTCGGTGGGATTCCGAGTCTTCGTCCGCTAGATCTGGGACCGTCCGCCGCGACCGGCCTTCGGTTCAGACACGGAGCGGCGGATCTACAAGCACCTTCGCGGCGCTTCCCTGGCCTTTGCGATGCGTCCCGAACATACCATCTTCAGCCCCAAAGCACAGACGGCCAACATTGGGGCAGGGGCACTATGACCTTCCGGAGGTGTTCAATGGCGGCGGTCTATGCGGTACCGGCGGCGGAGCGCACAACGCGTCGGGTTGGGACTCACGTGAAACGGAGCGGAGAGATGAATATCAAGAGCGTCCTGCTGGCGACACTCGGGCTCGTCCTCGGGCCCGCGGTCTTGCTGGCGCAGGATCACTTGGCAGTATGCGAGGCGGTGGGCAACCTCGAGATGGGACAATGGGCCGAGTATCACGTCAGCGGGAGTGAGGGCGACGACGAGGGCACTCTTCGCTTTGCTCTCGTGAACGCCAAAGCGGACAAGGTCTGGTACGAGCTGAGGATCGACTCCAACCAGGGTTCGATGGTCCTTCAGATGCTGGTGCCCGGCTTCCCCTTCACTCCGGACGAGATCGACGAGATCGTAATGCAGCCTCCCGGTCAGCCGCCCATGAGGATGCCGGACCAGATGCTCGGCATGATGAAGCAGCAGATGGCCGACAACCCTATGATCGACTTCAGCAAGAACTGCGAGGGCGCAAACTTCATCGGCCGGGAGTCGGTCACGGTGCCGGCCGGCACGTTCGACGCGTTCAAGCTCGAGACCGAAGGGCAGGACGGCTACGCGTGGGTCAGCGCTGACGTTCCGTTCGGACTGGTGAAGGCGGAACAGCCCGGCCAGGGCGAGATGGAGCTCACGAGCAACGGAGATGACGCCGAGTCATCGATTACCGGCGAGATCCAGGAAATGCCTGGCACGCAGGGCATGCAGCCGCCCAACAACCGGTAGCATCTGACAGCCAGGCGCGCGGCGGCCCTCGGCGGCCGCCACAGGAGGATCATCATGTACACGCGCCGTAGCTTCCTGGGCGCCATCGGGGCACCGGCCGTCGCCACGGCGGCCGGGCTCCCGGTCCTCACGGGGCGCCTTTCCGACGTCGAATCCGTCCTCAAGGCCATCGTCGAGCATGCCGGAGCCCCTGACGAGGTCGCCTCCGACGAGACGTTCTGGTCGGAGGTGGCCCGGGCGTTCACGGTTGACCGGAGCCTGGTCAACCTCAACAACGGTGGCGTAAGCCCCTCGCCCGGCTACGTCCAGGCCGCCATGCAACGGCACCTGGAGTACTCCAACAAGGCACCCGTCTACACGATGTGGCGCATTCTGGAGCCGCAGCGCGAGGGAGTGCGGCAGAGGCTGGCTCTGGAGTGGAACTGCGACCCGGAGGAGCTCGCCCTCACGCGGAACGCCTCGGAGAGCCTGCAGATCTGCCAGTTCGGGTTCGATCTGGAGCCGGGCGACGAGGTCCTGACGACGAACCAGGACTACCCGCGGATGATCACCACCTTCAAACAGCGAGAGCGCCGTGAGGGAATCGTCCTCAGACAGTTTTCGATGCCGGTGCCGGCGGAGGACCGTGCTGAGATCGTCAGGCTGTTCGAGCAGAACATCACGCCCCGTACGCGGCTCATCCTCATGTGCCACATGATCAACCTCACCGGACAGATCCTTCCGGTGCGGGAGGTCGTGGCCATGGCGCGGCGCCGCGGGATCCCGGTGATCGTGGACGGGGCCCACGCCCTGGCCCACTTCGACTTCAAGATCTCCGACCTAGAGTGCGACAACTACTCCGTGAGCCTGCACAAATGGCTATTCGCCCCCCACGGGACCGGTCTGCTGTACGTAAAGCTCGACAGGATCGCCGATCTGTGGCCCCTGATGGCAGCTACCGAGGAGCAGGACGGGAACATCCGCAAGTTCGAGGAGATCGGCACGCACCCGGCGGCCAATTTCCTGGCCATCGCCGAGGCGCTCACCTTCCACCAGGGGATCGGCGGGAAGCGGAAAGAGGCTCGCCTGGTCTACCTGCGCGACTCCTGGGCCCGCCGGCTGCTCGAGCACGACAGGGTACGGCTTCACACGAGCCTCGAGCCCGGCTTCGCCTGCGGGATCGCTACCGTGGAGGTCCAGGGAGTAGAGCCCGGAGCGCTCGCAACCTGGCTCTTTCAGAAACACCGGATCATAGTCACTCCGATTGTCCACGACGAGTTCCAGGGTATCCGCGTCTCGCCCAGTGTCTACACGACTCCCGAGGAACTGGACCGGTTCGTGGAAGCCATGGAGCACGTGATCGAGACCGGGCTGCCCGAGTGATCCAGGACCCGCGAGACGCGACAGCGTGAGCCTCTCGGAGCGCGTGGGTGGATGGTTCGACATCCGCGAAGGTGAGGGCCGCCTGGTCGGCCTCTCGTTCGTGGGTGCCTTCCTGGTGATGTCCTTCGTCATCGTCGCTCGGGCACTGCGCGAGGGCTTCTACTACGGCACGTTCGACCCGAACACCATGCCGTACATCACGGCGGCCACGGTGGGGCTGGGCATGCCCGCCGCCGCCTGGTTCGGCAGGGTCCTCACCCGCGTTCATCCCCTCCGCGCCGTGCGTCGCATGTACGCCTGGCTGGCAGTTGGACTCCTCGTACTGCTGGGCGCCGAGCCACTGGCGCGAAACGTAGCAACAGCCCTAGACGTCGTCATCGTCGGCTTCTACCTGTGGACGGCCGTCGGCTCGCTCCTCGTGGCGTCGGGTTTCTGGCTGGTCGTCGCCGAGCTGTTCGCCGTGCGCCAAGCGAAGCGGCTGTTCGGCCTGATCAGCACCGGCGGCGCGCTCGGCACTCTGACCGGAACGCTGATAGGACCCGCGCTGGACCGCACCGACCCCGTCAACCTGGTGCCCGTACTGGTCGTCATCCTCGTTCTGAGCGATCTGGTGGGACGGGCTCTGCCCAGCGGTCGGCTGCGGCCGGTACGCCACACGGAGAGATCGGGACGGGAACGCGCCTTCACGCTCGTGTGGAAGGGCAGACACCTCCGCCTTATAGCGCTGATCGTGGTGGCCATCGGGGTGGCAACCACGCTGATCCACTACCAGTTCGTCGAGGCCGCGAATGCAGCGTTCCAGAATTCCCGCCGCCTCGCAGCCTTCTTCGGAGCCGTCTACGGATGGACCGGCGGCCTCGCGCTACTCGTACAACTCGGCCTGACATCCCGCATCCTGGGGCGCGGAGGCGTGGGGTGGAGCCTCGCCATGCTCCCGGCGGTGTTGCTGGTCGGATCGGCCGGCATGTTGCTCGCTCCGGGGATCGTCGCGGCCACCTTCCTGAGGGGTACCGACAACGCGATGCGGAAGTCTCTCTTCCGTTCGGTGATGGAGTTCCTGTGGGTGCCCGTCCCGGCGTCGTTGCGCCGCAAGACCAAGACCTTCATCGACTCGACGGTGGACAGTATCGGCGAGGGATTAGGTGCGCTGGTCGTCTTCCTGTGGGTGACACTTCCCGGGTTCGATTCCCGATACCTTTCCGTCTTCGTCGTCCTCTTGCTGCTCTATCTGCTGTACCTGGCGCGCCGTATGGACCGCGAGTACTTCGTCACGCTCCGGAGCCGGCTCGAGGAGAACGGCGAGGAGGTGGGCATACCCAGCAGCCTGGCAGCCGACCAGCGAGACCTGTTGAACGCCACCCTGACGCGATTGGACATCACCCGGGTTTTCGCCTCCACGGAGATCCAACTCGACGTGGCTGATTCCGAAGTCGCGGGAGACCTGACGGAGACAGCCGACACGGAGGAAGAGGAGCGGCTGCGGCCAACCCTCGCCGCGATGCTCAGGTCCGGTGACACGGCGCGGATTGCAGCAGCCCTGAACCTGGCCGAGGAGTGGAAGTCGGAGCACGTGTCCGACCTGACCCGCCTGCTGGCGCGTGACCGGTTCGTCGAGAGGGCCCTCGACGCGCTGGTCGAGGTGGGGCCGGAGGCAGTCGCGCTCCTGGCCGAGGCGCTCGAGAACGAGAGCGGAGATTTCGTGATCCGGCGCCGCATTCCGAGGGCGCTGGCCCGAATCGACGCTCCAGCGGCCGATGAGGCGCTGGCCCGCGCCCTGTCGGCGGGAAGGTTCGAGATAAGGTACCGCGCGGCCCTCGCCCTGCAGCGAAGGCGCGCGCAGGGGATGGAAGAGGGTAGGAGGGATTGGCGCGGCGATGTGTGGAGCGCCGTGCGGGCGGAGGTCGGCCGCGAGAGACCAGTCTGGGAGCTCGCCCGGCTGCTAGACGGTGACCTCGACGACGAGTTCATCGAGCGACGGGTGGGAGTCCGCGGTGAACTCAGCCTCGAGCACACCTTCCGGCTGCTGAGCCTGGTGTTGGAGTCAAAGGCAGTCCGGACCGCCTACCACGGCATCGTGCTGGACGATCCGGAGCTGAAGAGCTTCGCTCTGGAGTACCTGGAGCAGGTGCTCCCGCTGGACGTTCGGAATCGATTGTGGCCCTTCATCGGTGATCTCAGCGCCTCGCAGGAGCGGCGGGCGCTGCGCGAACTCGATTCGGTGGTGTCAGACCTGCTCAGGAGCGGCGCAACACTCTTCGCTAGTGAAGAGAGCCGAAGGGCCCTTCGCCGTGTGCTGGATCCCGACGGCTCGGGCGAGAGTCCCGAGGATTCGAACGGCTGATCACCGACTCGCAGGCCGAGGGGTGAAGGCCTGCTTGTACGGATTCTCCTCAGGTCGCCGTGGCCAGTTCGCTCTCGACGTTGTTGAAGATGTTCGCGATTGTCGGCCCGATGACTCTGAGGGCCGCGATCACGAGGAGCGCGATCAGGGCAACGAGCAGAGCGTACTCGACCAGGTCCTGGCCTTCATCGTCGTTCCACAGGGCTTCGAACGGGGCGATCACAGGAACCTCCTCGAAGAAGAGATTGCGACCGAAGGGAGCAGCAGGGGCATCCTGTCGGGGTCGCAGCTACAACGTCTCTACGATGCAGTT
>JBDGYE010000088.1:0-11427 GCA_039584255.1 Gemmatimonadota bacterium
AAGGGCGGCTCCGGAGAGGTACTTATCTCGCGGAACGTCCCCGCCGAGGATCCCCTCGATCACGCTGGCCAGGGCCTGGCCCTGGGGAGCTGGCAGCTGGTCGCTGCCCAGCGTGTAGGCCTGATGGAGGACCACGATCAGGGCCATGATGACGATCGGCCCCAGCCAGGTGCCCAGGAACTGGCCCTTCTGCTGCTGCTTGGGGATCCCGCCCACCAGGTAGCCGGTCTTGAGGTCCAGCATTAGGTCGGTGGCCTGAGCCATGGCCACGCACATGGCCGCGCCGACCGTGACCGAGGCGATGATCGACGCCCGGTCTCCGATGCCGCTCGTCACCAAGATCAGGATCGTCACCCCGATCAGGGTCATCCCGGAGAGGGGCGACCAGTTGGTGCGGCCGATGCACTCCGACAGCACGACACCGGCCACCCATATCCAGAGCGTCCCCAGGAGAGCCATCAGCAGTCCGCGGCCGATGCCTACCTCCGCCACGGCCGTCCACGAGATGATCGCCAGCACGACGAAGGCGGCGGCGACGCCCATGTAGAGCATCTGGATCGGCAGCTCGTCCTGGGAAAGCTCCGTCTTCGCCTTCGCCGCGTCGCGCATGCTGCGGATCGCGCTCACGACCAGCGGCAGCGCGAGGACGATCCCCATCAGGGCGCCGCCGATCAGCATCCCGATCCCGGTCGGGCGGAAGAGGTTGAGCCGCAGGTACTCGGCGATTCCCTGGCCGGATGCCTCGAGGGTGGCGGCGTCGGGGAGGATCCCCGTCAGGTCCATCAGCGGAGCCAGCAGCCAGTAGCAGACGTAGCCGCCGACGATGAAGAAGAAGCCGCCCTTCCCCGCCAGGAACGCCACGCCGACCGTGAGCAACGAGATATACCAGATCCCGTTCATGTACTCGGGCATCCCGAGCACGGCGCCGAGGTTGTAGTTCTCGAACCTTGTGCTGAGGCTGATGAAGTGCACCAATCCGCTGAGCAAGGCTCCGCCCAGAAGCAGCCACGCCTTCCGGATCCCCGCCCCGGGTGCCTTCAGCACCGCCGCGGTGGCGATCCCACCCGGGAAGGCCAGGCGGTTGAAGTCGATCATCTGCTTCCGGAGCGGGATGATGAAGGCGATTCCGAGGATACCGCCGGCGATGCAGCCGAGCACCAGCAGCGGGTAGTTGAAGTCGGTGATCCCCAGGATGAACAGCGCCGGCACCGAGAACATCATCCCCGCCGAAGCGCCGTTCACCGCACTGGCCAGGGTCTGTTGGATGTTGTTCTCGATGATGCTGTTGCGGCGCATGAGGCCGCGCAGGATCCCGAACCCGAGTATGGCTGCCAGCTCGGATCCCTCGATCGAGAAGCCGAGCTTGAGGCTCAGGTACCCGATGCTCACGGCGATCAGGATGCCGATCCCGTAGCCCACCAGGACTCCCGCCCAGGTGAACTCTGGATAGGCTCCCTTGTGGCCGGTCAGCTTTGTCGGGGCCGTGTAGTCTTCCAACTCCGCCTCCGGGTGTGGAGAGCCGAGAGACCCAACGCCGGACCGCTGCCGGCGTTGAGCATGTGAAGCCTCTTTCTGTCGTGAAATCCCCGTCTTCCGCGCCGCAGCTACGGCGGGACCCGGTATGATACAGCAGCCTCCGCGCCGACGCACCCGCCAGGCGGCGGCAGCTTGCGGCGGCCCGGAGAAGAGGGCACGTTGGCGATTCGTCTTGGAGTGGATCCCTCAAACGGAGCGAACCATGCGCACCGCCCTCCTCGCCTCGGCCGCGGCGATCGGCCTTCTCCTGGCCCCGATTCCGGCGGCCGGCCAGGACGGCCAGACACACCAGGGTTTCTGGGGCAGCCTCGGTGCGGGCGGAGGCTGGAACCTGTCGCAGAACCTCGAGGGCGAGCGCCTCTCCGGATTCACCGCGTACGCAAGGGCCGGATACTCGCTCAGTCAGAGGTGGCTGGTGGGTGCCGACCTTATAGGGTGGGGCCGGAGCGAGAACGATCAGACGCTTACCCGGGGGAACCTCAGCGCTGCGCTCCTCTTCTACCCGAGCACCAGGGGCGGTCTGTTCTTCAAGGGGGGCGTCGGCGTGGCCAGCGTCGAGTTCCTGGTCGACGCAGCCAGCTCGAGGCGGGACACCGGATTCGGCTCGACGCTCGGTCTGGGATACGACTTGAGGCTCGGCTCGCGAGTCTATCTCACGGCCACGGCCGACTGGCTGTTCCAGGACGTGAAGAGCCTCGAAACGACGAACCAGCTCGCGATGCTGACGCTGGGGCTCACATACCACTGACGTAGGCAGGAACACCCCTACCCGTATAGCCGCAGCCTCGCAGTCGTTTCCTCCCTCCTAACCTCATTACCAGAGCCCCCGGCAGCGATTTTGCAGTGCTTGACGGCAGGATCGGATAGGCTGCGAGCACGCATAGATTGGTGAGGAACCGATGAAAGACGTAAGCCGCGCGGGCCTCCATACACGGATCATCCACGGCGGGCTGGAGCCGGACCCGGCGACGGGCGCTGTCAGCACGCCGATATATCAGTCCTCGACGTTCGCCTTCACCGACGCCGACGAGGGAGCCAGGCGATTCGGGGGCGCCCCGGGCTGCAAGTACACACGCCTCGGCAACCCGACCACGGAGGCCTTGGAGCGCAACCTCGCCATCCTCGAGCACGGGTGCGGAGCCCTCGGTGCGGCCACGGGAATGGCTGCCATCAATACGGTCTACCTGGCCCTTCTGGGACAGGGCGCGCATGTGGTGGCCACCGACTGTCTGTATGGTCCCACCCGCACGATTCTCGAGACCGAGTACACCCGGTACGGGGTCGAAGCGACCTTCGTCGACTCGGCGAATGCGGACAATGTGGCCCGCGCGCTGAGGCCCAACACCGAGCTCGTGTACCTGGAGACGCCGGCGAATCCGACTCTGAAGCTGACGGACATCGCGCGCTGTGCCGAGTTCGCGCACAGCGCCGGAGCCCTGCTCGCGGTGGACAACACCTTCGCCTCGCCCTATCTGCAGAACCCGCTGCAACTGGGGGCGGACGTCGTCGTCCACAGCATGACGAAGTTCATCAACGGGCATACGGATGTGGTTGCCGGGATGATCGTGGCGAAGGACCCGGAGATCCTCGCCCGGCTGCGGGCCGTCCACGTAAACCTTGGCGGCACCATGGACCCCCATCAGGCGTGGCTGGTGCTGCGGGGGATCAAGACGCTGGGGCTGCGCATGGAGCGGGCCCAGGCCAATGCCCGCGCTCTGGCCTACTTCCTCGAACGACATGCCGAGGTCGCCTGGGTGAACTACCCCGGTCTGCAGGGCCATCCGCAGTACGATCTGATGAAGGGGCAGATGCGAGGACCAGGAGCGGTAGTGTGCTTCGGCGTGCGGGGCGGCCTCGAGGCCGGGAAGAGGCTTATCAACAACGTTGGAGTGGCGACATTGGCGGTGAGCCTGGGCGGAATCGAGACGCTCATCGAGCATCCGGCATCAATGACGCACGCCGGCGTGCCGCGAGAGGAGCGCCTAGAAGCGGGCATCACGGACGATCTCGTCCGGATCGCCGTCGGCTGCGAAGATTACGACGACCTCGAGGGTGACCTCGATCAGGCCCTGGAGAAGGCGGCCGGGGTGCCGGAGCTGAGCGGCGTGTAGGGCGCACAACCCGTTCCGCGCTCCGGCCAGCGGCCGGCCGGCGGCGGGACCTATTCGGATACGGGCGCCGGAAGCCGGGTCAGCCGGTCTCCGCCGATGCGGATCCGCAGTCCACTGAGATCGCCGCCGAAGCGGTAGCCGACACCGAGATACGGTATCCGGATGAACCACAGCTTCGGCGTCTCGCCGCGGAAGCTGAAGCCCACGCCGACTTCGTACTGCTGGTCAACTTCGATCGTGTTTCCGAGGGAGGTCCTGAACTCGAGCCCGTCGATGAAGTATCCGGGCTCGAAATACAGCCCCGCCTCAGGCAAGTAGCGCCCGATGGTGAACCACAGCGGATGCCTCGCGTCGGCGCGCAGGGAGAGGATGCCGTGGCCGTTGGCCTGAGTGCCTTTCCGCCAGGCTGCCCGGTATGCTAGACGCGGCTCGAGGCCGAGCTCGAAGGCGTGCCACGGAAAGACGAACTCCGTCCACAGGCCGACGGACCCGTAGCCCACGCTGTTGTCGCCGTCGATCTCCCACCCGGCCCCCACGTCGGCGTAGGGCCTGAGCGTCGAGCGCTCACTCAGGGGCAGGACGAACTCGAGTCCGGGGATCAGTGCAGCGGCGCGGATGTCACCGAGCCCGAGGTCACGGATATCTTCGAGCTTCTGTACCCCGAACACGCCGGTGAGCCTCAGGCGCAGGCCCCAGGGGTGGTTCCGGGTGTGCCGGAGCCAGATCATGACGGGAATGTTAAGCACCTGCGTCGTGGCGTCGCCGATCTCGTACCCGCCGAAGCCGCTCCAGGCAAACGCGTCCAGGTAGGCATGGTTTACGAGCTCGCCGGGGTCGGACGGCAGCTCCTGGGCCGGGAGCGGGGCCGCGAGTAACGCAACCAGGAGGGCGGCGGCGAGCGCTCGCATGCCGCCGGTCAGATTGTGCGCGTAGGTGACATACCCCCCGTAGCTGAACACGGCTTCGAACTGCAGGTTTCTGGTGTTTGAGCGCATCTACGTCAGGAACTTCTCCATCGGCGGCGCGACCTCGATGTAATGCCGGTGCACCTTCAGGTACGTCTCCTTCACCAGCTCGTCGGTCTTCTCGGGGCTCATGAACCCCGCGCTGAAACCGGGCACCGTCGAGTCGATGGTGAGCCGGGCCGCGTTCACGAAATGGCTGATGAGCTCCTTGACGTTCTCGTCGCCGACGGCGACCCGGATCGTGGTCTTTGCGATCCCGGCATCGTGCAGCGCCTCCTCATCCAATTCGGAGTGAGAAGTCATGGCTGGACACAGGATCACGGTGTTGGACTGTCCTAGGCTCACCTGGTGCTGGAAAGCGGGTGCGAGGCAATCGAAGAAGCGGATGAAGGTCCGGTCCGAGAGCCCCGTCCCCTCCAGGTCGATCGTGAAGAGCGGAGCCGAGAGACCGAACTTGAGCACCTTGTTCCGGATCGGTCGGTTGGGGTTTCCCTCGATGGCGTTGCAGTTGACGTTGACGCGCGGATGAGATGCCAGGAAGCGGGCCAGGATGAGCGTGTTGATGCACTTGTGCATCATCCGCACCTCCATGGTCTTCATCCCGCTGATCACCTCGAATGCCTTGTCGGCGTCGAGGAAGGCGCCCTTGATGTAATAGACGCCCCAGAACAGGGTCTCGTCCCAGTTTACCCCGTCGTAGCTTTCGCCCTTCGGGATGAACATCCGGTGATTCTCGCCGATCACCACGCCGGCGGTGGCGTTTCCGTTCCCCGTCAGGTCCTTCGTGTACGAGTGGATCAGGTAGTCGGGACGCTCACTGGGGTCCGTGAGCTGGAGGGGCTTCTGAAGGAACGGTGTCGCGACGGTGGAGTCCAGCGCGACCACGTGTCCCTTGTCGTGGCAGACTCGGCAGATGCTCGGATAGTCGGTGACGTAACCGTGGGGGTTACAGGGCGACTCCAGAAAGACGAAGATCTGGGACTGTCTGGCCAGCACGTCGGCATGACGGCGCTCGACGTCCGCCAGGAACTCCTCGAACTCCTCGCTGGTGTGTCCGTCGAACCATTCCAGGCGGATGTTCAGCTTGTCTTCGCGGGCGAACCAGTCGTGCAGGAGCTGGTAGGTGCCCCCGTAGACGTTCCGCGACGCGATGACGACCTCGTCCCGCTTCAGGCGGTGGCTCAGCAGGGCGTCGATGGCGGCCATCCCGCTGTTGAAGTTCCACGCCATGTACTCGGAAGCGTGGGGCCCGCACTCGACGTCCACGATGTAGTTCGCCAGAGAGATCGAGGTGGGATTCAGGAGCCGCGAGTAGATCTCGAGCAGCAGCTCCTTCCCCTCGAAGGCGTCGTCCACCCACTCCGTGCACGCGTAGATGTAGGTCGCCGTGCGAACGATGACCGGGTTGGCCGAGAAGATCGCGGTCACGTTGTCGAAGACCGGATACGGCCCCTTGGCATACAGCGTGCAATCGGAGAAGCCCAGTGACTGATACGACTTCCGGAACGGATTCTGGAAGGTGTCCAGGATCTTGGCCAGTTGGAAGCACAGGAACTTCTTGGCGTTGAAGTAGGCGATGCGATCCTTGCGGTCGAGGCTCGTAATCGTATCGAGCGTGATCTCCCACAGCCGGGTCACATCGGCCTGAGCCCTGTACAGGTTGAGGGCCGCGCTGTAGAGCGCCTTGCCGTACGCGCTCTCCACATCGATCCCGAAGTGCTGGAGCTGCTCGGCTGCCAGCGCCTCGATGGTGGCGGCCTCGGTGGTGCGGCGGCGGGGGGAAAGAAGCCTCGAGGCGGCGAAGTCGCGCGTCGTCATGGGTTCATCACGAGACCTCTCGCGGTCGGTCGTTGTGGTCTCCATTGTGTCCCTCGTCCTCGGGCGGCGGCGCGCCCGCATTGCACGCAGTCGGCGACTCCGGTCATCGAACAACGGCCCTCTCCGGCCCGCGCGTAAGCGCCGACCGGCGATCGCCGATCAGAGATTGAAGCAGACGAGCTTGATCTCGGTCATCTCCTCCAGGGCGAACCGAACGCCTTCCCGGCCGAGCCCGGAGCCCTTCATGCCGCCGAACGGCATCGCGTCGATCCGGTAGTCCGTGCTGTCGTTTACCATCACCCCGCCGCAGCGGAGTGCCTGGGCGGCTCGGAAGGCCACGGCCAGGTCGGTGGTAAAGATGGCCCCCTGGAGGCCGAAGTCCACCGCGTTCGCGCGCTCGATCGCCTCTTCCAGGTCGTCGAAGGGCCACAGCACGGTCACCGGCCCGAACACCTCGCAGGCGGCCACGGAGCTGTTCTCGGGAACCCGGTCGAGCAGAGTCGGCGAATAGAAGCTGCCGTCCCGGGTCCCGCCGGTCAGCAGACGCGCTCCTGCGTCGAGTGCCTCCTGGACCCAGTCCTCGACGCGCCTGGCGACCTCCTCGGTAATCAGCGGGCCCATGTCGGTCTGTTCATTGAGCTTGTCGCCCACCTTGTAGCCCTCGGCCCCGGCCACGAAGCGCTCTACGAACTCGTCGTAGATGTCGGCGTGTACCAGAAGCCGCTGCACGTGCAGGCAGTTCTGTCCGGCCGCCCAATAGGCGCCGCTCACGCAGGAGCTGACGGCGAGCTCGAGATCGGCGTCGGCCATCACGATCACGGGCGCGATGCTGCCCAGCTCCATGCCCACTTTCTTGAGGCCGGTTCTGCCCAGGATCTTCTCGCCGGTCTCGCGGCCGCCAGAGAAGGAGATCGTCCGGACCCGGGGGTCCGCGACCAGCGCGTCGCCGACCACGGCGCCGACGCCGGTGATCACCTGGAGCAAGCCTGCCGGCAGCTCCGCCGCTTCGAAGGCCTCGGCCAGCAGCAGAGCGCTCAGTGGCGTCTCCTCGTGTGGCTTGACGATAACCGCGTTCCCCGCGGCGATGGCCGGGCCGACCTTGTGGGCCACCAGGTTAAGGGGGTCGTTGAAGGGGGTGATCGCCCCCACGACTCCTACCGGCTCCCGTGTGTAGTATCCGAACCGGTTCTCAGCCCCTGGACTCTGATCGAACGCGACCGTCTCGCCGCCCACCCGTCGGGCCTCTTCCGAGCTCACCCGCAGCGTCTCGACACAGCGGGTCACCTCCTTCCGTGCCTCTCGGATCGTCTTCACGCCTTCCCGGGCTATGGTTCGGGAGAACTCCTCGTGCCTTGCCGCGACCTCCGCCGCCGCACGGCGGAGGATCTCGATCCGCTGGTGCGCGGGGACGGGGTGGTTGGACGCGAAGGCGGCGACGGCGGCGGCTATCGCCTGCTTCATGTCATCAGCCGTCGCCTCGGGCACCGTATCGATGACGGCTCCGTCCTGCGGGTCACGCACCTCGCGTGTATCGGCACGCTCGACCCAGTCGCCGTCCAGCAGCATCCGCATGTCCAGCCTCCTCAGGTCCCTGTCCGGTGGATCTCCAGCAGGTCGACGAGCACCGCGTATCCCGTCTCCAGACGGCCCGCACCCGGGCCGACGAGGGTCACGTCGCCGAGGATCTCAGTGGTGTACGTGGCGGCGTTCACCGCCCCGCCGACGGAGGCCAGCGGGTGGGTGAGGGAAACGCGCTGTGGCGTGACGCTCGCGCCAACCTCCCCGTCCACCCTCTCGAGCGACCCGATGAGCTTCCAGCGCTCGCCGGCAGCCGCGGCCTCTTCGATGTCAGCCGGGGTGAGCCCTGATATCCCTGTCCGATCCACGTCGGCCATCGTCAGAGGCTCGCCCATCAGGAGATTGGCGAGGATCACCACCTTGCCGGCGGAGTCAAAGCCCTCGACGTCCCCGGTGGGGTCGGCCTCCGCGTAGCCCTTCTCCTGGGCCTCGGCCAAAGCATCGGCATACGCCGCCCCGCCTTCCATCTGCGTCAGGATGTAGTTGCAGGTGCCATTGAGGATTCCCTGCACCTTTGAGACGCCGGCGGCGCGCAGCAGGTTCATGCCGACCAGCAACGCCGGAGTTCCGCTCATCACGGTTCCCTCGACACCGATCTGGAGACCGCGCTCGGCAGCCAGGGCCGCCAGGTCGGGATAGTTTAGGGCTGCGGGCCCCTTGTTCGTGGTGACGACGTGCCGGCCCGCCTCGAGCGCGGCCCGCACGTGACTCGTCGCCGGCTCGCCCGTTTCGAGGTCGGTATAGCTGAGCTCGATTACGACGTCCGCCTGGCTCTCCTCGGCCATGCGAATCCCATCCCAGCCGCGGTCCGGGGCGTCGATTCCGGCCAGGTTGCCGGCCAGGCGCACGGCGTCGAGAAGGTCCGCCGGATCCAGGCCGGCGGGGTCGTGCACACTCCCCTTCAGGGCGTCGCTCACTCCGACGATGGTGAACCGCACCCCGAAATGTTCTAGCAGTGCCTGGTGCCTGTCTCTCAGGATCTCGGCGAACCCCTGCCCGACGTTCCCGAATCCAATGATGGCGAGTCGGTATTCCATGGCGCCCCGTACTCCTCTCCGTCCGCCTCGAATGTCGTCGCCGGGAGGGTACCCGGCGGGTGTGCATGTCGCTGAGCCGAAGCCGGTTCCGAGCGATTCTACCCGCCCTCGGAGGAGCGTGCCGGCCGACTACGACCCGACGCCGCTCAGCTCGGCCTCCTCGCCCGGCTCCTCGATCCCCCCCACCGGCACCGACGGAACGGGACGGAACCGGGCCTGAAAGAAGCGGAGGTACTCGGGCTCGTAGGTGAACTCGAGGCCGCCAATCTTCTCGCGGTGGTCCCATACCTCTATGACCGATTCGGCCACCACATCCATGTGGGCCTGCGTGTAGACCCGGCGCGGGATGGTCAGCCGAACCAGCTCGAGGTGAGGCCGCCGGTTTTTCCCTGTTCTCTTGTCGCGACCGGCCGAGACGTTCCCGCGTTCCATGGAGCGCACGCCGGAGTCGACGTAGAGCTGGGCGGCCAGCGCCTGCGCCGGAAACAGATCCTGGTCGATGTGAGGCAGAAAGCGCTTCGCATCCAGGAACACGCCGTGCGTTCCAATCGGCATCACGATGGGGATCCCCGCATCGTTCAGCTTGTTCCCCAGGTAGTGTACCTGACCCACCCGGGAGTGGATGTGATCCCAGTCGATGCACTCGTAGATTCCGATCGCCAGGGCCTCCATGTCGCGGCCCGACATCCCGCCGTAGGTGTGCAGCCCCTCGTAGATCACGACCATGTTCCGGGCCCGCTCCGCGAGCTTGTCGTCGTTGACCGCGAGGAAGCCGCCGATATTGACCAGGTGGTCCTTCTTGGAACTCATCGTGGCCGCATCCGTGAGGTCGCAGACCTCCCGTATGATCTCCTTGATCGACTTGTCCTCGTAACCCTTCTCGCGTTCCTTGATGAGCAGGGCGTTCTCTGCGCAGCGGGTCATGTCGTGAACGATCATGATCCCGTGCTCACGGGCCAGCTCCGAGACCTGCCTGATGTTCTCCATGGAGATCGGCTGGCCGCCGCACATGTTCACCGCCGTGGCGATCGAGATGTACGGGATCCGCTCGGGGCCCACCTCTTCGATCAGCGCCTTGAGCTTGTCCAGGTCGACGTTGGCCTTGAACGGGTGGATCACCTCCGGGTCGTGAGCTTCGTCGATGATCACGTCGACGAAGGTCCCGCCGGCCAGCTCCTGGTGAAGCCGGGTGGTGGTGAAATACATGTTGCCCGGTACACGGTCTCCTTCCTTGATCAGAAGCTGGCTGATCATGTGCTCCGCCGCGCGCCCCTGGTGCGTCGGAATCAAGTGCCGGTAGCCGTAGACGTCGCGCACGGCTTCCTGTAGATGGTAGAAGTTGCGGCTGCCGGCATAGGCCTCATCGCCCAGCATCATTCCGGCCCACTGCCGATCGCTCATGGCGCCTGTTCCCGAGTCGGTCAGCAGGTCGATATAGACGTCCTCCGAGCGGAGAAGAAACGTGTTGTATCCCGCCTCCTCGATCGCCTTCTGGCGGTACTCGCGGGTCGTCATCTTGATGGGCTCGACCATCTTCACCTTCCATGGCTCGGCCCAGGATCTACGACGGGTCGGCATCGAACTACCCTCTGTCTGAAGTCGGTGTGTGGCTCTCCCGGGGCATTCGGGGCCCGCGGTCGGAGAAGCGCCGAACCTGGGCGCGGTGTGCGCCCCGGATCAATCCATTACATGAGCGGCAACTATCGGACCGCGGGAGGGCGGGGAGCGCGGTTCGCGTGGGCTCGAACGCCGGCCCGGCCACATCGCGCGAATACGGCGCGGAGTGGGCGGCCTGCGGCGGGCAGGCCCTTGCCGGCAGGCAGGATCGGCGGCCGGCGCAGGCGCCCGGGGACGGTGACCGATCGTCCCGTCCGGTGGCCCGCTCTCCATAGCCCGTCCTGCCCAATCTGCGACACATCGTCACACCCGGCGCCGGTGTCTTTCCTTCGCGCGCGAGATCCTCCACCTTGAGAGACAGCGCCGTTGGCGGGCGAGCCGACCCGGCATCCGGAGGTCAGGCAATGGAGAACCGACCCCTAGTCATATCGCTGGCTGTGCTGCTGCTGTTCGTGGCGCTCGCCTTCTGGCGCAGCTGCTCTTATTACTGACGCCCGATCGCTGACGCTTCGCCGGCCGACGCCAGCGCCTCGCCCCTGCCCACCCTACCCGACCGAACCATGAGAGACCTCGAAGGCAAGCTGATTCTCGTAACCGGCGCCAGCGCCGGAATCGGCCGGGCGTGTGCCAGGCGGTTCGCGGACGCCGGGGCGGGGCTGATTTTGTGGGCACGAAGGGAGGAGCGGCTCGTCGAGCTCGCCGACGAGCTGTATCGCGATCACGGCTCGGAGGTCGAGACGGCGGTAGTTGACGTGCGTGACCGCC
>JBDGYE010000089.1:0-11214 GCA_039584255.1 Gemmatimonadota bacterium
GTTCTCCTCATCGGGGCGGGCCTGCTCATGAAGAGCTTTTCCCGCCTGATCGGGCAGGACCTCGGCTTCGATGGTGAGAGCGTGACCACCTTCGAAGTTCACCTCCCGGACGCGCGCTACGAGGATCCGGCGCTCCGGGTCCAGTTCCACCGGCACCTGCACGAAGGCTTGCGCCAGCTGCCGGGAGTGGTCTCGGTCGGCGCATCATCGTGGCTCCCGGCGGCCGGGCACTATCACGAGTGGGGCTTCCGGTACGAGACGGCCGACGGAGAGCTGGATTGGGAGGGCGCCCAGATGAGGATCGTCGAGGGCGACTACTTCCGGACCATGGGAATACCCCTGCTGAGCGGGCGAACCTTCGACGCCGGCGACAACGAGGACGCGCCGCCGGTGATGATCATCAATGAGTCCACAGCGAAGATCGCCTTCCGCGACGCGAATCCGATCGGCGGCCGGTTCTACTCAGCCGACACCGTGCGGACGGTGGTCGGGCTCGTGCCAGACGTCGCCTGGACGGCCCGCGGGGACCGGGTGGCCAAGATATACCTCCCGCACGCCGAGTTCGGGGACGACCGCAACTGGGCGCTCATCCAGGTCGTGAAGACCGCCGGTGGAGTGGAGATTCTGGGCGGGGTTCGGCGGGTCCTGGACGCGTTGGACCCTCAGCTCGTCATCTACAGGGCCCGGTTCATGGAGGACGTCGTCGGACGCCACATAGCGCAGGATCGGTTCGCGCCCACCCTCATGGGCGTTTTCGCGGCCGTGGCGCTGATGCTGGCGGCCATAGGCGTGTATGGAGTCCTGTCTTACTCGGTGAGCCAGCGGACGCATGAGTTCGGGATCCGCATGGCCCTGGGCGCTACCGTGGGAGCCGTTCGCCGACTGGTGCTCACCCGCGGTCTGGCGCTGGCGGTCGCCGGACTGGGCCTCGGCCTGCTCGGGGCGTACTGGCTGAGCCAGCTCCTGCAGGGGCTGCTGTTCGGGGTCAGCGTGAAAGATCCCCAGATCTTCGCCGCAGTTACCGTATGCCTAGCGTTCGTGGCGCTGGCCGCGGGTTACGTCCCCGCCCGGCGGGCGACCCGCATCACGCCAATGCAGGCGCTGCGCGAGGAATAGGAGGGACGCGATAGGGCGGACCTCGTCCGCCGGGACTATCGCCTACCGCTCGGTGAACCGGTGCCGCCAGAAGTCGGCGGCGGTCGTCAGGCTCTTCTCGGTAAGCCGAACTCCTACGTTCAGGAACGCCCCGTGACCGCCGCGCACCGCGAAGTCGGGATCCTCGAGGTCGCCGAACCGGTAGCCGGCGGCCAGCTCGAGAGCATCGATCGGGTAGACGACGAGCTGAGGTGCGAGATCCCAGCGGCTAGAGCCACTGGCATGCTCGAACAGAAGGCGACCCTCGGCTCGGGTGGCCAGCCAGCGTGTCAGCTCGACGTTGGATCGAAGCCCGACATAGTCGGCGCGCGAGCGAAGCGGCTGCTGGAGACCGTCCTCGTACTGCAGCGTCGCCTCCGTCCTGCGGGCTGCCCAGCGGAGCCCGAACTCCGTGTTTCTCGTGGGCGACCAGATTCCCTCGAGGGCCACGATCAGCCTGGCCTCGTCACCCCTGCCGACGAGCACACCGCCGGTCGCCGGGTTCGTCTCGTCCACCAGCTCGAACTTGGCGAGCCCGTTGAAGGTCTCGGAAGCGGTGGGGCGGAAGGCCACCCCCCCCAGGGAAGCGAGCCGGCTGCTGAACACCGACGCCGTGCCCGGTCCGCTCTGACCCGCCTCCACGTACTCCTGGCGGGAAAGCAGGGCGAGGGACGAGTTCACCGAGACGTCGCCCGCCAGGGTGGCCACGCGGGTCGAGCGGAAGTCCCCGTCCCGGAGCTCACCCCTCGCGCTCAGGCGGTACGGCGCCCCGCGAGGCAGCAGCTCCGTCCCCAGTCCGAAGGACCAGTAGTCGTCCTCGGGCTGTAGGAAGGGCAGGGCTCGAACGGGATCGCCTACGTTGGCGTTGCCGATCCCCTGCCGCCGCTCGAACATCCCGTCCGCCGACCAGGCTTCGGTCAGCTTAAGGCGCGTCCTGAGGCCGACCAGAGCCGCGTTGTGGCGTCCGCCCGCCCCACCGATCTCGTAGCCGCTCCACGCCTCGGTCGTCGAGCCGAGTTGGGTCCGGAGGCCGAGGCTGGTAAGGGAGTAGTCGTCGTCCGCGCCGTCCAGGAACACACGGCGGTGCGCAGCCTCCACGGTGGCGAACGATCGAATCTGGAGAGCGGCGCCGGCGCCGATGTGGTCGGGGCGGTAGGCGTCGCCGGCCGAGCGGAACTGGCGCCGCGACTCCCCCCACAGGGTGAGAGGCGACAGCGGATTCCACTCCATCCTCAACTCTCCGGCATCCGATGCGTCCCGGCTGCCGCCGGACTCGAACCTGTCGGAAGCCACACGCGCCTCGATCCTCAGCCTGTCTCCCAGGGGTTGCGTGATCCCGCCGCCGGTACGGGTGCGGCGGATGGCTCCGCTCTCGAAGCTCTGGCGTTCGTGCGAGAGGCGCAGCTCGCCGGGGCCGACGCGCGCCTTCCCGGCGAAGCGTACCTCGTCGGATCCCGGGCGCAGCGCGACTTCGGCGGGATTGTGGAACTCCGAGCCTATCCTCAGCCAGCTCCCGGTGAGCTCGACGTCCCCCTCCAGCAGCGACACCGTTCCGCGGAGCGCCGTGGCCAGGCCGCTGGAGTCGGGACTGTCGGAGAGGGAGAGCTCGCCGCCCAGCGTCAGAAAGCCGCTCCGCACGGTCATGTCGGCACCGAGCAGGCTGCGCTCCACTCCCTGGGCGCCGTCCCGTACCAGGGTCGTGCCAATTTGCAACGAATCCAGCGATCCGACGTTCAGCAGCGAGCGCACGTCGGTCGAGGCCCGAATGCCCCACACCCAATTCCGATCTCCCCCTGCATCCGATTCGTAGGTAGCCACGATGAACAGGGGGTTCTCGTAGGCGTCGGTCGCCGGCACGGGGCGCTTCAGGAGAAGCACTCCGCGGTCGTAGTCGATCTGGTAGTCGACGAACCGCAGGAGAGACTGGCGGGCTAGCACTCGCTCCGGGTTCTCCAGGGCCCGGGTCTCGATCTCGATCCTCTCGGTGCCCGGACGGATACCGCTGCCGAGCTCGTAGGGCCCCGAGATGCCCGCACCCCGGATCTGATTCTGCACCAGGCTCTGCGTGGTCGAGCTGCCGAAACCCTTCCAGGTTACGGGGCCTGTCGTGACGTGGGCGCCGGCGCCGGTGAGCGCGCGCCGGTAGCGGGTGAGTTGGAGTCCGGCACCGAAGTCGTCGGTGGCCAGGTCCCCTAGGTTGACCCAATCCAACCCGCGCTCCAGCCGAGCCGAGAACACCCCGCGGGAGGAGCTGACCACGCGCTGATCGCTCGCGTCGCCGAGGATCGGGTACTGTGCCTGCTCCAGCGGATCGGAGATCCGGCCAAACGCATTCCGACCCGCGTCGAGGTCACGCGTGTCGAAGCTGAGCGTCAGCGATGTGCGGTCGTCGAGACGGCCACGCGCGGTCAGCGAGGCGAACGCATCCGGGCTAGCACCGATGCCGACGCGTCCGACTCCCGCGATCATCAGCGGCCGCACGGCGGGCAAGATCTCCAGGTCTACCGTCCCCACGGCACGCCCGGAGCTCAGCACGATCCGTCCCCTCCCCGGCTCGGCACCGGCCCGGAACCCCAGCCGCATCCACCCGGCGGAGTCGGGCCGTACCTGAACCCCGACCGAGGACGCGTCGGCGTCGGGGTTCAGCGGCTCGGCGCCCTCGGCGGCCACCGTGACGAACGGGCGGTTTACCACCGGGACGCCCCACCGGTCGAGGACCCGGACCCGGAGGCCTCCGGTCCGGTGTCCTCCGGCGGTCAGCCGCAGAGGTGCCGCTTCCGGAGCGAAGCCGACCGGCAGGCCGGTCACGTGAACGGCGAGGCTGTCCCAGCGCTCCTGGCCCCAGGAGTTAGCCATGCGAACCTTGAGTGTATGGGGGCCCGCATCGAGCGGTATGGCGATGAAATCGTGTACCCCGTCGGGCCGCAGCTCGGCTTCGGCCACCTGCGAGTCGTTGTCGAACAGCGTGACCGGCATGCGAGGCTCGCCGCGCACCCCGATGAAGTGACGGTCACTGTGGAGCACATCGCCGTCGGTCGGGGCGAAGATCCTCACCGCGGGCCCCGACACGAACGTCTGGCCCAGATCGGCTTCCCGCTCCTCCGGATCCCGCAGAGCAGCGACCCGGACCGCCTCCGTCGTGGGGGCCTCGGCGGAGGGTCTCAGTCGCAGTTCCAGGGTGTCGGCGCTCTCCGTCTCGAGTGTCCACAGCAGGACCGGGCTCCCACTCCGGTCGGCGAGGCGCTCCGGATCGGGGACGGGGCGGCCCGCGAGGCGACTGGAGCTGGTGACCTCCTCCCATCCGGAGGGCAGGGTCAACACGGCTTCGCTCGGCCAGGCGCGCCCCATCGGCTGCAGGAGCACCGTGGCCTCGGCGCGGGCGGGTAATGCCTCGGGCCTCGGCAGGGTGTCGAGAGCTACGTGCAGGCCATTCACGCTCTCGACGGGCCGCAGGGGGTTGTGTACCTCCGCCGTGAGGCGATCGCTCTCTCCATCGGCCAGCACGAGCACGGCGGAGGCCGAGTCGGCGCGCGTGGTGGCCCACGCCGCGATCCTCAGCGTGGACATGGCCGGCACCGGCGGAACCGCCACCTCGGATCGCTCCAGCGAGACCGAGCCGGAGAGGCCGGCGCCGGTCGTCGGCACACGGCCGGCGAGGGAGGTGCGGCTCTCACCCAGCACGGCTGCCGCCGAGTCGACGGCAGTGCCGAACCGTAGGATCAGTCCTTCGAGCGGCGTGCCCCAGGGGTTGGTGATCTCGACCTGGTACTCGATGGGCTGCTCGGGCGCGAGGACCACGGGCACTGCCAGAGGCACGGTGCGGCCCGGCTCCCGCCGCTGCGCTCCTTGCAGGGTCCCGCTCCCGATGAAGAGCAGCTCCACCCGGCGGTTCAGCGTCCGGCCGGCGTCCGTTTCGTTGCCGGCGGCCGGAATCGCCTCCCCGTGGGAGCGGACGATCAATCTGGAGCGCTCGATTCCGCTCAGGACGAGCCGATCGGCGACCGCTTCGGCCCGCGCCCGTGCCAGCCGGATGTTGTAGTCGGCTGGCCCCACCGAGTCGGCATGACCCGCGATGAGAAGGCCGGCGTCCGGGTTCCTGCGCAGCTCGGCGACCACGCGGTACAGGGCGGCTCTCGCTTCGGACCGCAACTCGGCTTTCGCGAACTCGAAATGCACGACGTCCGGCACCGCGGGCTGGACCAGCTCTACCGTGGCTGTGGTCCCAACCTCCCGTTCGGCTGGCTCCGGCCACCACAGTGTCGAGCAGCGGTCGCGGCTGGCCTCCTCAGCGAGCGCGAACGGGCAGCGAGGCCGGGCCAGAAAGCTCCACCGGATCGGGACACGCACCGCGGCCACCCGTGCTCCCCTGGGCAGCACCCGGAAGCTAATGCGCGGCGTCGTCCAGCCGTCGGCATCGCGGATGACCAACCCGTTCGTCGCCTCGCTCGTAGCCAGCTGATACTCGGCGGGCAGCGTCACCGGGTCGAGGCGAAAGCCGTGGCGTCCGGGGCGGAGGTTGCGGTACGAGAATCGACCTTCCCGGTCGGTTACCGAGACCTCCCCGTCCTCGGTCCAGATACTGACTCCCGCCACACCGGGCTCGCCATGATCCTGCACCCCGTCCTCGTCGGCATCCACCCACACCTTACCGATCCCCGCGCGTGTCTCGAGAGGCCACTCGGACCGGACCCGAATCCAGGCCGAGGCGTCGTTCGAGCGAACGGTCTCGCCGAGCGCGGTCGCATATGCGGTATTCTGAAGGTCCGGGCTTCCAGCGGACACGATCGCTACCGCATACCGTACGGCCTGCTGCTCAGCGGGCAGGATTGGCCCGGCCAGGAAGATGGTCAGGTCGCGGTCCCTCGCCCGCGCGGAGTCCGCGCCGACGAGAGATCCCGTCGCGTACCGGCCACCTTCCGGGAGCCGGTCGTGGATCCGGAGGTCGGTCAGGGGAACGAGGCCCGTGTTCTCCAGGGTGATCGTGTAAGGTGTCGTCTCTCCCAGCGCGACCTCGAGCTGGTCCGCCGATTTCTCGATGGCGAGGCCCGAGTCTGACTCGCCGATCAGGGAGACGGCGGACGCGACCGCGGTCTCTGTTGGGGCGTTGTCGGCCGCCAGGTACGAGGTATTGGTCACCTGGATGGTGTCCCGGACGCCCGATTCGACGCGGACCGTGAGCAGGATCTGGGCGCCCTCGCCCGGCATAACGTCGCCCATGGTCCAGCTCAGGATCCTTCCGTCGACCTGTGCCGGCGGCTGGGAGCTGACGTACTCGAGACCTAAGGGAAGCGTGTCGGTGACCACCACGGCGGTGGCTCGCGCGTCGATCGCCGAGTTCGTCACGTCGAACCGGTAGGTGACTTCCTCGCCGATTCTAGCCTCGGCCGGACCCGTCAGCTGCTTCTCGAAGGCGATCTGGGGCAGGACGAGTGTGGTCTCGACGGGGTTGGAGCTGACCGAGTCGACGCCGGCGAAGGTCTCGTACGTGGAGGCAGCAGTGTTCACCAGCACTTGTTGCCCGGCCACCGACCCGGGCAGCAGCAGCACAGCCGCGGCGACGAGCGTCGCCCGGGATCGCGCCCTGCATGGCGCCCTGGCCGAGATACTGCCGCGCAGCCTACCCATCGACGCGCACCTGGAAGCTGACCGTGCCCGCATCGCCGCCGCTCAGGTCGCCGATGGCGAACACGACACGGTTGCCGGCTACGTCGAAGAAGCCGGCGTCGTCGCCTGCCGCGTCTGTCAGCGCGGCGCCGTCGAGCCGCAAAGTCCCCGGCAGATAGGATGTGGCTGCCGGAACCGCATCGACGATCTCGAAACTCGTGGCCGATCCGCTGCCCGAGGTCTCGTAGCGGATCGTGTAGGTGAGGATGTCTCCGATCGTCGCCGAGGCGCGATCCACGCTCTTGATGAGGTTCACGACGATGCCGACGACCCTGACCTCCAGAATGTCGGCCACCGCGTCGGCCACGCTGCCGTCGAAGAGGCTGGACGCCTCGACGCGGATAGTGTCGATGGTGCCGCGGACCTGAGCACCACCCGGTACCGAGACTACAGCCAGCAGGGCGGCTGTCTCACTAATGGCCAGTGAAATAGGCCCCGTGATCAGCGGATCTCCGGCTCCGAGCACCCCGTCGCCGTCGGTGTCCCGGTGGGCCCGCACCGGCCAGCCCTCCACGGACGTCGCGGCCACCACGAAGCTGTCGGGACCGTTGCCGATGTTGGTGAGGGTGTGCGGAAAGACGACTTCCGTGCCCGGATCGACGACGGCAGAGCGTGGCGGCTCCACGTCTACCCCGGCGACCTGACCCACAACGATTGCAAGGGTATCCGAGAGGACCGAGTATACCTGGCCGTCCGAGGACTCGAACGTGACCTCGGCCCAGTTATCGATCCGGGTTCCGGCAGGCGTCGGCTGACCCGAAGCTCCGGTTGCCGTGGCCCCGAGCAAAATGCTCTGGGCCGTCACGGTCCGGAGCCAGCTACCGGGCCGGTGCCGCCACCCGCTGATCATCCGGCGGGTGAGCGAGCGGCCCACTGTCTTCGCCTCTCGCCTAGTTCACCTGGGCGCGGATCCAGAACTCGGCAGTCGCCCCCGAACTCAGCGCGCCTGGATAGTCGGCGTCCACGTCGCTGACCCCGTCGGCAGAGAACGTCCAGCCGTATCCGCCCGGATCCAAGTTCGCGACGTGGGTGAGCTCGCCCGGAAGCGTGTCGTCCACGTGCACGCTCGCGGCGTCGGCCGTTCCCGTATTCGACACCGTGATCCGGTACCGGATGAACTCGCCCGGCAGCACGCGATCCGCTCCCGTGATGGGAGTCGTCCCGTCATCACGGAACACCGCCTTGGCAATCGAGAACGCGGGCGCGATCACCGTCAGGTCGATGAAGCCATCGTCCGTGGTCGTGCCGTCGCTCACCGAAGTGGCAGCGAGGTACAGCGTGTCCGCCGCGCCCGGGTTGTTCGCGACCACGTACACGACCGGTACGATCACGGAGTCACCAGCGGCCACGTTGGTGATCGTGGCGGTCGTTCCGGCCACTCCGTTCACCGACACGATGCTGCTGATCACGGCCGGATTGACGTTGGACGCGACGAGGTCGAAGTCCTCCGTCCCGTCCCCGTTGTTCTTCACAACCAGATCCTGGCTGTAGGTCGGCACGCTGCCGCTGTTCGGAAGCTGCTGCAGGTTCTGGCCGCCGTCGGGCGTAACCGCAACGGCAATCGTCTCGGCAACGTTGATGGTGGTCGTAAGGGCATCGGATGTCCCCGCATCACGCCGTGACGTCGCCGTCAGGGTGATGTCACCCGACTGGCCGCCGCTGCCCGCTGGAACGTCGTAGACCACGTCGACCGCGATCGAGTCGCCCGCGGTGATCCCAGCCGCCGCGAGCGCCGTGTTGAGCGCGGCCAGATTCGGGTAGCTGGTGGCGTTGTAGACGTAGCCGCTGATCGTCACCAGAGTCGCCGACGTGCTCACCGTCACGCTGTCGGTGCCGTTTCCGTCGTTGTGGATCTGGTACGTGAGCGTGTTGCCGGTGCTTCCGGCCGCCGGGCTCGCCGATGCGGGCCCTGTGACGTCCACGCCGGCCACGAACCCGACGGTCACATCGACGGTGTCGGCCACCGCCGCGTAGGCGTTGCTGTTGGCATCGGTGAAGGTTACGGAAGCGATGTTTCGGATCACCGTGCCCTCGGGCGTGGGACTCTGGGCATGGAGCTGAGCGGCCGTCGTCAAAGCCATGACCGCGGTCAGTGCCAGGCTCCCCAGAGCCTTTCGCATAGGACTGTTCACGACATCCTCCTATCGCTGGGGCGCATGAGCCTCTATGTGCCGATATCCTCGGCCGTGTCCGCTCCCGGGGAGGTGTCCTGCTGGTCGCCCCTGTCCCCGGGCAGCCGGGCCCGATACTCCGCCGTGACGGCAGCCTGTGGCTGCAGCCAGCCGGAGAGGGTCCATCGGATGTGGGTGTATGTCTCGGGCGGTGCCGGTCGGAGCACGCGCTGTCCAGCGACGACGGTCTCGGCCATCGGCGTCGCAGCGTAGGTCGCTCCGCCGTCTATCGAGTACTCCACCGACACGTCGTCTCGATCCGCGCCAGCCGATTCTGCCACGAACTCCAGTCCCACAGGCACGGGGTTCTGGAAGACGACCTGCCGCACCGAGTCGGAGGTCAGGTTCGTGAACTGAAGCCGGTATCGAACGACGTCGCCGGGGAGGAGCGCTGCCGGGTCGCCGCCCCGGGCCTCGTAGTCCTGGTGCCGAGCGTCCCCCGCCATCAGGTTCTCCGCCGTCACCACCAGCGCTTTCGGCGCCTCCGCCTCCTGACCCACGGCCACTCCCAACGGAACCACGACCAGCGCAATCGCAAGTACTGCCGACGCCCTCCAGCCTCTCATTTCGCACCCCTCCGTTGAACAAGACGTGTGTGTGTTCTTTCTCACGGGATGTGCACCCCGTGTGCCGGGGTCGCGACAAAAGGTGCGATCGCTTAAGACGCTCTAAATTGGGTACTTGTGGGTGTGATTTGGCTGGTGGGCTCGTAGGCCGTACTTGCGTACTAAGGTACAACGCATGTTTTCATTCCGTTGTGCCGATCTCTTTGCCCTCATTCCGATCGTGAAACTCGATTGGGCCCGAAACCTGACGATCATTCCCCCCGAGGTCCCGAGAGGACGACGAGTCTTGAGCCCACGGACCGCCAGCGAGTCAGCAACCCGAAGTCCAGATGCGGGCGTGTTCGAGTGCCGGTCTCCTGGTGCTTGCACATGGCGCTTTACTCAGCGCGACGGGGCATGAATAAGCAATTAAACAACTACTTTACGTAGGTACTTTACGGCGAATAGAGTGGCATTGAAGCGTGGGCGCAGGGGCCGGAATGGGTTCGGCGATGCGCAATCGGAAGCGGACTCGGCGACGATCGCGGCCTTCTCCGGATACTCCGCCTTGCATTCACATCCTGGCTAGAAGGGGCCGCAGAAAGGGTGCCCCCAGAGCCAGTTGGAGCGGAAAATCAGGACGAGCGGGCCGAGGGCCCGAGGTTTGCAGCTTCGCGGCGTATGAAGGAGGAGTATAGGCGAGGAGCAGCAAAGGTTTGCATCGGCCTCGCGAGGCACGGTGGGCAAGGATACTGTCGTATGGGCTGAGATCGGCGCCCGGTGCGCCGGAAAGTAAACCGTGAAAGGAGTCGCGGATGGTGTTGGGCTCCTGGCCAAAGATACGGGGACTGAATGCCGTTCTGAGATATGCGGCGGCCCTGACCGTCCGCTCGAATGAGGGGCCGGGGCTGCGGGGACGTGGTGCGTCGATGACTGTCAGCTTCGCTGTGGGGCTATTTGGCGTGGCGGCGCTGCTCGCACCCGCCGACGCCCACGGCCAGGGTTGGTACGATCCGGGCTGGCAGAACCGCAAACCGATCACGATCACCGGCAGTCAGATCGCAGGCGATCTGTCAGACTTTCCCGTGCTCATCTCACTCACCGACGCCGACCTGTCCGCCGGGGCCCTGGCAAACGGGTTTGACATTCTGTTCACGGACGCCAACGGCACCACCAAGCTTGACCACGAGCGAACGCGTTGGGTCTCCGGCACGGGCGAACTGATCGCGTGGGTCAAGGTCACGAGCCTCACGGCGGGCGTCGACAAGACGATCTATATGTACTACGGCAACGCGGGTGCCACAGATCAGCAGAGTGCGGCCGCGGTATGGAGCAACGGTTACGAAGCGGTCTATCATCTGGATGACGACTTCGCCGATGCAACCGGAAAACACCCACCTGGGACCAACTTCAACTCGGTGGATGTTCCGGCCCGCATAGGAGACGGGCAGGATTTCGAGCAGACCAACCTCACGGATCACATCGACATCGGCAACTGGAGCGTCGCTGGCTCCCTGCTCACCATCCAAGCATGGGTCAGGTACGAAAGCTTCTCCGAAGGGGACGCGCGCGTCGTCTCCAAGGCCGTCGACGCGATGGAGCAAGACCACGTCTTCATGCTCAGTACCATCAACGCAGGGGCTCCGACCAACTGGCGTATGCGCCTAAAGACGGGCACCCTGGACGCTTCGGGCACAACC
>JBDGYE010000090.1:0-11156 GCA_039584255.1 Gemmatimonadota bacterium
GCCGGGCGGGAAGAGCCGTCATCGGCTCGGACGCGGTCAAGGAGGCCGCGCGCCAGGGACATCTTGCTGCAGTGGTGGTGGCGACGGACGCCGGCCCCAACGCCCGCAAGCGGGTCGTCCCTTTGTTGGTGGCTCTCGGCGTCCCGATCGTGGAGTGCGGGGACCGCGGCAGCCTTGGGCGATCGGTGGGTCGCGCGCCGGTCGCAACGGTGGGCATCCGCGACGCCCGGCTGGCGACAAGGATCATGGCCGGCCTGGACATAGAGGGAAAGAACGCTCAGGAGGACAGGCGTTGACCAACTATCGCGTATACGAAGTGGCTGAGGAGCTCGGCGTTAACAGCAAGCAGCTGATTCAGATGCTGCATGAAATGGACGTCCGGGTGCGCAGCCACATGTCCACCGTAAACGAGTCTCAGATCGCGCGCCTGTACGCGAGGCTGGAGCGTGAGCGTCGCGGGGGCGCGGAGCCGAACGCCGACGAGTCGGTTTCGGTAGCACGCCGCCGCCGCCGTCGTCGGCAGCCGCAGCCGGTTGAGACTGAAGCTGCCGTCGAGGTCGCAGAGTCTATGGACGAAGAGCTCGCGGCTGAGGAAATCATCCAGGTGGAACCACTGGAGATACTGGATTTGGAAGTCCCAGAGATCACGGAGGTGGCGGCGGTAGCCGAGGACGGGTGGGACTTCATCGAGCTCGATCAGCTGGCTGAGGAATCAAAGGTCGAGGAGGACACAGCGGTCGCGGAGGCGGAGACCCTGGAGGTGGCCGAGGAGGAGATCCTGGAGGCGGAGCCCGAGGTTCCGTTGGCGGCCGAGGCCGGCACCGAGGAGGAAGTTCTGCAGGAGCTGGCCGCCGAGGCCGTGGAGGAGGAACGGGGGGAACCCGGCAAACCTCAGGTTAAGCCGAAGCCGGTCCGCCGCGGACTGGTGTCGAAGCCGGCAGCCTCTGCGGCGCCCGGCGGAACCGTCCGGATCCAGGCCGAAGGATATACGACGGACGGACGACGAAGAGGGCGCAAAGACCGCAAAAAGCAGCGCAGAGTAGACCAGGATGCGGTCCAGGAGAGCGTCAAGAAGACGCTTGCCGCCATGGAGGGCGGGACCGCACGGCGCAAGCGGCGCGACACCGGTCCGTCTCAGCAGGAAGTCGAGCGGGGGCTGAGGGAACAGAAGCTCGAGGCCGAGAAGGCGACCGTCCGTGTCAACGAATTCCTTACGGTGGCAGAGCTCTCTGACCTTATCGACGCCACGCCCCAGGCCATCATCACATCGGCGTTCAAGAACCTGAGCTTGATGGTGACGATCAACCAGCGGCTCGACTTTGACCAGATCGAACTCATCTGCGAGGAGTTCGGCTTTCAAGCCACCCGGGAGGAGGCCTACGAGGCGGACCTCGTCGAGGTGCAGGAAGAGGCCGAGGACGAGGGAGAGATGCGGCCGCGGGCTCCGGTCGTCACCGTCATGGGCCACGTCGACCATGGCAAGACGTCGCTTCTGGACCACATCCGCGAGACGAACGTAATCGCCGGTGAGGCCGGCGGGATCACCCAGCACATAGGCGCCTACCGTGTCAAGCTGCGCGACGACCGTGCCCTGACGTTCCTGGACACGCCGGGCCACGAGGCGTTTACTGCCATGCGTGCCCGCGGCGCCGAGCTCACCGATCTGGTGATTCTCGTGGTGGCCGCCGACGACGCGGTCATGCCGCAGACCGTGGAGGCCATCAGCCACGCTAGGAACGCGGGCGTGCCAATCGTGGTGGCGGTCAACAAGATCGACCTTCCCTCAGCCGACGTGCCGAAGGTCAAACAGGATCTTCTCGGTCACGAAGTAGTGTTGGAGGAGTTCGGCGGTGAGGTGTTGGGTGCGGAGGTGTCGGCGAAGACGGGCCAGGGATTGGAGGACCTGCTCGAGAAGGTGCTCCTCCAGGCGGAGCTTCTGGACCTGAAGGCGGTTCCCACAGGCCTGGCCAGGGGGACGGTTGTGGAAGCGGAGCTCGATAGGGGAATGGGCCCGGTGGCGACCGTGCTGGTCCAGAGGGGGGAGCTGAATGTTGGGGACGACTTCATCTGCGGCCTGCACAGCGGGCGCGTGCGAGCGCTTCTGGACGAGCGCGGGAAGACGGTCGACGCGGCCGGACCGCCAATTCCAGTACGGATCCTGGGCCTCGAGGGCGTGCCTCAGGCGGGCGATCGGCTGGTGGAAATGGTGGCGCAGGATGCGCGCGCCCTGGTGCAGCGGCGCCAGCAGCTCGAGCGTGAGAAGGACTTCAGGCGGCGCCAGAGGGGAACACGCCTGGAGGACATCTTCACGGCCGTCCAGTCGGAGGGGCAGGCGATCCTGAACCTGGTCATCAAGGGAGACACCGACGGGTCCGTGCAGGCCCTTTCTGACTCTCTGGAGCGTCTGAGCACGGGAGAAGTGGCTGTCCAGGTCATCCACCGGGGCGTCGGGGCCGTAAACGAGTCGGACGTTCTCCTCGCCACCACCACATCGGCGGCCGTCATCGGCTTCCACGTGCGACCGACCGGCAAGGCGAGGGTGGAGGCCGAGCGCGACGGGGTCGAGATTCGAACCTACAGCGTCATTTACGAGGCGGTGGAGGACGTCAGGCTCGCTCTGGAGGGCATGCTGAGGCCCGAGGAGAGGGAAGTGCTGGTCGGCGCCGCGGAAGTGCGGCAGACTTTTCGGGTGCCGAAGGTGGGAACGGTGGCCGGTTGCTACGTCACATCGGGGAACATTCAGCGCAACCTTCCGGTGCGCCTGCTTCGCGACTATGTCCAGATCTACGAGGGAGGTATCGCGAGCCTGCGCCGCTTCAAGGACGACGTGAAGGAGGTGCGCGACGGCTACGAGTGCGGAATCGCCATCGAGGGCTTCAACGACATCAAGGTGGGTGACGTCATCGAGTGTTACCGGGTGGAGGAGATCGCCCGGTCCCTGGCCGAGTCGGGTACGGCGGGGTAGAGTCACGTTCGACTGGCGGGATCCCTAGCCGCAACGCCATGCCTGCCATTATCGCGCGCGGGAGGTGGGTTCTGAGGATCCCCGACTGTCCGTCGCTGAAGCACAAGCGCCGGGTCGTCCACAGCCTGCGCGACCGCATCCGTGCCCGCTTCAGGGTCTCGGCAGCCGAGACCGACTATCAGGACAACCGCCAGATGACAGAGATCAGCGCCGTTCTGGTGGCTTCCGATGCGGGCGTCGCCGAATCGATTCTGGGCCGAATGGATGCCTTGGTGTGCTCTGATCCACGTGCGTACGTGGTCGAGCGGGAGACGGGAATCCTTTGATGTCTCGCCGCAGGCTGGAACGGGTGAACCAGCTGCTCAGGGAAGAACTTTCCCGGCTCATTCTGTCGGAGGTGAAGGATCCGCGCGTGTCCACGGCGACGGTCACGCGCGTTGAAACCACGCCCGATCTAATGCACGCGACGGTCTTTGTCCGGACCCTGTCCGATGACGTCGTTACGGAGGAGGCCATCGCGGGCCTAGAGAGCGCGGAAGGCTTCATACGCGGGCGGCTCAGCCGAGAGCTCAGGTTGCGACGGATCCCCGATTTTCGCTTCCGCGCGGATCACTCGCTGGAACACGTGGAGCGGATCGAATCGCTTTTGGAGGAGGCGCTTGGCCCTTCTGATGTCGAAGACCAAGAGCGGTAGGGAGGGGCTGGACGGGGTACTGCCGGTCGACAAGCCGGAAGGACCCACCTCGCACGACATTGTCGATAAGGCCCGCCGCAGCCTCGGCCTGCGCCGCGTCGGTCACACCGGCACCCTCGATCCGTTCGCGAGTGGCCTCCTGCTCCTTTGCGTTGGCCGTGCCACCAGGCTCGTTCCGTTCTTCCACGGCCTGCCGAAGCTCTACGAGGCCCGCCTGTCGCTCGGGGTGGAAACGGATACCGACGACCGGACTGGGAGCGAGCTCCGGAGATCCGACGCCTGGACCGGACTGAGTCGGGGTCAATTGGCCGAGGCCCTTGCCGGGCTCCAGGGAGAGCAGTCTCAGGTGCCACCGGCTTACTCGGCGAAGAGGGTGGGCGGGCGAAGAGCGTACTCCGTGGCGCGCTCAGGCGAGCCGGTGCCGCTGCCGGCGACCCTGGTCAGGGTCCACCGGTTGACCCTCCTGCAATTCCAGCCTCCCCAGGTGGACATAGAGCTCGAGGTGTCGACGGGCACGTACGTCCGCGCTCTGGCGCGGGACCTCGGCCGGGCGCTTGGCTGCTACGCGCATGTGTCGGGTCTCAGGCGAACCGCGATAGGACCGTTCGAGGCGGATCAATCGCTTCCAGCCGGCGAGCTGGCCGATAGTGGCCAGGCGTTGGCGGCGTTGTGGGATCCAGCCCGAGCGGTCTCCTGGATGCCCAGAAGGGAGCTCTCGATCGAGGAGGCACGCCGCGTGTCACATGGCGGTGCGGTCGAAGTGGGCGATGTTCGTCCCCCCCCGCCGCCGGGTGCGGGCAACGGGAGCGGCGCACGGGTAGCCCTGCTGGCTGGCGGTCGCCTGGCGGCGATCGCGCGCCTGGACGGCGATCGGCTTCGACCGATTAGAGTGTTTCATGCCACGTGAGTTCCTGAGCTACGCCGACAGCGGCCTGCCCGCCGACGTGTCCGGAACCGTCGTTACGGTAGGAAGCTTCGACGGTGTTCACAGTGGTCACTGGGCCGTCCTGCAGGAGATAGCGCGCCGGGCCGAGCGACGGAAGCTGCGAAGCGTGCTCGTTACCTTCGATCGGCACCCGCTCACCGTCGTGCGACCCGAGTTTGCCCCTCAGCTCCTGACCACCCCTGACGAGAAGAAGGAGATCCTGAGTCAGTCGGGTCTCGACTACGTAGCCTTCCTTCCGTTCACCGGCGTGCTTTCACGGTATACGGCAGACGAGTTCGTCAGGCTCGTTCTCGTGAAGCGGTTCCGGGTAAGGGAGCTTGTGATTGGCCACGACCACGGCTTTGGGAGGGATCGAACCGGGGACATCGGCCTGCTCGACGATCTCGGCGCCGAGCTCGACTTCGACGTCGATGTGGTCCCGGTGGTCCAGGTAGGAGGCGAACCCGTCTCGTCGACCCGCATCCGCCGGGGCCTCGCGGAAGGACGTGTCGAGGATGTAGCCCGAGTGCTGGGGCGTCCGTACTCGTTCCGTGGTCCCGTGGTGTATGGTGTGGGTCGCGGACGCCAGCTCGGTTTCCCCACCGCCAACATCCCGGCCCCGGGCGGCGGCAAGCTCCTGCCACGTCCAGGCATCTACGCGGTGCGGGCCTCGCTCCGGACAGTCATCCGGCCCGGGCTTCTGCATCTTGGCCCGCGACCGACGTTCGCCGGTTCGCCGCCCTCGATAGAGCTGTACATACTCGACTTCGAGGGAGACATATACGGGCAGACAGTGCGCGTCGACTTCCTGAAGAGGCTCCGCGACATCCGGCCCTTTGGCTCGGCGATGGAGCTCGTGAACCAGATGAAGTTGGATCGCGAGATGGCCCTGGAGTACTTCGCTTCAGGACCGGGCACAAGCCCGTAGTCCGGGCTTTACAGCCTACGGTGGGTAGACTAACTTTATCTGCTTGATATTCAACGCATACTGCGCACGCCCGACGACCGTCGGGTCTTAATGTAGAGGAAGCGATTTGATGACGCTGGGCACGGAAGAGAAGAAGAAGATCGTAGAGAAGTTCGGAACGCACGAGAACGACCGTGGCTCGGCCGCGGTGCAGGTCGGGCAGCTCACCGCTCGGATCGAGGAGCTCACCGACCATTTCAGGACACATCCCAAGGACCATCACAGCCGACGAGGCCTTCTGAAGATGGTGGGTCGGCGTCGCCGCCTGCTGGAGTACCTGAAGAACAGCGACTTCGGAACCTATCGAACGGTAATCAAAGAGCTCGGTCTTCGCCGGTAGTGGCAGTGGCGAGGCCGTGTGCGCGGCGGTCGGTCTGGCGTGTGGAGTGCGCCGGAGCCGCCGCGTTCGCGTATCGGTGCTCGCGGTTCCATTCGGCGTCCCCCGGAAAGGCTCCGGGTGGCCCCGATCGCGGGCAGGCAATGAAGAGACAAGAGAATAAGGAAAAGCAAGGAAGATGGCACACAGGATAGAGAAGGAATTCGCCGGTCGTAAGCTCGTGCTCGAGACCGGCCGTATGGCGAGACAGGCAGACGGTTCCGTCCTCGTGCAGTATGGAGAGACGGTGGTCCTCGTAACGGCGACGGCTGAGCGGAAGAGGTCGAACTTTCCGTTCTTCCCGCTGACCGTCGAGTATCGGGCCAAAACTTACGCGGCCGGTAAGTTCCCCGGCGGATTCATCAAGAGGGAAGGAAGGCCGGCCGACAAGGAGATCGTCTCGGCACGCCAGATCGACCGGCCGCTCCGACCGCTCTTCCCGAGCGACTACCAGAACGAGACCCAGGTTGCCTGTTTCGTGATCTCGGCCGATCAGGAGAACGACGCCGATGTGCTAGGAATGCTGGGCGCCTCGACGGCGCTGCAGCTCTCGCCGATCCCTTGGAGTGGCCCCATCGCCGGCGTGCGCGTGGGCCGAATCTCCGGCGAGTGGGTAATCAACCCGACCTTCGAGCAGCTCGACTTCTCGGACGTGGAGGTTGTGGTCGCGGGAACCCGCGACTCCATCGTCATGGTGGAAGGCGCTTCGGTGGAGATCTCGGAGCAGGAGCTGGTCGAGGCACTCGAGCTGGGCCACGAGTCGATCCGCGAGCTGATCGCCTTTCAGGACGAGCTCGTGGAGCTGGTAGGCGGCTCGCCGCCGAACTTTGAATACGAGAGCGTGGGAGTCGCGGCTGAGCTGGAAGAAGCCGTTCGCCAAAGGGCCCAGAACCGTGTCGAGGAAGCGCTGGGGCTTCCGAACAAGGAAGAGCGGAACCAGGCCCTGTCGGCCCTTCGTGAATCCGTGGTCGCGGAGCTGGAAGATGAGTTTGCCGAGAACCTGGATGACGTCGCCAGCGTCATGAGGAGTCTCGAGAAGGAGACAATGCGGCGGCAGATCCTGGAGCGCGGCGAGCGGGTGGACGGCCGAGGCCTGGACGAGATCCGGACGATCTCCTCCGACGTGGGTATCCTGCCGAGGACGCACGGATCGGCGCTGTTCACGAGGGGGCAGACTCAGGCCCTGTGCGTCGCGACGCTCGGCACGATCCAGGACGAGCAGCGGATCGACTCCATCGACGTCCGCGAGGAAACGTCAAAGTCGTTCATGCTGCACTACAATTTTCCGCCGTTCTCGGTGGGCGAAGTTCGCCCCTTCCGTGGTCCCGGCCGGCGCGAAATCGGGCATGGAATGCTTGCGGAGAGAGCTCTGCAGTCGCTGCTGCCCGCGTATGATGGTTTTCCGTACACGATTCGCATCGTGTCGGACATTCTGGAGTCGAACGGGTCCAGCTCGATGGCCACCGTGTGTGGCGGCTCGCTGGCGCTCATGGATGCCGGCGTTCCCATGCGTGCTCCGTGCGCGGGAGTAGCCATGGGGCTGATCATGGAAGGCGACGACGTCGCAGTGCTCACGGACATCCTGGGCGTCGAGGATGCGTTGGGCGACATGGACTTCAAGGTCGCGGGCACGGCGGACGGGATCACGGCCGTCCAGATGGACATCAAGATGGAGGGGCTCAGCCTCGAGACGATGCGCGAGGCTCTCGAACGTGCCAGGCGTGGCCGGCTCCACATCCTGGAGGTGATGAGCCAGACGCTCGATCGGCCACGCTCCGAGATGTCGCGTTACGCGCCGCGCATCATCACGATTCAGATCAACACGGAGAAGATCGGCGAGGTGATCGGGCCCAAGGGGAAGACGATTCGGACGATCCAAGAGGAGACCGGAGCCCAGATCAACATCGAGGACTCGGGTGTCGTGACCATCTCCTCCATCTCCGGGGAGGGCGGCGAGAGGGCGCGCGAGATGGTAGAGGCCATCGCCGAGGAGCCTGAGGTGGGCCGTGTCTACGAAGGCGTCGTAAAGAACACCACCAGCTTCGGCGCTTTCGTTGAGATCATCCCGGGCGTAGAGGGCCTGTGCCACATCTCCGAGCTCGAGGAGGGACGGACCGAGCGCACGGAGGACGTGGTGAAGAACGGTGACGTCGTGCGCGTGAAGCTCCTCGCGGTGGACGAGCGTGGCCGCCTGAAGCTGTCCCGGCGGGCCGCCATGAGCAGCTGACCCGGTGATGCAGGACTCGCCGGGCCCGCACCGCCCGCGTGGCGGGTCCCGCGTGGATTCCGAGTCGGCGGCCGTGAGCGGTTCGGAACTCCAGCCCGCCTCCAGTTCTCATGGGGCTACGGTGGGACCGATGTCCACACGGCTCGACGACGGGGTTTGGCACACGAGTCTCCCGGGCGGGGCCACGGTCCTCACCGAGACCATGGACTCGGTACGCTCGGTGGCCGTGGGCTTCTGGTTCCGGTGTGGAACAGCTCACGAGCGCCCGGGGGAGAGAGGGATTTCTCACCTCCTCGAGCACATGGTCTTCAAGGGAACGAAACGTCGGAGCGCGCGGCAGATCGCCCTCGAGATCGAGGGCGTGGGCGGCGGTCTCGACGCCTACACTACACATGACCACACGTCTCTCCAGGCCCGCATTCCGGCGGAGTATGTGGACCGCGGCCTCGACGTTCTTTCAGACCTGGCGTTCCGACCCGCTCTCAGGCAAGAAGACCTGGACCTGGAGCGGGAAGTCGTCCTGGAGGAGCTGGCCAGGGTCGAGGGCACGCCCGAAGACCTGGTGTTCGAGCTGCACGCGGCCTTTCTGTACGGAGGCCATCCATACGGCGCCCCCATCCTCGGGACGCGAGAGAGCCTGACCCGGATCGACACGACGGCGCTGCGGCGGGTACGCGGCGAGGCATACACTCCGCAAAACCTGGTGGTCGCGGCCGCGGGGAGCCTAGACCACGAGCGGTTCGTCGAGGCGGTCCAACGGCTGATTCCCGAAGCGAATCCATCCGAACATCGGAAGATCGCGGCTCCGACAGGCGTGCGAACGGGCTTGCAGCGAGTGGAGCGGCCCGGTGGACGACAGGTCCACATCGTGGCGGGATGTCAGGGTATCGAGTACACCAGCCCGCTGCGTCACGCAGCGATCATCGTCAACACCGCTCTCGGGGGCGGAATGAGCTCGAGACTCTTCCAGCGCATCCGTGAGGAGCAGGGGTTGGCATACAGCGTCTTCTCCTTCCAGTCGTTCCACACCGCCGGCGGGCATCTCGGCGCCTATCTGGGAACCCGCGAGGAGACTGCGGAAGAGGCTCGAAGCGTGCTGGAGGGTGAGTTCCGGTCAATCGCAACCGAAGGCCTGGGCGCGAAGGAGCTTGAGGAGACCCGGCGTCAGATCAAGGGTCAGCTCGCCCTGACGCTAGAGGCGCCCGCGGCCCGCATGCACAGGCTCGCCGCGACGGGCCTCTACGAAGAACCCTATGACTCGCTGCAACAGATCGCGGAGCGAATCGACGGGGTCACGGAGGAAGAACTCGTGGCTGCCGGACACCTGTATCGCCCGGATGCACTGGCGATCCTGGAACTCTGGCCCGCATAATGCCCGGGTCGTCGGTGCCGGACCTCCGTCGAACCGACTGCGAGCGCCCGTAGCGCCGCCCCGGAGAAGGCGGAGAACGATGGTCACAAAGGAGTCTGCACCATGATCGTGGGGGTTCCGAAGGAGATCAAATCCAACGAGAATCGAGTCGCGGTGGTCCCAGCCGGCGTGGAGGCACTGATCGCGAACGGTCACCAGGTTCTGGTGGAAGTTGGCGCCGGCCTGGGTAGCGGATTCAATGACGAGGCGTACGAGGCAGTTGGCGCCGCGATGATCGCGGCCGCGGACGACATATGGGCACGGGCCGAGATGGTCATCAAGGTCAAGGAACCCATCGAGCCCGAATACGGGAGAATTCGCGAGGGGCAGGTCATCTTCACCTACTTCCACTTTGCTGCCGACGAGACCCTCACCCGCACGACGCTGGAAAAGAGATGCGTGGCCATCGCTTACGAGACGGTCCAGCTTCCTACCGGCGAGCTTTCCCTGCTGACTCCGATGTCGGAGGTGGCCGGCCGGATGGCGGTCCAGGAGGGGGCGAGATACCTGGAAAAGTCGCACGGAGGCTACGGCGTGCTGCTCGGTGGGGTGCCCGGTGTCCTGCCGGCCGAAGTCGTCATCCTCGGCGGGGGCGTCGTGGGCACCAACGCTGCCAAGATCGCGGCGGGCTTCGGTGCGCATGTGACGATACTCGACGTGGACCTCGACCGGCTCCGCTATCTTTCGGACGTGATGCCGGCAAACGTCGACACCTACTACTCCAACCGCCACAACATCCTTGAGCAGATCGCCCGCGCCGATCTCCTGGTTGGTGCTGTTCTTCTGCCCGGGGCCAAGGCTCCCAGTCTGGTTACCCGCGAGGATCTGAAGCTGATGAAGGACGGCTCCGTGATCGTCGACGTCGCGGTTGACCAGGGCGGCTGCGTCGAGACCGTGCGGCCAACCACTCACTCGGATCCGATATACGTGGTCGAGGGAGTCATCCACTATTGCGTGGCGAACATGCCGGGGGCCGTGCCACGAACATCCACGCTGGCCCTAACCAACGCCACGTTTCCGTACGCGCTCGACCTGGCTGGCAAAGGATGGGTCAAGGCCTGTAAGGACGATCCCGCTCTAGCCCTGGGTGTCAACGCGGTGGATGGGAAGCTCACGTACGCGGCAGTGGGCGAGGCGTTCGACATCGAGAGTGTGCCGCTTTCCGACGTACTCTGAGGGATAGTGCAACCCTCAGGTCTGTGGGTGGGATCGCTGCCGGTCCCGCCTTTCGCCTCCATCATGCAGATCCTAGATTCTCGCAGTCCGCAGGTCCGAAGCTTGCAAGCCCCGGCAGGTAAGGGATCGTGACGACGCTTCGCGGCTCATCCAAGGCGAATGACGGAATGTGGAAACGGCTGTTCAGTGGTAGCTTCCTTCCGATCAACGACGTCGGGGTTGACCTCGGTACGTCCAACATCCTGGTGTACGTCAGTGGCGAGGGGATCGTTCTCAACGAGCCGTCCGTGGTTGCGGTCGACAAGAACAGCAACCGCATCATGGGTATCGGGCTCGAGGCGAAACGCATGCTTGGCAGGACACCGCACGGGGTTGAGGCGGTCCGCCCGCTCAAGGACGGCGTGATTGCCGATGT
>JBDGYE010000016.1:0-33368 GCA_039584255.1 Gemmatimonadota bacterium
CTAGCTCATCGGGCATGTACCGTGAGGAGTATGCCACCTTCGAGACGAGCCACCTGTACGATCACGCCGACGCTACCGGCTTCATCCGGCTGTTCGCCCTCCCGTATCGCCTGGCCGGGCACGCGCGGGTCGAGGCGGCCGCCGGGGCGGAGCCTCTTCCGGGGGATCGGATGATCGGCGGCGACTGGCTGGACTGAGGAGGGGCTGTCCGGGAGCAGAGAGGCGAGGATGACCGACGACGAGACATCCGACAAAGGCAGCCGACTCTGGGGGGGGCGCTTCTCCGGCGGTATGGCGGATGAGCTGAACCGCATCAACCGCTCGCTGCCGGTCGACTGGAGGCTGTGGCCCTTCGAGCTGCTGGTCGACCGGGTGTGGGTCGCCGAGCTGGTGGCGGTCGGGCGCCTGGAGGAGGAGGCGGGCGAGCGGCTTCTGGAAGGTCTGGATCGCGTGGAAAGGCGCCTGGAGACCGGAGACCCGGGCGCCGAGCCGGACGAGGACATCCACTCGCTCGTCGAGCGCTGGCTGGAGGAGGAGGTCGGCGACCTCGCGAGCGCGGTCCGCCTGGGCCGGTCCCGAAACGACGTGGCAGCCACCGACACCCGGCTGTGGACCCTCACCGCGTGTCACGCGATGGAGCGTCGGATCCGCCCGCTCCAGGAGGCGCTTGTGGAGGCAGCGGAGGGGTGTGTCGACGTCCCGTTCCCCGCCTATTCGCATCTGCAGCGGGCACAGCCGACCCGGGCGGCCCACTGGCTCCTCTCTCACTTCTGGCCCCTGGAGCGGGGACGCGAGCGGCTCGCTGCCGCGGCCGGCCGCGTGGCGCGCCTCCCGTTGGGAGCGGCGGCCGGGATGGGCTCGTCACTTCCGGTGGATCGCCAACGGCTGGCGGAGCGCCTCGGACTCGAGGCCCCCTGCGAGAGCTCCCTCGACGCCGTGGCGGGCCGTGATTGGGCCGCCGAGGTCCTGTATGTGTGGACGCAGCTGGCCGTGGACCTGTCCCGCCTGGCGGAAGATCTGGTCCTCTTCTCGTCGGCGGAGTTCGGTCTCGTGCGCTTCGCGGATGCGTACAGCACGGGCTCGAGCCTGATGCCGCACAAGCGGAACCCGGATGGAGCCGAGCTGGCGCGAGCGCGGGGAGGGACCCTGATCGGGCTGCTGACCGGTTTCCTGGCGACGCTCAAGGGGCTGCCGTCCGGCTACAACAAGGACCTCCAGGAGGACAAGCGGGCCCTGTTCGCCGCGGACCAGATGCTCGGAGAAGTGCTCGACGTGCTGGCCGGCACGATTCGAACGTTGGAAGTCGTTCCGGCGAGTGCGGAGAGCCGACTCGACGCGACGCTCATCGCCACCGATCTCGCGGAGTGGCTCGCCGAGAGCGGAGTCCCGTTCCGCGAGGCGCACGATCTGATCGGAAGACTCGTTCGCCGGGCCGAGGAGGGCGGAGTCGCGGTGGCGGACGTCTCCGACGCCGAGCGTGCCGAGATTCATCCGATTCTCGAAGGCCTGGAGCCGGGATTCTGGGATGTGGAGGCTGCGCTCGAGAGAAGGGGGACGGCCGGCGGAACGTCTCGAGCGGCCGTCGAGCGGCAGCTGGCTGCGGCCCGATCATCCCTGGTCGCCGACGGGAAGGGCCCGTAGGCGAGGCTGAGCGTCAGGCGGTGGTCGCCGCCGCCAGGATCTCCTCCGGATCCAGGCCTGCCATCAACAGAATTCGCTCGACCGTACGGCCGATGAGGCTGTCGGGCGTGGACGCTCCTGCCGTGAGCCCGATCTCCAGCTCCCGGTCCGGAAGCCAGCCACTTTCCTCCACGATCTCACCGTTGTCGACGACCTTGTGCGATATCGTTCCCCGGTGCGGGTCGATACAGACGGCCGTCTCGATGTGGAAGGTGCGCGTGCTGCGGGCGCAAAGGTGCGCCAGGTTGTTGGTGTTGCTGGAGTTGTAGCCGCCGACGACGATCATGATGTCCGGCGGGTCCGTCATCATCGCGGCCACCGCGTCTTGCCTGTCCTGCGTGGCCGAGCAGATCGTGTCGAAGCTTCGGAAGTGCTCCGGCAGGCCCTCCTCGCCGTACCTGTCGGCCATCGCCTCGCCCAGCCTGGCCGCTATGGCCAGCGACTCCGACGCCAGCATCGTTGTCTGGTTCGCCACCCCGACTCGCTCGAGGTGCCGATCGGGGTCGAACCCCTCTGAGCATCGGTCGCCGACGCGCTCCATCAACGTCTCACGATCGATTCCGCCCCGAATGTAGTCGCATACCAGATCGGCCTCGGCCATGTCGCGGACGACCAGAAAGCGGCCTTCCGGGTGCCTCAGCACCTGGGAGCTGGTGGCGCGGGTTTCCTCGTGATGGTGCTTGCCATGCACGATGGCCGTGAAACCGTCGCGTGCGTAACTCTCCACCCGCTTCCAGACGTTTAGGACCGAGCCGCACGTGGTGTCGACTAGCACGCATCCCTTCTCGCGCAGGTGCTCGAAGTCGTCCAGCGGCACGCCGAAGGCCGGGATGATCACCACGTCCTGGGGCGTTACCTCGCCGAAGTCGAAGCGGCCCGCCTGGTCCGGATACAGGAAGGTCACGCCCGTGTCGGCCAATTGTCGGTTCACGACAGGGTTGTGGATGATCTCGCCGACCAGGAAGATGCGACGGTCCGGAAACTTCCGGCATGCCTCGTAGGCGTACTCGACGGCCCGGTCCACGCCGTAGCAGAAGCCGAGGCTCTTCGCCATGCGGAAGCGGATGCGGTCCACCTGGAGCTCGAAGCCGCATTCCTTCATCAGCCGGACGAAACGGCTGCCGTAGGCCTGATCCAGCTCCGGCCTCACCTCGGCCTTCAGACCGAGTCCTTTCCGATAATACTTGCCGTTGCTCTGCGTCATGGGCGACCTATGGTAACCCGGCGCCGCGGCGTTGTTCAACCGAGTCCGGCACGGCCTTGACGAGGAAGCGGCTCTGCTCGCGAGCCTGCTCAGCATACACGGAGATCGACTCTGACGTCGCAGTCTCCGGAACAGGTGGCCGCCGGTCGAACGGAGACATGGCACGAGCCATGAGTATCCCTTTCCGGACGCGGCTCGTGTACGCTCTCCGGGAGACGCTGTCGTGGCCGGCGGCCCGTATCTCGCGGCCGATGTCGGCGTAGATGAGCGCCGCGGCCCGGATGGCGGGCCTGCACCTGGCGGGGAGTAGCTCTATGGTGGGCCAGGCTCGCGAGTAAAGCCCGTCGGCGGCTTCAAGGATCTTCTTCACGGCGCGGGTGACGTAAGGCAGGGACCGCGGGGCCGCGATCGATGATTCGACATCCATCTCCGTCCCTTGCAGCCAAGCCCGGGGGATGTAGACGCGTCCGCGCCGCGCGTCCTCGCCTACATCCCTCGCTACGTTCGTCAGCTGCATCGCCATTCCCAGATCACACGCCCCCGCGATCGTTTCGGAATCATCACGGCCCATCAAGAGCGTCATCATGACGCCGACGGTAGACCCGACCCGGGCGCAGTAGGCGAGAAGATCGGCCAGATCCTCGTAGGGCCTCCCTTCGACGTCCCAGCGGAACCCCTCGAGCAGTGCCTTGGGTATCGCCCTCGGGATCCCGTGGGCGAGCGCAGTTCGGGCAAACGCGCGCTCTACAGGGCCGTCCGGTCGACCACCGTACACGCGCTCGAGCTGGGCTTCCAGCAGCAGGAGCTCCGCCTCGGGCTCATCGGACAGGTCGATGGCGTGGTCGGCCAGGCGGCAGTAGGCGTAGACCGCGGACGCCTCAGTCCGGACCGGGGGCGGCAGAAGCAGCGAGGCGGCAAAAAAGCTCTTCGAGCCGCTCCGCAGCAGACGACGGCAGGTCCTGTAGTCCCCGGCCGAGGCCTTCACGGGGACAGCTCCCCGGGGTCCGGCACGACGGAATCCAGAACGCGTGCCGAGGAGAGGACGCCCGGTACTCCCGCACCGGGGTGGGTTCCGGCGCCCACGAGATACAGGCCCTCCACGTCCCGGCTGCGGTTGTGGGGACGAAAGTAGGCGCTCTGCCTGAGAATAGGCTCGAGGCCGAACGCCGCGCCCCGGTACGAAAGCAACTCCTGACGGAAATCCAGCGGCGTGAGCATCCTGGAGGTGACCACCTGGGACGCGAGGCCCGGCAGCACCGTCTCCGCCAGGGCTCGCTCGATCGCCTGCCTGTAAGGCTCCGCCCGGATCTTCCAGTCGATCCCGGCTTCTAGATTCGGAACCGGCGACAGCACGTAGAACGCGTCCATTCCTCGGGGGGCCATGCCGGGGTCGGTCGCGGTGGGCCGGTGCAGGTAGAGGCTGAAGTCCTTCGCGAGGCGCTTCTCCTTGAATACGTCGTCCAAGAGGCCTCTGTATTGCGGGCCCAGGAGGATCGTATGGTGGGCCACGTCGTCGTACCGGCGGCCGGTGCCGAAGTACCAGACGAAAAGACCCATGGAGTAGCGGGCTCTCCCTATCCGGGCGTCGGTCCAGCGCGTGCGGGCCTGCTCGGGAACCATGTGCCGGTACAGCCAGGCCGAGTCCGCGTTGGACACTACGATGTCCGATCGGATCTCCTCCCCCGTGGCGAGGTGGACACCGCGCGCCCGACGCCCATCCACGAGCACCTGTTCCACGTCGGCGTGGAACCGAAGCTCGCCCCCCAGCTCCCCGATCAGCTTGAGAAGTCCCTGCACTAGGGTTCCGGTGCCGCCGATGGGGAAGTGGACGCCCCATTTTCTCTCCAGAAAGGCGATCAGCGCGTATATCGACGTGGTCGTGAAGGGATTTCCGCCGACGAGAAGCGGGTGGAAGCTGAGCACCTGTCGCAGCCGCGGGTCGCGCACGTAACGGGAGGCGAGTTGCCACACGGTTAGGTAGCTCCTCAGGCGCACCATGGCGGGGGCGATGCGGACCATGTCCCACGGCGAGCCGAACGGCACGTGACCCAGCTCCTGGAATCCGACCCGGAAGATCCGCTCGCTCATCCTCACGAATGCTTCGTAGCCCGCGACGTCCGAGGGAGAGAACTTTCGAATCTCCCTGATCATCAGTTCGGCCGAGCCCGAGTAGTCGAAGACCTCCCCGTCGTCGAAGCGGATCCGGTAGAAGGGGTGGACTGGTCGTAGGTCGACATCATCCGAGAGCCTTCGCCCGCACAGCTCCCACAGTTCCTCGAACAGGAAGGGGGCCGTGATCACCGTCGGACCCGCGTCGAAGGTGAACCCGTCCTGGCGGAATACCCTGGCACGGCCCCCGGGTTGATCGAGGCGCTCGAGCACGGTGACCCTGTATCCCCTGGTGCCCAGGCGGACGGCGGCGGCCAGGCCGCCGAAGCCGGAGCCGATTACAGCCGCATGCGGTCGGCTGTCACTGTCAGCAGTCATCCCCGCTCCCTTGTGCGCCGCGGTCAGTCGGACGTCCCCGAATCTAGGTGGAAGAGGCGCCCGGTAAAGCGCCCACGATGGGGGCCATTGATGCCGACGGGCCGGAACCTTAGCGTCGGGCCGGAAACTAGGGGCCGATTACGGGGTTTAGCAGCAGGCTCGGGGTGTCTGCGGGGGAGCCGAAACCGGACCTGAGGAAGCGTGAAGAGCACAAGCATCTGTACGGTTCTGACGTGGGCGGGGTTGCTTTGGACAAGCCTCGTCGCCGCTCCCGCACAGGCGCAGGAGCCGCTTCCCGAAGGCCTGTACGCGAGCCGGCAGCGGGTCACCAGCATCACTCGGATCCGTCCGCGGGGCCAGATCGCCAGCGTGACCACTACCAGCCTCGTCGTGCACGAGGTGCGAAAAGGAGAGGGTCACACGATCGTGGCGAGCCGCTACTGCTCCGTCCGGCAGAATCCGTTCGCACGGGTGCGGACCGAGATGGGGCCGGCCTTCATCGACGCGATTCCGGAATGGGAATCGCGGGCGACGGTGGCGGGCCCCGAGGCCGGCCCCTGGGACGTGCAGGTAGAGCCGCATGTCCTGATCCTCGGTGCCGACCTGGCGGATCCGGCCGGCGACGAGCTGCCTAAGAAGGATGACGACCGCCGGGTCACGGACCCGGACGCTGACGGCAGGCCCGGCGTCACCATCCAGGTGCATGGCGTTGCGGGCGGCGAAGTGTACATGGTTCAGCGACTGGTCCGCGGCCTTAACGGAACGCTCCAGCGCGATGGCCGCATGGAGGGGTTCGTGAGCGGCGAGAGTGACCAGTCGGTCGTGGGCGCGAGCAACGCCATTCTCAAGATGTTTACGCCCAGATTCCGCCAGGATCCGGATCCCGCCAAGAGCGTGTTCGACTGGGTGCCGATCCCGCATGACATGACCTGCGAGAGGCTCGTGCAGGCCGAAGAGCGGCTTTTCGGAGAAGGCTGAGACCGCAGCGGATGGACGCCGATGTACTGATCGCCGGAGCCGGTTGCGCGGGCCTCAGCCTGGCGGTACACCTCCGGCGCGACAGTCTCGGAGAGCTGCGGACGGTTCTGGTGGAGCCGCGCGCGTTGTACGAGCGCGACCGGACCTGGTGTTTCTGGAGCCTACGGGATCACCCCTTCGAGAAGGCGGTCTCGCACTCTTGGAACAGGTGGCGGGTCGACTGGACCGGCGGCGAGGCCGTGAGAAGCTCCTCGGCGATCGCATACCGGCACCTTCCGGCCGATGCGTTCTACCGGATGGCCCTGGGCCGGCTCGAGAACGAGGGCAACATCGAGGTGCTGCGCGGCGTCCGGGTCGACGCGCTGGAGGAGGATGGCGGCTCGGTCGTCGCCCGCACGACTGAAGGCGAAATCCGGACCAGGCTGGCGTTCGATAGCCGGCGGCCGCCGTCGCTGGTGCCCGGAAGGCATGGCCGCCACATCACTCTCCTGCAGCATTTCTTGGGCCTCGTGGTGCAGACCGAGGCGCCCGTGTTCGACCCGACGACCGCCACCGTCATGGACTTTCGGGTCGACCAGAGCAATGGAATCCACTTTATATACGTCCTCCCCTACGATGAGCGGACGGCCCTCGTCGAGGACACCTATTTCAGCGAGACACCGCGAGAAGAGAGGCACTATCTGGCCGCACTGGAGACCTACCTCTCGGAGCGAGTCGGGGTGTCGGGGTGGCAGGAGCTGCATCGGGAGACGGGTGTCATTCCGATGACCACGGCGTTGGCGGCGACGGAAGACAGCCGCGGATCCAGGATCGTGCCGATCGGAGTGCGGGCAGGCCTGGCCAGACCGTCCACCGGCTACGCGTTCATGGCCATTCAGCGGGACTCGGTGCGACTGGCGGAGCTGCTGGCGAGGCAAGGCGTCGAGGAGCCGGTGAAACGGCCCAAGGCCTACTCGCGAGCCACCCGGTTTCTGGACCGCGTTTTCCTCTCGTACATTCACCGCCACCCGGAGCGGGCGCCCGAACTGTTCGGGACGATGTTCGGGGCGGTGGCGCCTGAGTCGCTCGCGCGCTTCCTGTTCGACGGAGGGGGAGCAGCCGACCGGCTTCGTGTGATGGCGGCGCTGCCGGGGCTTCCCCTGACGGCGGAGGCGGTTCGCGGCCTCCCTCGCCCCTGGTGAGAAAAGGAGCTCGGCGGGCATGGCAAAGCTGGTAACTGTAGGAAGGGAGCTGTCGCCGCTCCCGGAGGAGCTGCCCCCGGAGCTGACGGGACCGGACTGGGTGCAGGCCAACCCCCGCCGCATCGAGGAGGAGCTGCAGCGCGGCCTGGCGCGGGCGGGCGGGGGATGGTACGTCGTCGACGCCAGCCGATCGATGTCCAGGAAGCCTCGGGTACACTGGATCGCGGGGCGCGAGCTCGTAGCCTGGAGATCGGAAGGCCGTACGCTGATCGCGCCCAACGCCTGCCCCCACATGGGTGCCTCGCTGGCAGAGGGGCCGGTGCGGGACGGGCGGCTCGTCTGCCCGTGGCATGGCCTGGAGCTAGGCGAGGGCCGTCACGGCGCCTGGTGCCCGCTCGAGGTCCACGACGACGGCGTACTGACGTGGGTCCGGCTCGAGGCGGACGAGGAGCCCAGCGCCGAGCCGATCATCTCGCCCCGGCCCGATCTCTTCATCGACTCCGTGATGCGGATGGAGGCACGCTGCGAGCCCCGCGACGTGATCGCCAACCGTCTCGACCCCTGGCACGGCGTTTACTACCATCCCCATACCTTCAAGCGGCTCCGCGTGAGGGGCGTGGACGAGGGCCGGCTTCTCGTACGGGTCGTCTACGGCATGAGCGACCGTCTCGGAATAGAGGTGGACTGCACCTTCCACTGCCCGGAGCGGAGGACCATCGTCATGACGATCGTGGGAGGAGAGGGGGCGGGATCGGTGGTCGAGACCCATGCTACGCCGCTTCGGCCCGGCCGGACGGCGATCATCGAGGCCACGCTGGCCACGTCCGACCGGCCCGGGTTCCGTCGGGCACTCCGTCTGGCGCGCTTCATTCGACCGCTGATCCTGAAGTCGCAGCGGAAGCTATGGGCCGAGGACGCGGCCTATGCGGAGCGCCGGTACTCGATGCGGACCGGTGACCATCCTTGAGATCGACACAGAGACGGGCACAGGCCGTCTCAGGCCAGCATACCGCGCGGAGGCACCGACCACAGAGGCTCCGGGTGCACGTCCCACTCCCTGAGCACGTGGCTGGCCGCCAGCATCCCTGAGGCCACCGCGCGCTCCATCAGCGCGGTGGGGAAGTCCAGTCTGACAAGATCTCCGGCGATGGCCAGACCTGGCTCCGGGCTCGCCACTTCCGGCCGCCGACTGTGGCTTCTCGGTCCGAAGGCCGGGCAGTCGCGTCGCACGAAGAAGCTCTGGTGCACTACGCCGGCCGCCCGCGTCTCCGGATACAGGTCGTGCAGACCGGCCAGCATCCCCGAGCGTAGCTCTTCCTCCGCCACGCCTGGACTCACGGCGTAGGCGTGCAGCTCCACCACGGAGCCACCGGTTCGCTCGGCCCAATCCCGGCTCTCGTTCTCGAACAGGTGATAGAGAGAGATGTTGTCGAGGACACCGTAACCGGCCGTGCCCACGAACGGCTGGCGCCCCCCGGCCGTTGGGCGGTCGAGCCACATCCTCCATACGGCGAACGGGCGCGTGAGGCGAAGCGAGGCGACCTTCTCCCGCCAGGCGGAGTCTCCGAGCTCACCCGACGAGGCCACAAGCCGCTGGAGCGCGGGAACCGTGACCGCCAGGACAACGGCTTCCGCGTCACTCTCCTCCGTGGCTTCGAAGGCTCCATCGTTTGTCCCGGCTGCCGCGTGCCGGACACTCCAACGCCCCCTCCCCCGACGGGCGATCGAGAGTGCCTCCCTCTCCAGCAGGATTCGAACCCCCAGCGACTCTAGGTACGCCCGGAAGGGCCTCCACAGAGCGCGGTCGAAGTCGTCGTCGAGAACATCGAATACCAGCCCCTCGGCGTTCCCCATGAAGTAGAAGTGGAACATCATCAGCAGCTCGGCGGCCGACATCTCCTCTTCCGGATTGAAGAAGGAGTGGGAGAAGACGTCGAACAGCATCCGTCGGGCTTCCGGGGGGAAGCGGAGGGAGTCGAGGTACTGGCGCGCGGTCATCCGATCGAAGCGCCGGTAAGTACGCTCAGGGTCGAATCGAAGCATCTCGAGCGCCGCCCAGCCGTTGACCTTGACCAGGTCGCGCACTCCGAACGCCTTCGTGCGTCGGACTAGGGCGACGACGTTTCTGGGCGCTCCCGCCGGCAGGCCCTCGAACGACTGCGCCTGCCCCCGGGGAGCGAGCACCGGGTAGTCTCGAAGCCGCATCAGTCGCTCCAGCGACGGATCGACCCGGCGCAGGAGTCGGCGGACGTTGTAGTACTGGCGGAAGAAGGCGTGAAAGCCCCTTTCCATCCGCAGCTCGGTTCCATCCGGAAGGCGTTCGGTCCAACTGCGGAGCCTGCCTCCGAGGGTGTTCTCGCACTCGAGCAGCGTCACCCGAACGCCGCGCTCGGCCAGGACGGTCGCCGCGGCGACCCCGGCGAGGCCGCCGCCGACCACGACGGCTGTGACCGGCTCGCGCACCCGATCGTGCAAGCCCTGCCACTGTGCCGGGACGCGTCGGCCGCGCTCCAGGCCGTCATCCGCGGCAATGGGAGGAGCGCTAGTGGTCACGACGAGTCGGGCTCCGAATCGAGGTGGGGACGCCGGGCCAGGAACGAATGCACGATCCCCCGCTGCCAGCCGCCCACGGGCTCCGTGTGGACGTCCGTGAAGCCTCCGGCGCGGAGTCTAGACTCGAACGCCTGCACGCCATCGAAGTCGAGCACGCTGCGCCTCAGGTAACGATAGATCCGCGTCGTCCCCGAGGTGAGCAGGCCACCGGGGATGACCACGCCCAGGGTCACCAGGTTCCAGACCGCCCGGCTCCAGCCCGAATCGGCGACCGAGTATTCGTGAAAGCAGACGATTCCGCCTGGCACCAACAGCTGCCTGAGCCGCCGGAGGCAACCGTCAGGGTCCGGCATGTTGCGGATGCCGTAAGCCATGAGGATCCCATCGAAGGGACCGGGCAGTCCCGCCGCCGCGGGGTCCATGGCGTCTCCTTCGACGAACCGGGCTCGATCGCCGACCTTGCGCCTGGCCACGGCCAGCATGCCGGGCGAGGCGTCCAAGGCCACTATCCTGGCCCCGGGGTACTCGTCCAGCAGCGCGCGGGTCGACAGACCGGTCCCGCAGCACAGGTCCAGCACCCGGGGCAACCCCGAGAGCCGGAGCCGCCGCGCGCTCAGACGCAGGTGCTGCTGGTAGCCCGGATTGAGGCCCGTGAGAAGGTCATAGCTGAACGCCACACGATCAAAGGCGGCGGGAACGGCAGCCTTCCGTAGCGGCAGAGAGCCTGCGGCCCGGTCGGGCGCGGGTGTGCGGTCCTCCACGGCTCCAGGGCTCAGTGCACGAGGCCCGCGACCCGGTAGCCGTCGCCGGGCACGTCCCATCGCAGGTAGATCGTGGCGGCCCGGTCGGACTTCCCTTCGTCGCGGCGCAGCACGCGGAGGTGGAGCGTCGCGATCGCCCGCTCCGATGAGAGCGAACTCGTGGCCTCCCGGCCCGTCTCCTGCCCCGCTGCGGGTCCGATTCGAAGCCTCTGGCGGGCGACCCCGGCACCGGCGTCCTGGAGTCCCGACCACTTCCGGTCGAGTTCCGCGTGGAGGAGCTCCCACTCGTAGTAGACGTCCTCCGCCTCCCACGCTCGGTCGCGGATTCCCAGGTCGTCGAAGGCGAGGACGAAGGCGCGTGGTCCGCCGCCGGAAGTGGCGCGCTCCACTTCGACTCGTTCCACCGGCGACACCCGCGAGTACCAGTGCTCGATGATCCGGTCGCGGCGGTGCATGAGGATCCTGGCCAGCGTGTCCGCCGCGAACTCGCTGGGCAGACGTCCGGCGTCCACGGCTGCCCGGATCTGCTCATCGGTGAACGAGCCGACCAGCTTCGCCCCCCAATAGGCGTCTCTCACGGTCATGTTGCGGAAGGCTCCGTTCGGCCAGTTGGCCTTCCAGCTTCCGGGCTCGAAGTCTTCGACCTGCATCCATCCGATCGAGGGGTGGATCACCTCGTACTCGCGGCCCTCCCATCCTTGCTGATAGAAGCCGAGTGTGAACATGCGCCCCATGGTGGGCCAGAAGTCAAAGTTGTACTCCGTGCCCTCCCGAGGCTCGTGGGGCCGGATCGTCCCGCTGCCCAGGCTGGCAGCGAAGTCGATCAGGTAGTGTCGTATGTGCCCCGACGACACGTACGCATCCATCGTGTTCATAAATCGCATGTCGACATGGTTCAGCCATGCCGATACGACGTTCAACCCGCGCAGGTCCCTCCGGTGCTCGTGCCGGTAGTGGTCGTTCGGGTCGTCCTTGCGAACCCCGTCGAAAAGGAACGGCCCGAGCGGCGGACCGGGAACGTACTTGCTGGCCACGGCGAGGAAACGCTCGCCAGGTAGAGTATCGATTCGCGCCAGGATATCGTCCACCAGCTCCAGGGTCAGGGGATGCTCGATGAACTCTTCGTCCTCGTAGGTCGCGCCCTCCGCCACCCCCTGGATGTGCTCGCGGCGGAAAGTGAAGATGTAGTCCTCGGGCACGTGGTAGCCGGCGGCGTGAAAGAGGCGGTTGGCGATCACTCCGGCGGCGCTGCTCAGGTACTGGAATCCCTTCGGGTCGAACTTGACCACGTACCGATCGCCCCTGGCATCCTCGATGTGGAAGCCGGGCGATATTCCCTGCAGCTTGGCCTGAGTGAGGATGATCTGCCCAGTCGTGTCCGGGCCCGTGCCCGTGGTGGACCCGCGGAAGGTCTCCTCCGGCGTGAGGCGATGGCGATCGTTCCGATGCTCGAACCACGCCGAGTTCACGACGTCGTCCAAGTGTGTCACGTTCAACGCCTCGTGGTTCTTCCCGAACGCTCTCCTGAGACTGATGCCTTTCGCCACCTCGCCAGCGATCGCGTCGTTGACGAGGTACTGGGTCTCCAGGGGGTCGAACTCGGCCGGCTCCGGCATCGGAAGCGTGTCGGCGTACGCCACGGGCTCCGGCTGCAGCGGTAGCGGCACCCGGTTTCCGGCGCAGCCCGCCATCGCGAGGGCGCCGAGGAGTGTCGCCAGCGCGCCGGAAAATCGCGCACGCGAGACCCGAGGCTTCATCAGAAGGGCCACGCTCCCCTGATCCCGGCGGTGATCCCCTCGCCCTTCGGGTTGAAGCCCAGGTAGGCCGCACCGATCAGCATGGTGGGTGCGGCGATGCGGAGCCCGAAGCCGTACGAGGCGTTCCAGAAGTCGCTGCTGTCGAACATCTCGCCGAGCCGCTCGGCAACGGCTCCGTAGTGGAAGAAGATGAAGACCTCGGCCCGGGTCCGCTCGTGGAGCTCCCGCCACACCTCGTATCTCCACTCGCTCATCAGGCCGAGCATGTCACGGTCGCGAAATCTGTTGGAGGGGTAGCCCAGGTTGCTGCGGCTGCCGCCCAGCGAGGCGAGGCGGAAGAAGGGCGTCCCCTCGCCGGCGTCGCCCCGGGTGATGTCGGTGACGAGTCTGAGGGCCAACAACTGGCGATCGTTGACGGGGAGGTAGCCCTGGGCGAAACCCGTGAACTGATGGAAGTCCGACTCCGTGCCGCCCACGCCTCTGAAGACGATGCCCGCCACCCCAAGCGACACACCACGTTGCTGGAAGTCTCCCATTCGGGTGAGGTAGACGTTTCCGGCGAGCTCGAACCGCAGGTATTCGGTCCGCTCACGGCTGCCCGGCAGCGTATCGGGATCGACTTGATCGAACAGCGAGTTGTCCGCCAGAACGGGGTCGCCGATCAGGTTGTTCTCGTAGCCGACGCCGGCGTTGAAGGCGAGCTTCGGCGTCGCCGCGAAGCCGCCGCGGACGGCGGCGTCGAACCAGTCGCGCCGATAGAACGTCCGGTCGGCCTTGCTCGTCCGTGCGCCGATCCCGTACCACGGCAGCTCGGAGTGGCGCTGCCACTTCAACTCGCTGGCGAGCCACCGCCGATCGTCGCCCAGGACGACACCGGCCCGGTGACGCTGAGAGAGCCGCCTCGAGACGGCCGTGTGCAGGTAGAACGGGCGGTAGCGGTTGAACTGGAGCTCGACAGCGACCGCACTCCGCGGGCCGATGGTCGAGCGAATCGCCGGCTTCAGGCCCCACTCGACCATGTCCCGGTACGTGCGGGTGAGGAAGTTCGGCGGCCGCGGCGCCGTCAGGCTGGCCGCGAGCCAGCCGGGGAACCGCACCAGCAGGATGTCGAGAGGGTAGCCGATGATCTTGAGCGGAAACTCGACGACGTCCACCCAGTCGGCCGAGTGACTGCCGGGTGGTCGCTCGAAGCTCGCGCGAGCGGAGTCCGCGTGCTCCAACGCCGACCCCTCCTGAGCGTTCAGCGGGTGGGTCCACCCGCCGACCAGCAGAGAAACGAGCGCTATGACCTGCAGCCTTGAGGCTGTGCTCACATGCCGCACTCCGCAGCGGCGTCGGAGCCGGCGTAGGGAAGCACCCGGAACGAATCCACCAACCCGGCCTCCATGTCCAACACCTCCCCGCGCATTCGGTCGTCTCCGATCATGAGATCCACGTAGTGGTGCCTGCGGGAAGCCCGGGCCAACAGAGACGACTTCTGCACGTCCCGGGCGTAATTGGAAGCACCCCCTCCGCCGGTGAGAACGTAGACCGGCCCGCATCCGTCCGCCACGGGACGGGCTCCCAGGATCGGGTGCGTGCGCTCGTAGTGGTGGTCGTGGCCGGCTAGCACGAGATCCACGCCGTACCGCTCATACAATGAGACGAGGTGCTTCCGCAGGTCCCTGTCCGAGCCGTGGCCGCTGATGCCGGTTGCGTGGCTGTATACCGGATGGTGGCCGTAGACCACGATCCAGCGCACCGAGGCATCGGCGGCAGCCGAGCTCAGAGTCTCCCCCAGCCACTCGTACTGACGTCCAACGCCCCGTCGCAACGCCTCGACTTCCTCGGTCTCGCTCGAGGTGTCCAGGGATACGAAGACCACGTGCCCCCACTGGAACGAGTAGAAGCGAGCGCCCGGATACGGCTCGTTCCACAGGAAGGCATCGTCGTACGAAGCGCCGCCGTCCGCCGCCACGTCGTGGTTGCCCACCGCCGGGAAAAAGGGCGTCCCGGCGAGCAGACTCTGATAGATGCGGAAGTGACGGTTGGTGAGCTCCCACTCCGAGCCGTCTTCGTATGCGATGTCCCCCATGTGTATCGCCAGGTCCCATTCCTGGCGCGACATTAGCGACGCCAGCCGAATCTGCGGCTCGCCGCCCCACCCGGAGTCCCCGAAGGCCAGGACACGGATCCCGGCTCCGTCGGCGCCCTCCGCCGCGGAAGGAGCGGTTCGGAAGACGTAGGGGCCCACCCTCACACCAGAGGCCGAAACGGTATACTCGACGCCAGCCAACGAGGGAAGGGAGCCCAGCGGCGCGCGGCGGCTTCGGATCCCGTACGTCTCCCCGGGAACCGCCATCCACTCGGACCCTTCCCGCTCCACGCGGTAGAAGAGTGTGTCGGCGACCATGTCCCGGGTCATCCAGACGACCCAGGCGGACGAACTGTCCACCGCCTGCACATAGGGAGCGCGCTCGAACGGGGACGGCGGAACGGGGACTCCTACTGGATCCTCGGGCCGGGGGTAGCAGGCCGTGAGGATCGAGGCCACAGACAGAACCGCCAGGACCAGGCTGAGGGTCCGGCGGGCATGCATGCCGGGATGGCGTAGACGGAACGCTGGGCCGGGGCGTTCCATGCCAGAACGGCGGATCGGCGAGGGTTCGCTGGTCCCGTGGCGGGCGCGGATCGTGCACACTGTCCGGGCAATCAGGTAGTATAGTCTGGAGTTCCGCCGGCGCGGCGTAGGCCGCCGCTGCCGATGACCAGTGATTGAGTCAGGGAGACGATGATTCGCGATCATGCACAAAGACAAGAATAGTCACGCCTTCGATCTACTCCAAGCCGCTACGGCCGAGCTGCCGTGGCGTGCCGAGGACATCAAGATCGCCTGGGACGACTCCGACGATCCGGAAGCGGATCTCGACGGAGACGAGGCCGCGGAGAAGACTCGACACCGAATCCCGGTGCTACCCCTGAGGGGCACCGTCGTGTTTCCTTCGGTGGCGGCCCCGATCGCGGCCGGTAGGGACAAGACGCTCGCGGCGATCGAGCACGCCCTGAAGGGAGACAAGCTCCTGCTGGCGGTGGCGCAGCTCGACGCCGAGCTCGAGGATCCGGTCCCCGAGGGCCTGTACCGGGTCGGCACAGTATGCCGTATCGCTCAGATGCAGCGCGTTCCCGGCGGTATTCAGCTCGTCGTTCAGGGGAGCGCCCGCGGCGCCATCCTCGAGTACAGCGATCACGAAGGTTTTCTGGAGGCCGTGGTCCGCCGCATGGAGGACATGCCTCCTCTGGATCCGGACGACTCGGCCTTCACCGCGCTCTACAAGGAGGTCAGGGAGCGGGCCGCTCAGCTGAGCCGACTTCGAGGCGTGCCTAAGGAGATCGTCGATCACCTCCTGGGAGGGGTCTCGTCGGGCGGAGAGCTGGCGGACCTGGTGGCGTTCTACACCGAGCTGGAGGTCGCGGAAAAACAGGAGCTCCTGGAAACCCTCTCGGTAGAGGACCGGCTTCGAAAGCTGCTACTGCACCTGCAGCGTCAGATAGGAGTGCTGGAGGCGCAGGCGCAGATCCGGAGCAAGGTCCAGGAGGAGCTCGGCGAGCGGCAGCGCGAGATCTTCCTCCGAGAGCAGATGAAGGCGATTCAGCACGAGCTGGGTGACGACTCGGAATCCGCAGAGATAGAGGAGCTCCGCGAGCGTCTCGACGGTCTCGAGTTCCCCGAGGAAGTACGCAAGGAGGTGGACCGGGAGCTGCGGCGGCTGGAGAGGGTCCCGAGGGAGTCGGCGGAAGCGCAGGTCGTGCGCACCTACCTGGAGACGATCGCCGACCTTCCCTGGAACGTGCGCACGGAGGATCGACTGAACCTGAAGCGGGCCGAGGAGATTCTCGAGCGTGACCATTACGGCCTCTCCGACGTGAAGGATCGCGTGCTCGACTTCCTGGCCGTCAGGAAACTGCAGGAGCAGCGCAGCGAGGAGCGAATGAATGCCGAGCCCTCGGAAGAGGGGCCGGCCGAGATCGAGGTAGACCTGTCCGAGGACGCCATCCTGGACGACCCCATACCCATGCCGGACCTGGAATCGGACGAGGGCGAGCCCGAGCTACCGCACCCGCCGGGGCAGACGGACGATCGTACCGGCTCGACCATCCTGTTCGTGGGGCCGCCAGGGGTGGGCAAGACGTCCATCGCCAAGTCCATAGCCGACGCCATGGGCCGGAAGTACGTCCGGGTGTCGCTGGGAGGAGCCCGGGACGAGGCCGACATTCGGGGGCACCGCCGGACCTACGTCGGTGCCCTTCCTGGAAGGGTCATCGAGGGCTTGAAACGGGCGGGAAGCAGGAACCCGGTGTTCCTGCTCGACGAGGTCGACAAGCTGGGCGTCTCGTTCCAGGGCGACCCGTCGGCGGCTCTGATGGAGGTCCTGGACCCGGCCCAGAACGACACGTTCGTCGACCATTACCTTGGCGTTCCCTTCGACCTTTCGGAGGTCCTGTTCATCGCCACCGCGAACTTCCCCCACCAGATCCCGGGGCCGCTGCGGGACCGGATGGAGGCCATAGAATTCGTCGGATACACGGCCAACGAGAAGCTGGAGATCGCCAAGCGGTACCTGCTGCCGCGCCAGCGAGAGCAGAACGGCCTTACGGAGGACCACCTGGTGGTCACGGACGAGGCCATCGGGGAGATCATATCCAGTTACACCCGGGAGGCCGGCGTACGGAACCTCGAGCGAGAGCTGGGCTCCATAGCGCGCAAGAGCGCGCGCAAGATCGCCTCGGAGGAGACCGATCGCGTGGAGGTGCTACCGGAAGGCCTCCGCGACTTGCTGGGGCAGCCGAAGGTATACCCGGAGAAGAAGCTCGAGGAGGACACCGTGGGCGTCGCCACGGGGATGTACTACACGCCGGCCGGCGGCGACATCATGATCGTTGAATGCAGTGTCCTCGGTTCCGGTGAAGGCCTCGTCCTCACTGGACAGCTGGGCGATGTCATGAAGGAGAGCGCCCGCGCCGCTCTCACCTACGCCCGCAGCCACTTCGAACAGCTCGGCATCTCGAAGGAGCTGCTCTCGGAGCACGAGATTCACATTCACGTTCCGGCCGGCGCCGTGCCCAAGGAGGGGCCTTCGGCGGGGATCGCCATGGCCATGGCGCTCGTCAGCGAGCTCAGCGGCCGGCCCGTCCGGAACGACGTGGCGATGACCGGCGAGCTCACGCTCACCGGCCGCGTTCTCCCCATCGGCGGGGTGAAGGAGAAGGTGCTGGGCGCCCACAGGGCGGGCATTCAGCGAATCATCCTTCCGAAGGAGAACGAGGGTGACCTCGAGGATCTCCCCGAGGACGTCTGCAAGGCGTGCGAGTTCATCTTCGCCGAAACGCTGGACGACGTAATGGCGGCGGCGTTGACGGAGGTGCCGACTCTGCAGCCCGCCTGAGGTCCGGAGCCAGGGGTGTCCGACGGCGGCTCGCAGGTCCTGGGACTCGCGGGCCGTCTTGCTCTCGGGGAATCAGCCCGGCGGTGGGCGGCCGTCCAGGATCTCCCAGATCGACGACGGTGCGGGCAGCCAATAATCTGGGCTCGTAGGCTCGAGCTGTGCCCGGGAGTAGGGACCCCAGAGGGCGGCAGCCGTGCGAGTGCCGGCGGCGCGTCCCGCCTTCATGTCGTGGGTGCTGTCGCCGACGAAGATCGTCCGACCGGGGTCGGTCTCGCCCATCCTGGCGAGGGCCAGCGTGACGGGCTCCGGGTCGGGCTTGTAGCGCGTCACATCGTCCGAGGTCACGATGGCGGCGAACCATTCCGATGGGATTCCGCAGCGGCGGAGACCCCTCTCCGCGATCTGCCCCCTCTTGCTCGTCACGATTCCGAGCCGCACGCCCTCTCGCCGGAGCCGCTCGAGGACCGGGTCTACGCCCGGGAAAGGGCGCACCATCGAGTCATGCCGAGCCCGGTTGTGCTCGACATAGGTACGAATCATGGCATCCAGTTCCTCGTCGTCCCGCGCCCAGGACCGGAACTGGACGACAAGCGGCTGTCCAATCGTGACTCGGAAGACCTCGTCCGGCGGGACCGCGTCGCGGTGCGTCCGCAAGGTGTGGCGAAACGAGGCGAGGATCAGCTCCTCGCTGTCGATGAGGGTGCCATCGAGGTCGAATAGGACCGTTTGGAACCGGGGACTCACCTCGGTCCGCGCTACTTTCTCCGGCCCCCGTTGAGACCCACGGACTCCGCGAACTGCGCTTTGAACTCGTCGGGAGCGACACCCGCCGCATCGGCCAGGGTTTCCAGCATCACCGGATCCTCCAGATCACGCGGCTCGAGACGAATCATGTACTGGCGAGCCACCTGGTAGTGCTCGGACTCCACGTCCACGAGGCGAACCTGTGTGCGGTCCGTCTCCGGATCCCGCAGCTCCTCGAACGGAATCACGTTCAGGTGACCCGCCCGGCCCAGGCAGACGACTCCGCCAAACTTGAGGCGCTCGTCGGCCACATCGGCCAGCAGATACCGTACGGCTCCGTATCCGAGAGTCCGGGTGTAGTCAATGTCGAAGGTGATGGGCTGCGCGCAACGCAGTTCGTACCCCAGGCGGAGATCGGTAATCGTCACCTTCTCCCCACGCCCGGCGAAGCGCTTCTGCACTTCGCGCTTGAGAATCGTCTCCAGCGGGATCTCGGCCAGACGGATATGATCGTAGGCGTCGTATTCCACGGCGACCCCCGGAATCTTGGCCAGCTCCGCGGGATCCATCTTCTCGCCGATCCCCTCGGCGATGATCGCCAGGCCGTCGCGCCGACCCAGGGCCCGCCGTTTGATGATCGCCCCCTCCAGAATCGCGCACACGTCGTCGAACGTGATGCGATCTCTGGGGAACTCTTCGGGAATGATCGCCAGCGTGGCTCCGGCCGCCTTCCCGATCCCGAGGGCGAGGTGGCCCGACCTCCTGCCCATCACGACGACGAAGAACCAGCGGTTGGTGGTCCGCGAGTCCTCCATGAGGTTCAGGGTGAGCTCGCTCCCCACATACCTTGCCGTCTCGTAGCCGAAGGTGGGCATATCACCCGGCAGGGGCAGATCATTGTCGATCGTCTTGGGAACGTGCGCGACCCTGACCGCCCCGCCGGCGGCTGCGGCAACCTCTCTGGCGGCAAACGCCGTGTCGTCGCCGCCGATGGTCATCAGGTACGAGATACCGAGGTCCTGAAGCGAGACGACGGTCCGATGCAGAGCTTCCTCGGTCCGGGTGGGGTTGGCCCTCGAGGTCCGAAGAAGCGATCCGCCATCCTTGTGAATACGCGATACGTCAGCGATGGACAGCGGCCTGGTCATGTCGGTCCGCCCCGCCATCAGGTGCTCGAACCCGTCGAAGAGCCCGATCACCTCGTGCCCCTCGTCCACCGCCTTGAGGGTGGCCGCGCCGATTGCGCTGTTGATCCCGGGCGCGGGACCTCCGCCGACGAGAATTCCGATTCTGGCTTTCTGGTCATCCATTCGCGGATGTCTCCCGTAAGACTCTCCCTCAGGGGAATCCCATGTTCCCATCCCTCCGCCGGAGCGTCAAGCCGGGCGGGAGGAAGACTCGCCCGCGCTCCGCATCGCCACGTCTTGACTGCATCCTGCATGAAGTGAAGCCCGGCTCGAGTCGATGGACAGCGGGACAACCGGGTTAACTTGCGATGCCACAACAGATAGCAATGTTCGAGGCGTAGGGCATGGGCCTTGCTACATGTGAGCCCGGATAAGACCGACCGAGGCCCACCGCCTGATGCCGTGTGGCCCGGAAGAATGCCTGCCCGTCAGGGCTGTGGCACTGCCTCTTGGAGGATTCCATGTGGAGCGAACGAGCGCGTTCAAGGATACCGCTTCTCCTGGCGACACTGTTCTTCGGTCTCGCCGGGTGCAGCGACGACGGCCCCAGCGGGCCTTCCGGCACGGACTACGACCCGCTGTCCACCGAGCAGGCGCTGGAGAATCTGCAGCAGCAGCTGGACGACGACAGCGACGTCCTCTTGAGCCTCGGGCTGGTAGGTCCCGCCCTCGCGGCCGAGGGGGGAGCGCTCTCCGTCGTGATTCCGAGCCGGTTCGATGAGCCAGTGGGACCGACGGCTGCTCAGGTCGCCTACGACTGGGTGCTGTCCGGTGCCAGCGCCGAGCCGATCTTCCCGGTCAACTTGCTTGGCAAGACGTTCGAATGGAGCTGGGACTTGGGCCGGTACGCGGTGACCGAGAGAACCGAACCGCCGGCGCCGGCCAACGGGGTTCAGTTCATACTCTACGCCATGAATCCGCTCACACATCAGCCGACCGAATCTCTGGAGGAGATTGGGTTCCTGCATCTCACTGACGAAAGTGACGCGGCGGCCACCCGGCTAGGCGTGTATGCGGAGAGCGGCGGCGTTCCCCTTGTGGAGTACGTCATCGAGGTCAGCTACGCGCTGCTCGGCGAGGACGTGAGCGTGACGCTCGAGGCGACAGGCTATCTGTCGGACGGAACGACGCAGCTGGACTTCGACCTGTCCCAGACCGCCACCATCAACACGACGACGGAAATGATCGCGCTGGACGTCACGTACCAGCTCGCGGTAGGGCAGGAAGCGAGCGTGACGCTGAACATCAACGGCGAGTTCGGCTTCGTCATGGAAGGCTCGCCGGAGACCGCCACGGTCACGCTCACCGCTCATCACGGCTCGGATCACGTCGAGCTGACGGCGACACTGTCCAGCGACAATACTCTGGATGGCGTGATCAACTACAACGGCGCGCCGGCGATCTTCATCGGCGGCACGGAGGCCGACCCGGTGTTCACGAAGGCCGATGAGTCGCCGCTCACGCCAGCCGACATCGAGGCCCTCAGCGATTTCTTCGAGATGATAGGGGACATCTTCGAATTCGCCGAGCACATCTTCGAAGCGTTCGGCGGCGGCGTAATGGTCTAGACGCGAAAGGCGGGCCGACGTCCGGCGTGGCGTCGGCCCCGATCACAGCCCGCTGAGGCCCGCACTACCCCGCTGAGGCCCGCCTCCGCCTCAGTCTCCGGGGGGCACCCTGCCCCCCATGCCTCAGCGGGCCACCTCCATCAGGGCTCGCCGCACCAGCACCGGAACCATGGCCCGGCGCCAGTCGGCGTCCACCGCCATGTTGGTCAGGGGGTGGCACTGCCTGAACGCCTGGTGCGCGATGGCGTCCACTACGTCGTCGGTCAGCGCATTGCCCACCGCGGCCTCTCGTACCTTCCCGATCCGGCGCGGATACGACCCCATCCCCGACGCTACGAGGCTCAGGTTGGTCACGCGTCCCCCGCCGTCGAGCTCCACGGCTGCGGCCAGGTTGAGAAGCGGAAAGTCTATCGAGTCGCGGATGCGCAGCTTCTCGAAGGCGAACCGGGCACTCGGCTTCGGATCGGGAAGGAAGACCGAGACTACCAGCTCGCCGGGATCCAGCCGGCGGTTCCACACTCCGTCGGAGGTGAAGAAGTCCTCGACCGCGATCTCGCGGCGACCTTCCAGACCCGCTATCCGAAGCTCCGCGCCGAGGGTGATGAGCACGGGGGGCGCATCGGCCGAGTGGGCCGCGACGCAGCGGGTTCCGCCCTTCACCACGTGGCAGAGGTCTCCATCCTTCTTGAGGCAGAACCCCAGGGCCTGCCGCCAGAACAAGGTCTGGTTGTAGTAGGTGCATCGGGTGTCGAGGCAGATGTTGCCCCCGATCGTCCCTACCCGCCGCAGCTGCGGGCCCGAGATCAGCGAGCAGGCCTTTGCGAGCGAAGGGAAGCGCTCGCGGATCAGGGGATGCAAGGCGAGAGCATGGATCGTCTCGGCCGCACCGACGCGAACGCCACCCTCTTCCTCCCGGACCCCGTGCAGATCGTCGATCCCTCGCAGCGAAACAAGATGGCCGGGCGTGAACAGGCGGTGCTTCATGTTCGGGACGAGGTCGGTCCCGCCGGCGATGGGCATCGCGTCGCCGGCGTGGTCTGCCAGAAGACCCAGAGCCTCATCGATCGTGCTCGGACGGTGATACTCGTAGGAGTGAAGCCGCAGCATCCGTTCTCGCTCCGTCAGGCCGGGGCGGCGGCCCGCACCTCGCTCAGCAGCTCGGACACTCTGGCCAACGCCTCGGCTAGCTTCGAGCCCTCGTATCCGTAGCCGATCCTGAAGTAGCCTTCCAGGCCGAAGTGGGTGCCCGGCACGAGCAGGACGCTCTTCTCCACGCGGAGCCGCTCCGCCAGCTCGGCGGATTGGAGTGGCGCTTCGTAGCCGAAGAAGGCGATGGCCCCGGCGCGTGGCGGCCTGAATCTCAGAATGTCCTCGTGCCCCGCAGCCCACTCGGTCAAGATCTCCAGGTTCTCGCGCAGGATCCGGCGGCCTCTCTCCAGCAGGCTTGACCGGGTCGTGGGCTCTAGCGCGGCGCTAGCGAGCCGGTCGGAAAGCGCCGAGGGGGCGATGGTGGTGTAGTCCTTACGTGCCCAGAGCTCATCTCTCCACTCCGCGGGCCCCACTATCCAGCCCAGACGCAGCCCGGGAAGCCCGTAAGCCTTGGACAGCGAGCCGCTCACCAGCACCCGCTGTGCGCGCCCCCAGAACGTAGGCGTCGGCTCTCCGGCGAGCTCCGCTCCAGCGTATACCTCGTCCGCCAGGACCCAGGCCCCCACTCTCTCGGCTGCCCCGGCGATCTCCGCCGCGGCCGTATCGGACAAGAGCGCCCCCGTGGGATTGTTCGGATTGGTGACGACCACGAGCCGCGTGCCCGGCCGCACAAGTTCCTCGGCGGCACCTGGCGCCGGCTGCCAATCGCGCTCCTCCTCCAGCCACATCTCGACGACCTCCGCCCCGAGGCCCGCGGCCAGGCCCGGTGTCTGGGCGTAGGCGGGCTGGACCACGACCACCCGATCGCCTGGCTCGATGAGCCGCCACAGGGCAATGAAGTTGGCTTCGGCGCTCCCGGTGGTGGCGACCACGTTCTGAGGGCCCGCGCCCGGGAACATGGCAGCGACGCGGGCCCTGAGCTGTGGCGTCCCGTCCGTGTGTCCGTAGCCGAGCTTGGTGCTGCCGGGCTCTACGCCGGCGAACTCGCAGAACTCATCGAAGGTGAAGGGAAGCACGCCGCTCTCGGAAAGGTTCAGCTCGACCTCGTTCTCGTACAGCGACTGCCAGCGTTCCATCTCGAACTCGGGTTGTCTCATCCGGCCCTCTCGGCCTCCTTCCGCAGCTCCGCGAAACGCGCTCTGAACTTCGCCACCTTCGGCGCTACGACCACCTGGCAATACCCTTGATTCGGATTCCTGCGGAAGTAGTCCTGATGGTAGTCCTCGGCCGGGTAGAACGTGTCGAGGGGCACGACTTCCGTGACGATCGGCGCGTCCCACACCCCGTCTCGCTCCATCTCGGCGATGATCTCCTCGACCGCCTCTCGCTGCGCGGGCGTGCTATAGAAGACGGCCGACCTGTACTGGGTCCCGACGTCCGCTCCCTGGCGGTTGAGCGTAGTCGGGTCGTGAAGCGAGAAAAAGATCTCGAGGAGATCCCGATACGAGATGACCGCGGGATCGAAGGCCACCCGTACCGCTTCCGCGTGCCCCGTGGCCCCGGAGCAGACATGCTCGTAGGACGGGCTCTCCACGTGCCCGCCGGCGTAGCCGGACTCTACAGACAGGACACCGCGCAGGTCCCTGAACACGGCGTCCAAGCACCAGAAGCAGCCTCCCGCCAGTGTGGCGGTTTCCGGCCGGCCGTCGGCCGTCGCCGGAGACTCTTCTCTCATCCCGCCGCTCTCTCAAACTCCATGGCCTCGTTCTCGCGCAGCGCTCGCCAGACCCGGTCCGGGGTAAACGGGAGCGAGTCCATCCGTACCCCCACCGCGTCGTAGATCGCGTTCGCGATCGCCGGCAGGGAGGGATGGAGCGGTCCTTCGCCGGCTTCTTTGGCCCCGTATGGACCCTCCGGGTCGTTGGCCTCCACGACAATGGCGTGGAACTCTGGACAGTCCAGCGAGGTCGGGATCCGGTAGTCGAGCAGCGACGGGCCATCGTGCAGCCCGTCTTCCTGTTCGCCACGTTTCATGACCTGTTCCTCCATCACCGCTTCGGCCCACCCCATGTAGGCAGAGCCTTCGATCTGGCCTTCGACCAGCACGGGGTTCAGAGCCCGTCCGCAGTCGTGGGCCACCCAGATGTCGCTGACGTTCACGAAGCCGGTCTCCGGGTCCACCTCGACCTCCGCGACGTGGGCCGTGAAGCTGTAAGCGGGAGAGGCGCCGATCGTTCCGCCGCGGTACTCGCCGTGCACTCCTTCCTTCGGGGTGTTGTAGTGGCCCACGGCGCCCAACGTGCCGTGGTCGGCCTCGGCCAGGTGAAAGGCGGCGGCGATCGGAAGGCGACGATCGTCGTTACGCGGCTCGTGCCCGTCGAAGGCCCAGCCGCCTACGAGTCGCACGCGCTCGGGGGGGAGGTCCCACTCCTTCGCCACCGCCGACTGGATCTTGTCGCGCAGCTCGCGGCAGGCCATGAGAACGGCACTTCCCACCATCAGCGTCTCGCGGGACGAGTACGCTCCGAGGTCGACGGGAACGAGATCCGTGTCGGCGGAGAAGACGCGGACGTACCCCAGGGGCACACCGAGCTCCTCGGCCGCGATGTAGGCCATCGTCGCGTCGGAGCCCTGCCCGATTTCCGAAGCGCCGTGGAGCACGGTCACCCGGCCCGAGCGCTCGATCTGCACCTGGGCCGCGGCCTGCGGCAGGAGATTGGGGTAGATGGGATAGTTGGTGCCCGAGATGTAGCACGAGCCTGCGACGCCGACGCCCCGGCCGTAGGGCAGCCGGCGATGCTTCTCCTTCCATCCACTCGCCCGTTCGACTGCCTCCAGGCACTCCAGGAAGCCGTTGGACTGGACCCGGAACTCGTTCACCGTGCGGCCGGTCCCCATAAAGTTGACGCGCCGAAACTCGATCGGATCCATGTCCAGCGCCTCCGCTACCTTATCGAGCGATATCTCGAAGGCGAAGCGGGGCTGCACGGAGCCGTGGCCGCGCTTGGGACCGCATGGCGGCTTGTTCGTGTAGACGCGGGTCGAGTCGAAGCGGTACGACTCGATGGCGTACGGCGCCGTTAGGAGCTGGCCGCTGTAGTAGGTCGTCACGAGCCCGAACGAGGCGTAGGCCCCGCCGTCCAGGATCGTCCTCGCGTCCACGGCCTTGATGCGGCCCTCCCGGGAAGCACCCACTCGGTACGTCATCTTCATCGGGTGGCGACCCCGGTGGGAGTAGAAGACCTCCTCGCGGGTGTAGAGGCATTTGACGGGCCGTCCGGTGCGCAGTGCCAGCAGCGCCACACAGAACTCCAGGTCGAATGGCTCCGACTTGCCGCCGAACGCGCCGCCGATAGCGGGTTGTATCACGCGGATCTTGGCCGGGTCCAGCTCCAGCACCCGGGCGATCTCGCGGTGCAGATAGTGAGGCACCTGGGTAGCAGACCACAGGGTGAGGATCCCGTCCTGGTCCACACGGGCCAGTGCGCAGTGGGGCTCGATGGCCGTGTGGGTCGTCCCGTGGAAGAAATACTCGCCCTCGACGTTCACGTCAGACGCCGCCATCAGCTCGTCTACCTCGCCGAACTCGAGCTCAACCCGCTTCGTGACGTTTCCGTTGCGCCCCTCTCTGCGCGGCTCGTGGATCGGCGTGCGGGCCGCCTCCTCGCCCAGCGCCTCCTCGGGGTCCAGGACGTACGGCAGCGGCTCGTACTCCACCCGGATGAGCTCCAGGGCGGCCAGGGCCGTGTCCTCGTCCACCGCCGCGACGCACCCGACGGCGTCGCCTACGAATCGGACCCTGTCCGCCGCCAGCGCCTGCTCATCCCGGGTCCAGGGGATGATCCCGTATGGAATGGGCAGGTCCCTGCCGGTGATCGCCGCGTGGACTCCATCCAGCGCCTCCGCCTCCGAAGTCTCTACGGAGATGATGCGAGCGTGGGCGTGCGGGCTGCGCAGTATCTTCGCGTGCAGCATCCCCGGCAGGGAGATGTCGTCCGTGTAGATCTCCTTCCCGGTGGACCTGGCCAGGCCGTCGTTTCGCCGGTTGCGGCGACCGATGTGGCGGAACTCGCCGGCCTCCGGTCCGCTGGCCACTCGATCCAGTGAGCCAGGGTCATCGGCCTGCGGCTCCTGCAGAGGGTGCAGCTCGTCGAGCAGCATGGGGGCCTCCTACTCGACCCGCAGGGGCTGAATGATGTCGCCCGGCCGGCGACCGGTGCGCATCGCCTCGCCGGCCAGCTCCACGGCCTCGAAGATCTTCGTGTAGCCGGTGCACCGGCAGAGGTTTCCGGCGAGGGCGGCGGCGATCTCCTCGCGGGTCGCGGCAGGGTTCTCCTCCAGGAGGACCCACGCGCTGCACAGAATGCCGGGTGTGCAGAAGCCGCATTGGGCCCCTCCGGTGACATCCAGCGCATCCTGGAGCACGTGCGGCGCCGGACCGTCGGCGAGCCCCTCGACGGTCAGAACGTCGCGTCCGGCGGCCTCCTGAACAGGCAGGATGCACGAAAGGACGGCCCTCCCGTCCAGGACGACCGTGCACGCCCCGCAGTCCCCCTTGTCGCACCCCTGCTTCGAGCCGGTTAGGCCCAACGCGTATCGCAGCGTCTCGAGGAGGGTGTACTGCGAAGGGACGCCTACCTCCACGTTGTCGCCGTTCACCCGGAGCCTGACGAGCTCTTTCACCCGATTCCACCGATCGGCGTCGTCGTCCGTAGTGTCATTCGGACTCCCTCCGGTGCCCCCGTCCGGGGGCCGTGGCCTGCCGCAGCGCGCCGCGAGGCTGGCTGCAGGACCGTGCATCCGTGCCGACACGACGTTAGACTCGTGGTCTTTATTGGGTCAAGCTGAACCAGGTTCCGGAGAGCAGGGAGAGACGGGTCGTGAGAGCAGGCGCGCTGCCGACGGCGGTGGCACTGAGTCTGAGCCTGGCGGGACCGGCGGCGGCGCAGGAGTGGGTCGCCCTCGACCGGTGGCTCGTGTCCTCGCCGTTCGCTGCCGATTCCGTTGGCGATCCGATGGCCTCCGAGTACCTCTCGGGCGCGGGGGAGGCAGGCGTGCTTCCGGATCGGGGGCGCGAGGCGGCGGGAGCCGAGTGGACGTTGGCGCGACAGGACTCGGTGGCCGAGTTCGATCTCGACACGATCGTCGCCGAGAGGCCGGAAGCGGCCGTAACCTACGTCCATGCCTACGTTCGGGCGCCGGAGGACCGCACGATGCTCGTCGAGTGGGCTCCGCTGGAATGCTCGCGGATCTCCGTGTGGGTGAATGGCCGGCCAGCGCGGCCGGGCGGTTCGTACGACGACGGTGGGGCGTCGTCGGAAGGCGACGCGCCGGCGCAAGAGTTAATGGCAGTCCGACTCGGACTCGGCTGGAACACCGTGCTGGTCAAGGTGGCCAGTGGAGACTGCCGATATGGTTGGCGCGTCCGGCTGGGCGGACCGGAGCCCGGAGCCATCGAGGGAATCCGCACTCAGGCTTCGCGCCCGCCGGGAGACGTCCGCACCGGTCCGACCCCGTGGGTGTTGGCCGAGGGCGATGCGGGACCCACCCGAGCTCTGACGTGGCAGGGTGAGGAGCTGATGGGCATGGTGCGAATCCCGCTCACCGCCTGGGCACGCACGCCGATCGACAGCGTCGACCTCAAGGTCCGCGCGGGCGGGGAGGAGGCCCGCGGAGCGGCCACCTGGCTTACGCCCGGCCAGGCCGACTCCGCGCTGATCGCCCTGCCGTTCAGCCGGCTCGTGCGGGCGACTCGGGAGTCTCCGGCGGTTCGTTTGGAGCTGCGGTGGGCAGATGAGAAGGTCGAGCGAGAGCTGGACCTGATACCCGAGCGGCTGCTGGAGGCCTTACACAGTCCGGTCAAGCTGGCCGGGTGGCGAGAGGTGCGGGAGGGCGCCCCGGGGGCGGAGGAAGCCGCAAGCGGATCCGGAGATGTGGCGCCGGTGCCTCCTTTAGAGGCGGGAGTCACGCTCACCGGCGTGTGGGAGGTTCCGGGATCATTGTCCGGGTTCACTTTGGCCCTCGATGTATCGGAATCGCCGGGAGACTACCGTATAAACGGCCTACCGGTGGAGTCCATCGAAGGGATGGTCCGCCTGTGTGGGGAGTGCGAACGGGGAGCTTCTCTGGCTCTGTCGGTCCTCACGTCCGGGGTGTGGTCCATGCTGCCGACCGCCGTCGTGCTGGACCCGGGCTACCTTGCCGCCCGGGGAAATCCGTCCTCTCCGGAGGTCATGGAATGGCTGCGCCACCTTGACGAGAAGGGGAACCGGAGGTATCGCGAGCTCGGGAGTCGGTTCGGACCGGCGCCGCACGAGGGAAGCGGTCTCTGATGTCGATCGGAGAGGACCGCCTCAGACCGAGACCCGTAGCCCGGACCGAGTACGGCTCCGCGGCGGCGCTTGCCCGCATCCTGATGGCAACGCTCGTGGTCACCGCTTGTGGCGGCGGCGCTACCGGAGCGCAGCTGGGCGAGGAGCCTTGCGGCCGGCCGCAGGTCTTGGCCGGACTTCCAGCCGAGCTCCTCGAGGCCTCGGGAATGGTGAGGGACCCCCGCCGCCAGGGACTCTTCTGGCTTCACAACGACAGCGGCAACCCGCCCGTGCTGTACGCCGTCGACTCGACAGGCCGGCTGGTGGGATCGGCGGGTGTCAGCGGTACGCCGAACGTGGATCCGGAAGACATCGCTCTCGCACGCTGCGGCGAGGCCTGGTGCCTCTACCTGGCCGACATCGGCGACAATCTCGCGCGGCGTCCGTTCATCCTGGTGCATCGGCTTCCACTGCCCGAGCTGCCGATTGAGGGGACCGGTCGGGAAGTGGAGCCGGTCGTTCCATTGGCCAGCTACATGCTGGTCTACCCAGACGGACCCCGTGACGCCGAGTCGCTGATCGTGGACGCAGAGCGGGGCGAGTTGGTCATCGTCAGCAAGGGACGGGAGGACATGGTGTGGCTGTACGCGGCGAGGCTGGCCGAGCTGGAAGAGGCGACGGGCGGCCCCGCGGTCACTCTGCGGCGCCTGGGCCGACTGAATGTGCCGATCGGCCAGCTTACGTCGCAGTATCTGACCGCGGCCGACCTCTCTCCCGACGGGACGAGACTGGCGATCCGCAGCTACTCGACGCTCTTCCTCTTGCCGTGGTCGGGCAGTGCCGGATTCGACTCAACGGCGGCGCCGCTGGACGTCGGGCTGAGCTCCGCGATGGAGCCGCAGGGTGAAGGGCTGGCGTTCACCGGCGACGGCGGCTGGGTCTACCTGGCCAGCGAGGGTCGCGACGGTCGCCCCCCGCAGCTCACGCGGATCCGATGTCCGGTCCCTTGAGACCGGAAGGGCGATAGCGCTCGGCCGCGGTCCCGGTTGATTCGGCCGCGCCGTCGGACGGGCCGGCGCCCGCGTCCTCTGTCGGCTGCCCGAACATCGGAAGCTGTTCCGCGGGGCTGGTTCCGTCTCCCGCCTCGCCGATCTCGGGCGGCAGGACTTCCTCTCGGTTCCCTGGCCGTGCTTCCTCTCGCCCCCCCGGTTGGGCCGCGCTCTTCCTCTCCCGCGCACCGCTACCGGAGAGTCCCCAGTCTCGGCCGGGCATTGCCGACCTCGGATCAGCTTCCTCCAGCTCCCGCTGGATCTGGTTGAGACTGCGCCTGAATTCCCGCATCGCGTGCCCGAGGGAGCGCGCGATCTCCGGGAAGCGCCGCGGCCCGAAGAAGATGAGAATGATGATGAAGATGACGACCATCTCGGAGAAGCCGATACTTCCTATGCCCATCTTACCCGCCCAGGGTCAGTGGACCAGAACGCGCAGAACCTCTTCACCGTAGAACATACGGATGTAGCGCGCCTGAATGGGCGTCACCCGCCTGACGGCCCAGATGAGCTCGACATCGCTCGGTTCCTCCGGCTTACACCTGAGCCGCATGCCGGACTCTGACGGCGTGCCGTTCCCCTTGCGAAGATTGCACCGGCTGCACGCGGTGACCACGTTCGTCCAGCGGTTGTCACCGCCGCGCGAAAGCGGGATGATGTGGTCTCGAGTGAGTGACTCGCGATACCCGAGGGCCCGCCGGTGCCTGCCGCAGTACTGACAGCGGTAGCGGTCACGGGCGAACAGGAAGGTGTTGGTGACCTGACGCCTGAATCGACGGGGAACGTTGATGTAGCGCACGAGACGGATGACCACCGGCGCCGGGTAGTGAGCGGACTCAGATCTGAACGGGCGATCCTCGTCCACCTCCAAGGCCTCTGCCTTCCGGTCGATGACCAGGCGAAGGGCCCGCCGCACAGGCAGGATCGTTAGAGGCTCGAACGAAGCGTTGAGTGCCAGACAGCCCATCGGATAAGGTAACCTCCACTCTTGCCGCGGGAGTTTAGAGGGAGTCCGCGGGAAACGTCAAGAATGCACGGAAACGGGAAAGTGACGCGGCCGGAGGCGGCGGCGCCTCGCCACATCGAGACCGAAGGCGAAAGAGAGGCCGGCGGGGGAGGATTCTGCCGCGTTGCCCTGCCGCGTCCCGTGCTCCAGACGTTCGCGTACCGTGTGCCAGATCACCTATCGGAGGCCGCCCGGCCCGGCGTGAGGGCGCGCGTGCCCCTCGGGCGGACGAGGCAGGTCGGACTGGTCGTCGAGCGCATGGCCAGGCCGGGCAGGCGGAATCTCCGTGATGTCGCGGACATCCTGGATCGGGAGCCGCTTCTCGACTCGCCGCTCCTGGAGCTGTGCGACTGGATCGCGCGCTACTACGTGGCTCCGCCGGGTCTGGTCTATCGGGCCGCACTTCCACCGGGCTTTCTCGGCGACGCGGGTGCGGAAGTCGCCCCGGAGTTGAGGCGGAAGGTCATCCGAATCGAGCGGGAGCTTCCCACGCTGCTCGAGCGCGATGCTCTGTTCGGGCGGGCGGCTCGGCAACGGGAGGCGTACGACTGTCTGGAAGCAATGGGCGGCAGCTCTTCGCTCGCGCACATGGAGCGCCAGCTGGGATTCAGCCGCTCGGTCCTCAAGGGTCTGGTCGACCGAGGTGTGGCCGAGATCGCGGACGAGGTCGTGTCGCGTGAGCCCATGGGAGACGACGGCGAGCCGGCTTCACTCCCGCACTCCCTGACCGCAGCGCAGACCGAGGTGCTGGACGGGCTCGTCCGCCAGGCGGCAGAGGTCGAGCCCGGGGTGGCGCTCCTGCGCGGAGTCACGGGCTCGGGCAAGACGGTCGTCTACCTTCGGCTCATCGAGGAGCTTCGTCTTCGGGGCCGGTCGGCCATCGTCCTCGTGCCGGAGATCTCGCTGACCCCCCAGACGGTTCAGCGCTTCCGCTCCTCGTTCGACGCCGAGGTGGCCATCCTCCACTCCGCCCTGTCGGCCGGAGAGAGACACGACGAATGGAAGGCGCTCAGGGAAGGGCGGAAGCGGGTGGTCGTTGGCACGAGATCGGCCATCTTCGCGCCGGTTCGCGAGCCCGGGGTGATCATCCTCGACGAAGAGCACGACGGAAGCTACAAGCAGTCTGAGACGCCACGGTACCATGCGCGCGCGGTCGCAGCCGTTCGCGCCCGACTCGAGGGAGCGCTGTGTCTGCTCGGATCCGCCACGCCTTCCCTCGAGAGCTGGCACAATGCGCTGGGCGGGCGATACCGGTTGTACGAGCTCCCGGAGCGTGCGACCCCGCATCCTCTGCCGCGGGTGGAGCTCGTGGACCTGCGACGGGACCGGCCGTCTTCCGAGCAACGGCGCGAAGAGAAGCCGGGTCCGAGTGTTCTCACTCCGCGGCTGCGGGACGCCGTCCGGCATCGGCTGGCGAGGGAAGAGCAGTCGATCCTCCTGCTCAACCGTAGGGGGTACTCGACCTTTCTTCAGTGCGGGGATTGCGGATGGGTGGGTAGGTGCCGCCGATGCAACGTTTCGCTGACCTTCCACAGGCGGAGGAAAAGGCTCGTCTGCCACCACTGTGGTTTCGACATGGAAATTCCGATCAGATGCGGGCAGTGCGGGTCCACGAATCTGACGTATTCCGGCCTGGGCACCGAGCAGGTGGAGCGCCGGCTGGGTGAGGAATTCCCGGCTGCCCGCATCGTCCGAATGGACGTCGACACCACGGGCGGAAAGGGAGCGCACCGCAGGATCCTGGAGAGCGTGCGTCGCCGGCAGGTGGACATCCTTCTCGGAACGCAGATGATATCCAAGGGGCTGGACTTCCCGGGAGTGACGTTGGTGGGGGTGATAAACGCGGATGTCGGGCTCAATCTGCCCGACTTCAGGGCGAGCGAGCGAACGTTTCAACTGCTGGCTCAGGTTGCCGGCAGGGCTGGACGCGGCCCCAGCCCGGGGGAGGTCCTGATCCAGACGTCACGACCCAATCATGGGGCCCTCCGCGCCGCCGTGTCTCACGACTACGAGGGATTCGCCAGGAGCGAGCTGGAGGACCGGGCGGGGCCGGGCTACCCGCCCCATCTCCGTCTGGCGAACCTAGTGGTGTCAGGCACATCCGAGCAGGCAGTCGCCGACGCCGCGGGCCACCTCACGGATTGGACCCGCGGTCTCATCGACAGCCGTCAGCTCGAGGACGTGCGCGTCCTGGGGCCGGCGCCCTGCCCCATCGATCGGCTGCGCAGCCGCTGGCGCTGGCACTTCCTCATCAAAGCCGACCGTCCGGCCAGCCTCGGCCCGGTGTTGCGGCAACTGGCCCGGCGGCACGGCCTCAGCGGCCCCCTTCGGCTGGAGATCGACCGCGACCCCGAGGCCCTTCTCTAAGGCCTGGATGCTCTCACGCCGAA
>JBDGYE010000017.1:0-42487 GCA_039584255.1 Gemmatimonadota bacterium
GCAGCTACAACGTCTCTACGATGCAGTTGGGCGCCGACCGCGTCAATTATGGCGTGCGCACCACGGGCTTTCAGCACCCATCCGCGCTCGCCTGGGTCGTTCCCAGCATCGGCATCTTGATACCGCAGTCCCGCGCGACCTGGATCGCCCTTTCGTAGCCTGCGTCGGCGTGGCGCACGACGCCCATGCCCGGGTCGGTAGTCAGGACGCGCTCCAGTCGCCTCTCGGCGGCCGCGGTGCCGTCCACGACGATCACCTGCCCGGCGTGCTGGGCGTAGCCGATGCCCACGCCACCGCCGTGGTGGAAGCTCACCCAGGTCGCGCCGCCGACGGCGTTGATCATGGCGTTGAGGATCGGCCAGTCCGAGACGGCGTCGGTTCCATCCTTCATTCCCTCGGTCTCGCGGTTCGGGCTCGCCACCGAGCCCGCGTCCAGGTGGTCGCGGCCGATGACGATGGGGGCCTGAACCTTGCCCCTGGCCACCAGCTGGTTGAAGCGGTGCCCGGCCTTCTCGCGATCGCCATAGCCGAGCCAGCAGATGCGGGACGGGAGGCCCTGGAAGTGGACCTTTTCGCGGGCCATGGTGAGCCAGCGGTGCAGGTGTGTGTCGTGCGGGAACAGCTCCATCACCGCCTCGTCGGTCACGTAGATGTCCTGCGGATCTCCCGACAGCGCCGCCCAGCGGAAAGGTCCCTTCCCCTCGCAGAACAGCGGCCGGATGTAGGCGGGAACGAACCCGGGGTAGTCGAAGGCGTCCTTCACTCCGGCGTCGAGCGCCCGCTGCCGCAGGTTGTTGCCGTAGTCGAACACTTCGGAGCCGCGGCGCTGGAACTCCAGCATCGCCTCCACATGCCGCGCCATCGAGGGCATCGATCGCCGCTCGTATTCCTTCGGATCGTCCGCCCGCAGCCGCTCCGCCTCCTCGACGCTGGTCTCGGCGGGGACGTACATGAGGACGTCGTGGGCGGGAGTCTGGTCGGTGACCACGTCCGGCTCGAAGCCAAGCTCGGCCAGGTCCGGCAGGACCTCGGCGGCGTTCCCAATGAGGCCCACCGAGAGCGGTTCGCCCTCGGCGCGGGCCGACTCGCAGATGGCGACGGCCTCGGAGACGTCATCCACCACCCGGTCGACGTATCCCGTATCCAGCCTACGTTGGGCTCGTTTCGGATCCACCTCCACGACCAGCGCGACGCCTTCGTTCATCGTCACCGCCAAGGGCTGGGCGCCACCCATTCCTCCCAGCCCGGCCGTGAGCACCACCCTGCCCTTCAGCCCGTCCCAATCCTTCTGCGTCGCCAGCGCGCCCAGGGTCTCGTAGGTGCCCTGCAGGATCCCCTGAGTGCCGATGTAGATCCAGCTTCCGGCGGTCATCTGGCCGAACATGATCAGGCCCCTCGCGGCGAGCTCGTCGAAGTGCTCCTGGGTGGCCCAGTGAGGTACGAGGTTCGAGTTGGCGATGAGCACGCGTGGGGCGTCCTTGTGAGTGAGGAAGACGGCAACCGGCTTTCCGGACTGGACGAGCAGAGTCTCGTCGTCTTCCAGCTCGCGCAGGGCGCGGACGATCGCATCGAAGCATTCCCAGTTTCGTGCCGCCTGGCCGCGGCCGCCGTATACCACCAGGTCGTCGGGACGCTCGGCCACCTCCGGATCCAGGTTGTTCATCAGCATCCGGAGAGCTGCCTCTTGGAGCCATCCCTTACAGCTGATCTCGGTTCCGCGCGGAGCCCGGACGGTCCGCGGACCCACGGTCTGGGCCATCAGACTACCACCTTTCCTCGCTTTATCACTCGCTCTACCGCATTGACTCCAATTCGGTAGACCAGGTCCTCGAACGTGGGGATGGCCCACACCTGCAGGTCCGCCAGCATGCCTTCGGCCAGCGTCCCGCGGTCATAGAGCCCGCAGGCCCGCGCGGCCCCGGCCGTCGCTGCCAGGAGCGCCTGCTCCGGAGACAGGCCGCTCGCACGGCAGGCGAACTGCATCGTCAGCTGCATGGAAACAGCGTAGCAGCCGGGGCATAGGTCGGTGCCGAGGGCGATTGGGAGTCCGGCCTCGACCCAGCGCCTCGCGTCGATCGGGCGGGGATGCCTCACGGCGAAGTCGATCAGCGGCAAGAGGACCCCTGTGACGCCAGCCCCGGCCATGGCTGCCAGCCCCTCCGCGGAGGCGAAGTTGAGGTGGTCGGCCGACACCGCGCCAAGCTCGGCAGCCAACTCGGCGCCGCCCAGGGCCGCGTACTGGTCGGCGTGGATCCTGGGCGCCAGGCCCATCTCCATCCCGGCTTCCAGGATCCTGCGTGACTGCTCCACCGTGTAGTAGCCCTCGTCGCAGAAGACGTCGCAGAACGAGGCCAGCTGCGCCTCCGCCACGGCAGGGATCATCTCCTCCACGACCAGGTCCATGTACCGCTCCCGCGAGAGCTCGGGCGGAAAGTCGTGGGCACCCATGAAGGTGCTCACCAGGTCCACACAGTGGCTGTCCTGGAGGCGTCGGTTCACGTCCAGCAGCTTGAGCTCGTCCTCGAGGGTGAGCCCGTAGCCGCTCTTGCTCTCGGCCGTGGTGGTACCGTGGTGGAGCATCCCGTCCAGCCGCCCCACCCCCGCGGCGGTCAGGGCCTCGGCATCTTCGCTCCGCGTCATCGACACGGTGGACATGATCCCCGTGGGGATTCCCAGTGCCTCGACCTCCTTGCGGCTCCTGGTGAGGCGGGCGGCATACTCGCGGACACGCGAGCCTCCAAAAACCAGGTGCGTGTGCGCGTCGACGAACCCGGGCGCCACGATGCCGGCGGCGGCGTCCACGACCGAGCCGGCGCTCCAGTCGACGGCACGCCGGACATCGTCCTCCGGTCCCACGGCCAGGATCGTCTCGCCGGCCACCGCCACTGCCGCGTTGGAAATGCTCCCGAGCGGATCCTCCGGCGGCCCGGCACACGTGATCACCTCGGCAGCGCCGGTTACGAGCAGATCCGCCGCCGGTCGCGACGCTCCCGTCGTCCGTCCAGCCTCTCTGCTCATTTCAGTCCAGCAGCGCCGTCTCGACGATCTGCTCGGCCCTGAAGTCGTGCGTCTGGAGGTAATGGTGCACGACCTCCTCCAGCGCACCCAGCGGAACGGGGCCAATCAGCTCGGTACCCGCCACCGTGACGCCGTACCGCGCGGCCTCTGAGCGCACCGTCTCGAGCACCCGCGGGATCGGTGTCTGCATGTAGTTGACCAGGTTCATCGAGACCTGGACCATGCCCTTGTCCTCGAGTGCGAAGCCCATCCCCCGCACGTACCGGTAACCGCCGTTGATGTGCCTAACGGCGCGGGCGATGGTCTGCGCCAACTCGAGGTTCGTGGTATGCAGATTGACGTTGAAGGCGATGAGCGGGAAACGGGCACCGGTCACCGTGGCGCCTGCCTTCCGGTTGAACTCGGCGGGCCCTTCATCTGGCGCCCACTGCGGGTCCGTCAGCTTCTCGGGCAGTGCCTCGTACTCTCCCTTGCGGATCTTGGGCAGGCTCACCCGCTCGGGCCGCGTGGCCGCGTCCTCGTAGTAGTAGACGGGCACGCCCTGCTCACCGAGCCAGTGGCCGAACTCCCGCGCGATCTCCACCGCTTCGTCGGACTTCATGTCGCGGAGCGGGATGAAGGGAACTACGTCGAGGGCGCCCATGCGCGGGTGCTCTCCCTCGTGAGAGCTCATGTCGATCCGTTCGAGGGCCGCGGAGGCCAGCGCCTTCGCCGCCTCAAGTACCTTCTCCGGTGGTCCGACGTAAGTGATGACCGCCCGGTTGTGGTCCGGGTCGGCGGACCAGTCGGCGACCTTCACGCCGTCGACAGCCCGCACCGCGGCCACGAGCTCATCCACGACCTCGGCACGCCGGCCCTCGCTTACGTTGGACTCGCACATCAGCACCTTAGACATCGGCGTCTCCCTCCGGTGTGACCGACCCGGCGGCAACTGCCGCTCGAAGCGCGTCGGCCAGGTTGCCCAGCTCGTCGCGGACTCCCTCATCCCTGATGCTGGTGAGGTTGATCTCGACGTTGGCGAGGCATCCCTCGAGGGCCGTCGTGGCCAGGGAGCGAGCTACCGCCAAGTCCGAACCGGCGTTCGGATTGGAGCGGCCCTCCAACCTCCCGACGAGCTCCAGCACCCGGGCACAGCGCTCAGCGTTCGCCAGCGGCACCCGGGCCGCACCGACCATGCCGGCCTGGATGGCCGCCGAGCGCTCCGCCTTCTCATCATCGGTCTCCCGTGGCATGCCGAAGGCCTTCATCACCGATCCGAAGGCCCGGGAGTCTTCCTGGCCGCCGTGAAACAGGTCTGCCGTCAGGTTCTGGGCCGCCGCATCGATCTCGCGGTAGTACTCCTCGGGCTCCATCTCCTTCTTGCCGATCGACACCCGGGCCACCATCCCGGCTAGTCCCGCTGCCATGGCGCCGGCCACAGCCGACGCTGTGCCGCCGCCCGTCTCGTTCTCTTCCGGATCGAGCACCTTGAGGAAGGCTCCTATGTCATTCCGATCCCAGTTCATCTCGGTATTCCCACTCGTGTTCACGTCGGCGGTTTCCGGGAGTGTACTCGATGGCGCCGTAGCAGGCCCACAGGGTCAGGCCGGTCCCAGCGCCTCCCGCACATCCGCTACGATCGCTCCCGAGCGGACGAGGTCGACGACAGCTTCGATGTCGGGCGTCAGCGCTCGGTCCTGCTCCATGAAGCGAACCCGGCTACGGATCTTGGCAAAGGCCGCGCTTGTCCCCCGCCCCAGTCGGTCGGGTCCGTCGGGCCTCAGATCCACGGCTTGCGCCGCCGTGAGAAGCTCGATCGCGATGACGTGGCGAAGGTTCTCCAGAATCTCGAGGGTGTGGCGCGCCGCGTTGGCCCCCATGCTCACGTGATCTTCCTGGTCGGCGCTGGAGGGAATCGAGTCCACCACGTCGGGATGGGACAGAGTCTTGTTCTCCGAGACCAGTGCAGCCGCCGTGTACTGTGCCACCATCAGGCCGCTGTCCAGCCCGGGGGATGCGACCAACATCGATGGCAGGCCCTGGTTCAGGTCCGGATCCAGGAGCCGGAAGGTTCGTCGCTCGCTAATGCTGCCCACCTCGGCCATGGCCATGCCCAGCAGGTCCAGCCACAGTGCCGGTCCCTCGCCGTGGAAGTTGCCGCCCGAAATGGCCCGCTTCGGCTCGCCGGGCAGGTCCAGGAAGACAAGCGGGTTGTCGCTGCTCCCGTTCAGGAGGCTGGCGATCCGGCTCTCGACAAAGCGCACGGCGTCGCGGATCGGACCGTGCACCTGCGGAATGCAGCGCAGGCTGTACGCGTCCTGCACACGGCTCGGCTCGGAGTCGATGAGGCGGCTCTCTTCCAGCACGGCGCGCAGGTGAGCCGCCGCTTCTGCCTGGCCGATCTGGCCGCTGGCCTCTTGCAGGGCGGGGTGGAAGGAGTCGGAGAGGGCACACAGCGCTTCGAGGCTGAGGGCGGCCGCGGCTTGCGCATGGTCCAGCAGCTCCAGGGCATCGCTCACCGCCAGGGCCGCCGCCGCGACCATGAAGGTCGTGCCGTTCGTGAGGGCAATGCCTTCCTTGGCCTGCGGCACGAGCCTCGGGATCCCGGCCCGCTCCATGGCCTCGGCGCCGTTCAGGAGCTCGCCGTTGTACCAGGCCCGGCCGGCGTGTGCGCCGTCGCCGTCCGCGTCTCGCGTCATCACGACGGCGATGTGGGCCAAGGGGGCCAAGTCGCCACTCGCACCCAGTGATCCCTTTGAAGGCACGTACGGAGTGACCCCAGTGTTCAGCATGCGGATGAAGGTCTCCGCTAGCTCGATCCTCACCCCGGAGTTGCCCCGAGCCAGCGTGTTGGCACGAATCAGCATCATGGCCCGCACGACGTCCTCCGGCAGCGGAGGACCGACTCCGGAACAGGTGTGCAGGATCAGGTTCCGTGAAAGGCGGCCTGCATCTTCCGCACCGATGCGCTCCGTCGCCAGCCGGCCGAAGCCGGTGTTCACTCCGTATATCACCGTGGCGCCGTCGGCCACGGTCTCCCGCACCCAGCGCAGGCTCGCCTCCATTCGCTCGCGCACCGGCGCATCCAGCGGAGCCACCTTCTCACCCTGACGGGCGACAGCCACAACCTCTTCTATGATCAGATCACAGCCGGTAAGGTTGATCATCGTGCCCACGTCCTCGACCGTTCGGGGGGTTTCGAGCTTCTGGCCGGGGGGACAACATACCCTGGCCCAGCGGACGGAGCCAGACGGGTTTGGGGTATCCGTCGTGCTCCAGTATCTTGGTCGAACGCACCGGATTGCACGTGTCGTCGCCACGCAGTGAGTCAGCCAGGAGAACACCGGAGAGGCTCGGCATCCATGCAACAGATCGGTCCGAGTATCAGCAAGTACGGAGTCGAGAACCACGGCATCCGTCTCGCCAACATCGTCCGCTGGAACTTCACGACGCCGGCTCTCTATGAGTACGCCATCCGCGCGGACGAGGGCCTGGTCGCCCATGGTCCGCTGGTGGTCCGGACCGGCGACCACACGGGACGCTCGCCCAACGACAAGTTCGTCGTGCGGGAGCCGAGCAGCGAGAACGACGTGTGGTGGTGCGACGTCAACCGGCCGTTCGCGCGGGAGAGGTTCGACACCATGCACCGGCGAATGCTCGCCTACCTGCAGGGTCGGGGCATCTTCGTGCAGGACTGCTACGCCGGCGCCGACCCCGAGTACCGCGTTCCGATTCGGGTGATCACCGAGTCGGCATGGCACAGCCTGTTCGCCCGGAACATGTTTATCCGGCCCAACCCCGCGGACCTCCCCGATCACGTGCCGCGGTTCACGGTCATCCAGGTTCCCGGATTTCACGCCTACCCGGAGGAGGATGGCACCAACTCGACCACGTTCATCCTGGTGGACCTGGGGCACCGTCTCGTCCTGATCGGAGGTACGAGCTACGCCGGCGAGATCAAGAAGTCGGTGTTCACGATCATGAACTACCTGCTCCCGGCCCAGAAGGTGCTGCCGATGCACTGCTCCGCCAACACGGGGCCGGACGGTGACACGGCGATCTTCTTCGGGCTCTCGGGAACGGGAAAGACGACCCTCTCCGCCGACCCCGCGCGCACCCTGATCGGTGACGACGAGCACGGGTGGAGCGACCGCGGCGTGTTCAACTTCGAGGGAGGCTGCTACGCGAAGGTGATTCGGCTGTCGGAGGAAGCGGAGCCGGAAATTTACGGGACCACGCGGCGCTTCGGCACCATCCTCGAGAACGTGGTGGTCGATTTCGACAGCCGAGGGCTGGACCTCGACGACGACTCGCTAACCGAGAACACCCGGGCGGCATACGCCATCCGTCAGATCCCCAACGCCTCCGAGACGGGGATGGCCGGCCATCCAAACAACATCGTCATGCTCACCGCCGACGCGTTCGGGGTGCTCCCTCCTGTCTCGAAGATGAGGCCGGAGCAGGCCATGTACCATTTCCTCTCGGGTTATACGGCGAAGCTGGCGGGTACGGAGAAGGGCCTGGGCAGCGAGCCGCAGGCCACCTTCAGCGCCTGCTTCGGGGCGCCCTTCATGGCGCTGCACCCCAGCGTCTACGCCGAGATGTTGGGTAAGAAGATCGCCGAGCACGAGGTGGACTGCTGGCTCGTGAACACAGGATGGACTGGCGGCCCGTTCGGCGTCGGCGAGCGGATGAAGATCGCCTACACCCGGGCCATGGTGCACGCCGCGCTGGACGGCTCGCTGCGCGAGGTTCCCACGGCCGAGGACCCCGTGTTCGGACTCCACGTTCCGGAGTCGTGCCCCGACGTCCCGCCCGAGGTCCTCAGTCCGCGGAACACCTGGGACGACAAGGAAGCCTACGACGACGCCGCCCGCGACCTAGCGGGCCGCTTCCAAAAGAACTTCGAGCAGTACGAGGAGTACGTCGGCGACGAGGTGAAGGCCGCGAACCCGAAGGCGGACTGAGCGGAGCGGCCCGGCGGTGCTCTCCTTCCAGCGATCGGGGCCCGACATGCACAGGCAGGTCGCCGTGACACGGGCGATGGAGGTCCCGACGACGGCGGGGACCACATTCGACCGCGAGCTACGCACGGCCTTGTGGCGGCGCGGTCGCATCGCGCTGGGTTTCGGCATCGCGCTCTCCCTCGTGATCATCCTCCTGGCCCACACGGTGTTGCAGCTCCCGCCGCCTCTCGAGAGCCCACTCGCGGGCCTCTACCCGGCGGCCTGGTGGCTGTATCCTCTGGCATTCGGTCTCGCTGCCATGTTCCTGTGGAAGGACCGGTGGACCGCCCGCCAGCTCCAGCTCATCGTCCTCGGGGCGCTGGCCTTCATAGCCGTGCTCGACGCCTCCTTCGCGGCCACCCTGATGCCGGGAAAGGAGCATTACTTCGACGCGGCTATCTTGCTCTTTCTCCCCGCAGCGATCATCCCGTGGCGGCTCTCGTATCAGGTGACGCTGGGCGCGGTGGTCATCGCGGCCTACCCGGCCCTCGTCCTGGTCGCAAAGAGGCTGGTTCCCGAGGTCGGTGCGTTCTGGGACGCGCAGGGAGGCGACGCGCTGCGCCACGCCCTAGTCGACCAGCCGATCGCCGTGGCGGTGCTCGCCTGGGTCTCGGTGTTCATCACCCATACGCTGTACGCGATGCGCCGGGAGCTCCACGCGGCCTCGCGGGTCGGCAACTACCTGATCGAGGGAGAGCTCGGGAAGGGCGGAATGGGAAAGGTGTACCGAGCCGAGCACGCGATGATCCGCCGGCCCACGGCTGTGAAGGTCATGGAAGCCGATCCGGCGAGGCGACCCGAGGCCGTGGCCCGGTTCGAGCGCGAGGTGCAGCTGTCGGCCACCCTCAGCCACCCGAACACGATCACCATCTTCGATTTCGGGCAGACGGCTGACGCGACGTTCTACTATGCGATGGAATACCTGGACGGGGTGGACCTCCAGCGTATGGTGGAGAAGCACGGTCCGATGGAGCCGTCCCGGGCCGCTTACATACTGCGGCAGGTATGCGGATCGCTGGGAGAGGCGCACGCGCGAGACATCATCCACCGCGACATCAAGCCGTCGAACATCTTCCTCACCGAGAGGGGCGGCCTCTACGACTTCGTGAAGGTGCTGGACTTCGGGCTGGCGAAGCACCTTCAGCCAGCCTCCGGCTCGCCCGAGCTGACCCAGGCCGGCAGCATCTTCGGGACTCCTCTCTACATGGCCCCGGAGACGGCAGCCGAAGAAAAGGTGGACCACCGGGCGGACATCTACAGCGTGGGCTGCGTGGCCTACTGGATGGTTGCCGGGACCCCTCCATTCACTGGCTCGTCGCCTCTGGACGTGATCGCCAAGCACCTGAAGGTCGATCCGGTGCCACCTTCGCGGGTGGCGGAAGTCGCTGTGTCAAAGTCACTTGATACGATTATCCTGAAGTGTCTTGCCAAGCGGCCGGGGGGGCGCTACCGGGACATGCTCACCCTGGGCGCGGCCCTCGAGGATTGGGCCGCCGCGCAGCCCTGGACACAGACCCGGGCGCGCGACTGGTGGGGTCTCCACATGGGCGCGGACGTGCCGGCCGGCCCCGCCCCCGAGTCGGTGATCACGCAGTCCGACTCCGCGCCGAGCGGCCACGATTGAACCGCGACGCCCTTCTCGCAGCGGCCACAGACGGCCGGACCTGGGACATCGTCGTCATCGGCGGTGGCGCCACCGGCCTGGGCGTGGCCGTGGAGTCGGCTTCGCGAGGCTACGATACCCTGCTGCTGGAGCAGGCGGACTTTGCCCAAGGAACGTCCAGCCGCAGCACGAAGCTCATCCACGGAGGGGTGCGCTACCTGAGGCAGGGCGACATCTCGCTCGTGCTGGAGTCCCTGCGCGAGCGGGGGTTGCTGATCCAGAACGCGCCCCACCTGGTGCACCACCTGTCGTTCGTGGTCCCGGTATACGACTGGTGGGAAGGCCCGTTTTACGGTATCGGCCTAAAGGTGTACGACGCGCTGGCCGGAAAGCTGGGCCTGGGACCGTCGCAGCTCCTGTCGCGCGAGGAAACGCTGGAGCGGATCCCGACCGTGGAGCCCGAGGGATTGCGCGGCGGCGTGATCTACTACGACGGCCAGTTCGACGACTCGAGGCTGGCCATTACGCTGGCCCGGACCGTGGTGGACCTGGGAGGCGTCCCCCTCAACCACGTCCGGGTCGAGGGGCTGATCAAGGAGCGGGGCGCCGTGTGCGGGGTGCTGGCGCGGGAGGAGGAGGAAGGCCGGGAGCTTGAGATCCGAGCGCGGGTGTTGGTGAACGCCACAGGTGTCTTCTCGGACGCCGTACGCCACCTGGACGATCCCGGCGCCCCCGATATCATCACCGCGAGCCAGGGAGTCCACATCGTCCTGGATCGGTCGTTCCTACCCGGCAGCAGCGCGATCATGGTGCCGCACACCGACGACGGTCGGGTCCTGTTCGCCGTTCCCTGGCACGACCGCGTGCTGGTGGGCACGACCGACACGCCGGTGCCAGAGGCGGCACTCGAGCCACGACCGCGCGACGAGGAGCTGGCCTTCCTGCTCACCCACGCGGTTCGCTACCTGACCAAGGACCCGACACCGGCCGACGTGCTCAGCGCTTTCGCCGGGCTGCGCCCGCTGGTGGGAGCGGCGGAGAGAGGAGACACCTCCGCACTCTCGCGCGATCACACGATCCTCGTCTCGGGGTCCGGGCTCGTGACCGTCACCGGTGGGAAGTGGACGACCTACCGGAGGATGGGCGCCGATGCGGTGACAGAGGCGGTGCACGTGGGAGGCCTGGAAGAGCGCCCCTCGCGCACAGAGGATCTGCGGCTCCACGGATGGACGGAGGAGGCGGACCCGGCGGAGTGGCGGAGCGTGTACGGGTCAGACATCGTGGCGCTGCGGGCCGTGTGTGACGAGTCCTCGGAGCTCGACGCCCGGCTGCACCCTCGACTGCCCTACTACGCCTGCGAGGTCGTCTGGGCCGTTCGCCACGAGATGGCGCGCCGAGTGGAGGACGTCCTGTCGCGCCGCACCCGGGCGCTTCTGCTGGACGCGCGTGCCGCCACGGAGATCGCTCCTGAGGTCGCCCGCCTGATTGCCAGGGAGCTGGGAAAGACCAAACAGTGGATCGAGGCCGAGGTGGCAGCGTTCCGCGAGCTGGCGCAGAGGTATCTGGTGAGCTGACACGCCCGTGGACCGCCACGGCCGATACAGTCGCCGCACGGCGGTTCGCACCGGCCGGGGCGGGCGGCTAGATTGCAGGCAAGTTCTGGAGCGAGACCGTAGCACCCCTTCCTGCGGTGAGCCTGTGCCACCCAGAGGTCGCTCGAGTGCCACGTAGGAGGTTCTGATGAGGTTTCACCGGGGTGCAGCAAGTCTGCTCGGCCTGGCAGTACTGTTCGTCGGTTGCGCCCCTGCAGCGGAGGAACAGGCGGAAGCCGCGGTCGAAGAGGTGGGCGCGACGCAGGAGGACGTGGTGGCGGCCATCAGCCAAGTGCGCGAGCGCGAGATCGCGTCGGTGATGGCGGGCGACGTAGATGAGTTGCCATCGGGGTTCACATCCGACGTCGTGTTCATGCCGCCCAACGCGCCGCTCATCACCGGTCACGACGCGGTGAAGGAATGGGCCGCGGCCATGAACGAGCAGTTCGAGATCAGCGGGGGGTACACCGACTCCGAGGTGACGGTGGCGGGGGACTGGGCCGTCGAGCGCTACCGGGGGGCTTTCACCTTCACGCCGCGGGCAGGAGGCGATGCCGCCGAGGAGACGATCAAGGGCATCCACATTTACCAGCGGCAGCCGGACGGCTCCTGGCTGATCGCGCAGGACATCTGGAACAGTGACGCGCCGTTGCCGCTCGAGTAGCGGAGCCGGGCTGCCATGAGCTGGGTGGAGTGACCAATGGCCTTCTACGAGTACGTATGCGAGGACTGCGGGAGTACGTTTACGGTCAGTCAGCTGATCTCACAGCATGACAGGTTGAAGAAGCCGCCCAAGTGTCCGCAGTGCGAGAGTCACAACACGCATCAGCTCCTCACCAGCTTCTTCGCGAAGACGAAATCCAAGACGTAGCCCGAACGCTTGGGACCTGATGCGGGAAGGGGCGGCCACTCGCGGCCGCCCCTCGGCTCTGAGGTATTCCTTCCGGCGCGACTCAGTTGTTCGGCCAGCTGCCCCAGATGCTGCAGTGACCGGCCGTGTCGGTGCCTGTCGGCGCCTGCTGCAGTCCCGAATAGGTCGCGTTCATCACGGCGCGAGGGGCGAAGTGCAGATGGGTCGGGTCGCAGATGCCGGTGTCGACGAGGTCGCACCTGCCGCTGCCGTCGGTGAAGATGTCTCCGAAGTGCCCCTGGCTCAGGCCGTGACCCGCCTCGTGGTACACGATCGACTCCACATCGACGAACGGGAAGACGTTCGTGTCGATTCCCCACGGGAAGCCGTTGTTATAATAGGTCTCCCTGAACGCGGCATCGAGCCTGCCGTCGTTATTGACGTCGGTGAAGTCGCCAGCTCCGTCTACGAGACCGAAGGTGAAGGTTGCGCCGACGATGAAATCTGCCCCGTCCGGAGGGAAGAAAGGCTCCGTATTGAAGAAAGCCGGAGGCAGCCACCCGGCGTGCATGTAGTCGGTGACGAGCAGAGAACCGCCGAACCCGGCGAAGAGCTGGACGACTCCCAGGTCGACACCGCCCGAAGGCACTTTCGCGATGGGAATCGTCGAGCAGGTCATCCCGTTCCAGGTAGCCATCGCCCGGTCCATGGCCGGCTCCGTCGCGGTGGCCGGAACACTGGGGAACGCCTCAGCCTCGGTCTCGTCCACCGCATAGAAGATGGCGTTGCTCCCGAAGCGTCTCGGATCCCCGGGAACGAAATGGAAGAGCAGCCGCTTGTTTCCGCGGTCGCTGGCGAGCACGGTCCGGCCGGCGTACCCCGCGACCGTGATGTACTCGATCATGCCGAGGCGCGCCGCGAGGCCGTGCTCAGCGAGGCGTGCATCGATTGCCGAGAAGTCGGCCTCGATCGGGCTCTGATCGAACGCCTCGCCCTTCGGCATTCCCTCCGCCGCCTTCTTCGCGAACAGGGCTCCCTCGAAGCCGGCGACTTCCTCGGCGGTGTCCTCCGTCGTCGGGGTTGTGGGCGTCTCCTCGCAGGCAGCGATCGCGAATACGGCGGCCAGGGGGGCGAGTCGGGTGGTCAATCGCATCGGTGCCTCCTCGGCGTGCGCGGTGGATGACGGTCCCTCACGCATCACATATAGGACGCGCGCCTTCGGCTGTCACTAGTTGCGTCGGTGCAACAGTCGGAGCTCGACTTGCGTCACCCTCCCTTCCTCGTTCGACTCACGTCTCTACTCACGTTCTCGAGTCTCCTCCGAACGCCGGCTCAGCCACTCTCCGTACAGCTCCGGCCGACGGTCGCGCCAGAACAGCGTGCGGGCGGTGGACTCCGCACAAGCCGCGAGGTCCAGGTCCGCTACCACCAGGTCATCCTCCAGCCTCCTCCCTCGCGCCAGGATGCAGCCCTCGGGGTCCGAGACGAACGACTCGCCGGCGAACGTGACCTTCGCCTCGGGACCAACCCGGTTGCATAGGGCGGCGAAGTAGCCGTTCTGGAAGGCGGCGGCGCGGACCTCGGCCTCGAACATCCCCTCCGGCCACTCGTCCACGCCTCCGGCCTGGGGGATGACGACCAGCTCGGCTCCTGCTACTCCCAAGGCGCGCATGTACTCCGGATAGTGGCGATCGTAGCAGATGGCGACGCCCAGTCGGGCGACACTGGTCCGGAACACAGGCGCCCCCCGGTCGCCGGGGTCGTAGTACTCCTTCTCGTGGAACCAGTCGTAGTCGGCGATGTGAACCATCCGAGTGATCCCGAGCAGGCTTCCGTCAGCCTCGAAGACAGGCGAGCTGTCGAAGGTCCGGCCGTCCTCGCCGAGCTCGTACATGTTGAAGACGGTCACGAGCGAGAGCTCGCGTGCACGGGCGGCGATCCTGTCCGCAGTGGGGCCCGGCACCGGCTCGGCCCACTCCTTCGCTTCCACGCACCCACGCTCCTGCGGAAAGAACCGGGTAAGGACGACCTCCGGGAAGACGACGAGATCCGCGCCGGACTCACGGGCCGCCCCCATGTTCCGGAGGGCACGCTCCAGGTTGTCGGCCCGGTCCTCGCCCGCGTGTTGCTGGATGAGGGCTATGCGCATGTGCCGCCTTTCTCCTCTTGCCGCCCGCAGCCGGGACGGCTACAAAGCCTGACGCCGCCCACTCAACGACGAGCTCCTCAGACCGAGGCAGGATCTTGGCGGATCGGCCCGAGCCCCGACAGCCTCCGCCCCCCGCCGGGCAGCGCCGACGCCCGTCGCCCGACGCCGCCATCGGCCTGCTGGTCCTTATCTGGGGCTCCAACTTCTCAGTGGTCAAGGCTGCCCTGGGCGAGTTCAGCCCGCTCGCATTCAACTCGCTCCGCTTCGTACTCGCTTCGGTGCTCCTGTTCGTCTTCCTGCGTGCCGCCGGGCAGCGTCTGAGGTTCGAGCGCAGGGATATCCCGGCGCTCATCGGGCTGGGTCTGCTCGGCAATCTCGTCTACCAGATTCTCTTCATTCACGGGATCGCGTGGACGCTGGCGGGCAACGCTGCTCTCATGCTATCGACCGTGCCCCTGTTCGTCAGCCTGCTCGCCTTTGCCTTCCGCCACGAGAATATCTCGCCGGCCGGCTGGATTGGGATCATGCTCTCGGTGGCCGGCATCGGGCTCGTGGTGTGGGGCGGCGCCAGGAGCGTCAGCTTCGGCGCCGCTACAGTGCGAGGCGATCTTACGATGCTGGCCTCGGCGGTGGCGTGGTCGGCCTACACGGTGGGCTCGACACCGCTGGTGCGCCGGTACGGAACGCTGCCAGTGACGGGCACCACGATGTGGATCGGGACGGTGGGGCTGGTGGCCGTTTCCACGCCTGCCATCCGGGCGCAGGACTGGGGCACGATCAGCCTGCCCGCCTGGGGAGGGCTCTTCTACAGTGGGGCACTGTCGATCGCGCTGGCCTACGTGCTCTGGTACTACGGTGTCCGCCACCTCGGAGGCAGCCGCACCGCGGTCTACTCGAACACGGTGCCGGTGGTGGCCATTCTGGTAGCATGGGCGACGCTCGGCGAGGTGCCGACCTGGATGCAGGTGGTCGGCACGGCGCTGATTCTCAGCGGAATCGGCCTGTCGAAGATCCGTCGCCGTCGGGGCCTGGAGCCGGACGACTACTGCCCTCCCGAGTAGGCCTCACGCCATAGCGTCGGAGCCTATCTCTGGGTGCTCGCGCACGAACCGGACGAGCCGGTCCACGTACGACCCGAAGGGCGGGACGCCGATGCCCGAACCCTCCAGGTCGGTGCGGGCATTGAACGTGGCGTAGTGGGTCGGATGGACGAAGTAGTCGACCGACTCCGGTGGGATGCGCATCAGCCGCTGCAGACCCGGGACTTTGTCGAGCGCCCACTTGGCCACGCCGCGAGGCATGGGAACCGGTATGATCCGGCGCCCGGTCGCGCGGCCGATCTCCTTCAGCATCTCTTCCACCGTGAGCGGCTGGTGATCAGCCAACTGGTAGACCCGGCCAACCGAGTGCGCGAGGCCGCTCAGGTGCGCCACCGCTTCCACGACATAGTCCCGAGGCACGACGTTGACTCGGGTGTGACGCGGATTCCCAACCACGGCCAGCAGGGCGAGCCTGGGCTGCCGCAGCAACCAGCGGATCATATAGTAGGGCCCGTCGTACTTCTGTGTCTCCCCGGTCTGGCTGTCCCCTACGACGATCGATGGCCGGTAGACAGTACCGGGCATTCCCTTCACGAGCGCCTCGTGCACGTCCAGCTCGGCCAGAAACTTGGTCTCCTCGTAGAAGTTGTTGAAGTCCTGGCTCTTTCCGAGATCGTCCTCGGAGAATATCCCGGGGTAGCGACCGCTCACGTAGCACGTGCTCATGTAGTGGAAGCGGGCGAGGCCCGGACACTCTCGGGCGAAGGCGAGCAGGTTCCGGGTGCCGTGGACGTTGACCCGGAAACCCAGCTCCCGGCTCACAGAGAGGTCGTAGATGGCGGCCAGGTGGTAGATCTCGGTCGTCGCCGAAGCCAGCACGGATGACTCATCACCGAGCCCGAGGTCCGGAAGGGTGATATCCCCCTCGACCAGCCTGACCCGCTCCTCCATCCCTGGATGCGCCAGTTCGAGCTGCTCGAGCCGGCTCCTGGCGAGCCGGGCGAACTTCCGCTGCACCAGGCAGACGGCGTCGGTGTCCGGGGCTCTCCGCAGAACCCGGGGCAGGAGCTCGGTTCCGAGGAATCCCGGGAAGCCGGTCACGAAGATGGTGGGGATCCGTGCCTCCTTTTCCCGGTCGCGCTCAGCGCATCCCGGGCACCCGGTGCAGGTTCTTGAGGAGCCTTCGCATCATCTTCTGATAACGGGCGCTTCCGAGTCTGGGCGACGCCAGGTCCAGTGACAGGCCGCGCTGCACTGCTACCGTCTGTGACTCGGTGAACTTGAGCAGGCCCTCGGCCCCGTGCCGGCGCCCGAGCCCGGACTCCTTGAAGCCTCCCATCGGCGCGTCCACCGATCCCCAGGCCGCCGAGAAGGCCTCGTTGACGTTCACCGTGCCGGCCTCTATGCGGCGCGCCATGCGTACCCCTTCACGAATGTCCTGAGTCCACACGCTGGCGTTGAGGCCATAGCACGTCGCGTTGGCGAGCTCGACCGCCTCGTCATCGGAGGGAAAGGGGTGGACCGACACAACGGGCCCGAATGTCTCTTCGCGGGCGACGAGCATCCCGTCGGTAACCCCGCTGAGGATCGCGGGCTCGAAAAAGAAGGGCCCCACATCGGGGCGAGCGCGGCCACCGACCTCCACCGTCGCGCCCTCGACCAAAGCGTCGTCGGCGTGGTATTGGACCTTTCGGAGCTGGGCCTCCGAGATCAGCGATCCGATGTCCGCGTCGAAGTCGAAGCCGGTCCGAAGCCGCAGCTTCTCCGTGCGCTCCACGAAAGCCTCGACGAATCGATCGTAGAGGCCTGCGTGTACGTAGATCCGCTCCATCGAGATGCAGAGCTGTCCAGCGTTCGCGAAACTCCCTCGCACGGCGCCGGCAACGGCTTTCTTCAGATCGGCGTCTGCCCGCACGATCATCGGGTTCTTCCCCCCGAGTTCCAGGCTGCAGCCGATGAGCCGCTCGGCTGCCTTTCGGGCCACGGTCTTCCCCGTTTCGGTGCTCCCCGTGAACGAGAGGTAGTCGACGGCGTCCACGAGGGCCCCGCCCGTCCCCGGCCCGTCGCCGGTCACGACCTGGAAGACGTCCACGGGGAGACCCGCCTGACGCCACAGAGAGAGCGCCCACAGCGCCGAATGAGAGGTTTGGACGTCGGGTTTCACGACCACGGCGTTCCCCGCGACGATCGCCGGCACGCAATCGGATATGGCCAGGCTGAGCGGGTAGTTCCAGGGGACGATGACCCCGACGACCCCGTGCGGCTGACGGTACTCGCGCGTGCGGGTGAGTCCGGGAATCGCTCCCGCGCGCTTCTTCGGCCCCAGCAGGCCGGGCGAGACGCTCGCGTAGTAGCGGGCCACCAGCGCGATGTCGGTGAGTTCCTCGACGGCATGGCGGCGAGCCTTTCCCGTCTCGAGCTGGACCAAGTCCAAAGCCTCGTCCCAGGAATCGAGCAGAAGATCGTGGAAGACCGTAAGCACCCGGCAGCGCTCGTCCATCGACACGCCGGCCCAGGCCCGCTGTGCGAGGCGTCCACGTTCGATCGCCACTGTCACATCGTCGGCGCCACAGAGGGGAATCTCGCCAAGAGCGTCGCCCGTGAACGGGGCGCGGACGACCTGGGTCTCGCGGGTGCCGTCGGCCCGCGTCACGTGCTCGCGGAGCACCGCCAGCTTGCCCGCTATGGGAGGCAGGTCGAGGCGGGGGCCCGAGGACTTCCCTGCCCCGATGCCCGAGCTGGCCGAATTGCTCGTTGTCGCGCGCATCGTACCTCCACCGACGACACGGGGCGTCGCCCTCCGACGGAGTGAAAGAATAACACGGGCCCGGGGGGAGCGCGAAGGATGGGGCGGGCGTAGTTTGGCATTCGTGATAAGTCTCCGGCTTCCCTGGCTCAACTCTAAGGCGGCGATCGTCGCGGTCGGTCTCATCCCAACGCTCGTTGCGGCAGGAGCCATAGGGGCCCCCTCCCGGCCAGCGGCCGCTGCGATCTCCGACACCCTCTTCGTCTCCGGCTATGCCCGGCTCCAGATCGCCGAGGCCTTGGCGGCCGTCGCGGAGGGGCTCCCCGGCCGCTACGAGTACCCATACCGGCGTCTGGAGTCCGTCTGGCGTCGGCTCGAGCTAGCCCAGTCCGCCGACATCGTCTCCGGAGCGGGGACACCCGCGGCGGTCGAGGAGCCCGATGCGATAGACGTCGGGGCGGCCCTCGACTCGGCGTGGGCAACTCTCGATTCGGTGGCCGAAGAGGCTTTCGCTCACGTGGCGAAACAGATGGACACCCGAGGCGGCAAGCGTGGGGCGTTCGTCGTCTTCAACCCGCTGGGCTGGAGTCGCCACGGCACGGTCCGCGTGTTGCTGCCGCCGGTGCTGCCCAATGCACCCCGGTCTGAGCGCCTGGTCAGCCTGCGAGACGTTCCGGCGCTCGGAGCGATGATCGTACCGATCGGCGAGGACGGCCTGCCGATCACTCCGGGGTGGACCACGCCGCCGGCGAACGTGGGGCCCAACTGGATCGAGAACGGCTATCTGCGGATGGAGGTGGACCCGAGGAGCGGAGCCATCACCCGCATCTATGACCGGATCCGCGAGCGCGAAGCCCTGCGGCCGGGAGGGCGTGCCAACGTGCTGTGGGTGTTCCAGGATGCGGCGCTCGGGGAGGACTCCTTGAGAGCCCCGGCGCCGGCTACCGTCTCCGAGGTCGGGAGGGTACGGACGCTTTCCGGCTCGGCCACCCCTGGCTTCGTGACCATGGCCATGGAGCGGGAGTGGGCCGGCGTTACGGTCCGCCAGGAGCTCGTTCTGTCTCGCGAGGCGGCTTACGTCGAGGTGGCCACGCAGGTCAACGGCCTGAAGGAAGGCCAGCGGCTCGGCGTGAGCTTTGCGCCGGCCGCGCAATCAGACTCTGCGGTGCTCGGAGCGTCGCAGGGGTCGGCCGAGCGGGCAGGCGATCCTCGGTCGCGAGTGGGGCGAGCCGCATTCGAGCCGCCGGGACAGCGGTGGGCGGATGTCTCGAACGCCGGGCACGGGCTGTCGGTTCTCACCGACTCGGAGCACGAGTGGCGGTACCGCGAGGGAACACTGTTGATGGGTGTCGCGGGGCCGGCGGGTCGGGCGGACTCCGCGGCGGCCTCACCGCGGAAGGCGGGCCGGCATCGCTTCCGGTTTGCGATTTACCCCCATGCCGGGGACTGGCGCGCGGCGGGAACGCACAAGCTGGCGGCCGAGTACAACGTGCCCCTGATTGCCGGCTTCGAGCCCAGGCACCGGGGGCCGCTGGGCGAGCGATTCTCGCTGGCCTGGAGCGACGCCGAGAACGTCAACGTGGAGTGGGTGAAACGGGCCGAGGGAGACCCAGGCGTGCTCGTCATCCGACTGCTGGAGTGGTTCGGGGAGGAGGGGATGGCGGGTGTCAGCGTGGCATGTCCCAGGATCGAGGCCTACCGGTCGAACGAGCTGGAGGAGAGGGACCTGAAACTTCCGGTGCGAGACGGGCACTTTCGGATCCAAATCGGCCCGCGTGAACTGGCGACAGCACTGGTGGCGTGTGACAATTGAAATCAAGTCACGTGATTGATCCATATAACATACAGATACTTAGCATACCTGGTTGAGGAAACCCGCAGATGAGGCTCGAGGGCAAGACCGCTGTCATCACCGGCGGTAACAGTGGGATCGGACAGGCGACAGCGCGGGAGCTCCGAAAGGAAGGCGCCTCGGTGATCATCTTCGGGCGTGACGAGGGGACGCTCCAGGCAACCGCGGACGAGCTCGGCGACCGAGTGCTGGCGATTCAGGGTGATATCAGGGATCGCACGAACCTCGGGGACCTCTTCCGCATCGCGGGCGAGCGCTACGGCGGGGTGGATGTGCTGGTGGCGTGCGCCGGCGTCTACGACCCGACCCCGTTTGAAAAGATCGACGAGGAGGCCTTTGACGAAACGGCGGGCGTCAACTTCAAGGGCACGTTCTTCACAGTGCAAGCGGCGCTGCCCTACCTCAACGAGGGAGCCTCGGTGATTCTCGTCACCTCCACTGCGCACGAAGCGGGTGTCCCGGGCCTCTCGGTGTACTCGGCCACGAAGGCAGCCGTCCGCTCGCTGGCAAGGACGCTCTCAGCCGAGCTCCTGCCTCGCGGAATCCGGGTCAACACGCTGAGTCCCGGTGTGACGCAGACACCAATCTTCCGGCGGCTGGGAATGTCGGCGGACGAGGCCGAGAACCTCCTCCGGGCGATGCAGGAGCAGATTCCGATGGGCCGGATCGGGCGGGCTTCGGAGGTGGCGCGGGCTGCTGTCTTTCTCGCTTCGGACGATTCGTCCTACGTGGCGGGAACGGAGCTCGTCGTTTCCGGAGGGCTCGGCGAGCTTTAGGCCGAGAACGCCTCCCACCCCCTTACTCCACTTCATATATTACAGGTTCGCACCCCTCGCATAAGACGTGCGCGGGACCGTGGGTTCGGTGTGAGCGGTTCGGCGCGGGGTGGAAACGAGGGACCGGAAAGGACGTTTTCATGTCAGCACTCCGCGACATCATGACCACCGATCTGGTGACGGTAAGCCCCGACATGTCGCTCCAGCAGGTGGCGGAGGTGTTCGCGGCACACCACATCAGTGGCGCCCCCGTCGTAGACGGTCAACAGCTCGTCGGTGTGGTCACGACCACCGACCTCGTGGTGTTCGAGACTTCGAACCCGGGGACGCCGCGCCAGCGATCCGACCAGACCGAGTGGGGAGAGTGGGGCTCGCCCGAGAACTGGGTCTCCGGAGACGACTCGCCCGCTCACTACTTCACCGAGTATTGGGAGGACGCCGGAGCCGACGTCCTGGCCCGGATCAAGAAGTCCGAGGGACCCGAGTGGAATCGTCTCGAGGAGAACACGGTCGGCGAGGCGATGACCACGGCCATCTGCTCGCTGGCTCCCGACGCCTCGATAAAGGATGCTGCCATGCTCATGCTCACGGCGGGTGTGCACCGGATCCTGGTCGTGGGCGAAGACGAGGTTCTGGTCGGCCTGGTGTCCACCACCGACATCATGCGAGCGGTGGCCGACCGCGGCCTCGGCCAGAACGACTGAGCAGCGGTACGCGCAAAGGCGGCGCCGGTACTAGAACGCGGTCACCACCCCCAGGGTGATCCGCGCCTGGTCGCGCTCGAAGTCGCCAGCGATCTCGCCCACGAAGCGCACGTTCCGCCAGACCAGGTAGCTGCCGTTCAGCGACAGCACGTTGTAGCGCTTGATGAAGACCTGGTCGGTCAGCCGCAGCGACACGACGGGATCACTTGCCTCGATCCAGTTCCACAGGGCGCTCACGTGCCAGCGTCCGTTAGCCCCCTCCGGCCACCAGATGTATTCGGCCATGACCGCGTTCACCCACGTGTCGGTGGGTGCGCCGGGCGTGTCGAAGAAGGGCCGCGAGTCCCAGCGCCGCAGGTACTGGAGGTTGACCTCCCCGAAGTTCCCGGTGGACACGCTGATGTCGGGTCCGAAATACCAGCTCTCGTTGGTGACGTCGTTCGCCTTCTCGTCGCCATAGAGGCCGAACAGGCCGAGCCGGACCAGTCCCAGCGAGTGCGAGTAGCGCGCGAACAGGTTCTTCCCGGCGTCGCGGTCGTACTCGCGCACGGAGGTCGCTTCACGCAGTCCCTGGCCGTTCACGATCCCGAGCGTCCAGTCGCCGTTCTCCCACGCGGAGAACGGGACCATGAACCCGCGGTCGTACGCCAAATCCGCGCGAGCGTCGCCGACTCGCACACGATACAGCTGGTAGTCCTCGAACTGCAGCCGCAGCTCTCGCTTGAACATCGGATCGGAGACCTGGAACTGGCCCGCCATGACGCTGATTCCGCTGTTGCCGATGTCGGTGAACTGCAGATAAGCGTCCTCGAGGCCGGCCACCTCGCCGCGCTCGGTCAGGTAGAAGTAGAGGTAGTAGCTGATCTTCTTGGCCAGCGGTCCGCCAGACAGGAGCTTGATCCCCCACGGGAAGGCGAGGTCGTTCGACACTTGCTCGCCTTTCGGATTCGTCACTCCCTGAACGTACCCGTCGAAACGGATCGCCAGCGGAACGTCCTCCATCAGCCGAAGCAGTGGATCGCCCGTCTCCACCGTGTCACGGGGTTCTTCTTCCACCGCCATCTGGAATCCGTTGCCGGCGAAGGTCGCGCCGAAGGCGGTGAGGCGAGGGAACGGGTCGTGGCAGACGCTGCAGCTCAGCTTGTATTTCCGGGCGAAGGCCGGGATCTCCAGCTCGGAGATGGGCTTCGTCTCGGCCGCCGTGCCCGTATCCGCCGCAGCCGGGTGCGGCGCAAAGGCCAACATGACGAGGAACGCGACGGCGACGGCGGGAGTGCATCGTGCGGCGATCATCTTCGGCGCTCCGGCGTGGGGTTCGTGGCACTGTCAGTCGGCCACGGTTTATGCAACTCGTGTTCCTGTTGAGAGATGCAGATTGAGTCTGCAGGAAAGACGCCCGACGGTGCCGGATTCCGGGCCGGGAGCATCGGAGCGGAGGCGACCGCGCGGGACAAATCGGCCCACAGGCGGGGCCGCAGCCGCCCTCGGACCCGAACACCTCAGTCGGTGCAGCCGGCGTACACCTTCTCGTAGCTCCACGGTGTGTCGAGTCTCTCGTTCGCCGCTGCGATATCGTCGTCGAGGCGGCGCAGGAACCCGTCTACCACGCGCTGCGCGCGCTGAAGGCTGAGGCGCTCCACCTCCCCGAGCTCATGGCGAGTCTCGAAGCGAATCGGATTCGAGGTCTTCGCTATCTTCATGTCCTTCTCAATGGCGTTCTTCAGCCGTCGCCCGAACGTCTCCGCCAACTCCGCCGTCACCTCGTAGTGCTGCTGCTCGTGCCTTAGGACGGCTTCGTAACAGGCCGAGCCCCGCGGATAGTCGGAGGCCACGTAGAGCGTGATGGGGGCTTCGTACCGCAGGGTCATCGTAAGCCTGAGCGCGAGACAGCCGGCGCCCTCCGGATCATCGCTCCACCCTGCCGTCAGCGACTCGTACTCGGTCAGGAGCTCCGCCTGGCCGATGTCGGCGTAGCCCTCGACCCTAACGTCCGCCTCCAGCGAGCTCGTGCCATACCTGCCCGTCAAAACGCTCGCGCTCAGGGCGTGACTCACGCCGTACGGGGGGATCTCGACGGCGACGGCTATGTCGTCGTTGCTCGAAGGAATCGGCGGACACTCGCCGACCTGGGCGGGCGCCTGAGCGGTCCAAAGCAGCAGAGCGCTCAGAACGAGTGTTCGGATCCGCATTCTCACAACCAGCCGGCCAGGCCGAAGACCGTACCCACGACGACCAGCGGAACGAAGAAGTCGAACCAGTGGTCGATCCAGTCGATGTCTTCCTTTCCCTCCAGGAGCTCATCGGCGGCCGAGAAGACCTCACGGCCGGAGTACATGCTCACCGGGATCGCCATCGCGTAGCCCCCGGGGGCGCCGATCAACAGCTTGAGCACGAGTGCTATGCTGAGCGCGATAAGTGAGTGGCCGAGCCAGGATCTCCACTGCTCGATCCCCTGACCCTCGGGTTTGAACCACTGGTGGATTCGCTTGAGCATCCGCAAGCCTGGGCCGTGTGTCAGCCTTCGCGCCGGTCCCGTCGCCAGTGCCAGGTGAGGATGAGTGGCGCCACCACGCATGCCGACGCCAGGAGGAACATGAGGAGACCCGGGACCGAGCCACCGGAGGCGTCGAACAGCGTACCTGCCAGCATGAACAACAGGGCCAGGCAGACGAACCCGACCCACACCAAAGCCAGCCGGTAGGTAGGCCACTCCTTCAGGGTCACGCGACCTCGGTCCGGTTGGGGACCTCTCTCCACCGGCTCCGGCAACCGCGGATGGGCGGGAGCCGGAACCGGCGGAAGGTCCCCGTTCGGTCAATGTAAGCCGCCGCGGCACCCGGCGCCGGGACGGGCGAGGGTCTTCGAGCTAGCGATCGTCGATCGCGACGAAATCCCTGCGGTCGTACCCGGTGTAGACCTGCCGTGGACGGGCGATCCGCTGGTCGGGATCCTGGAGCATCTCGTTCCACTGGGCCAGCCAGCCCGTCGTCCGCGGGATCGCGAACAGCACCGGGAACATGTCCACCGGGAACCCGATCGCCTGGTAGATGATCCCGGAGTAGAAGTCTACGTTCGGGTACAGGTTCCGTTTCACGAAGTACTCGTCCTCGAGCGCGATTCTCTCGAGCTCGATGGCGATGTCGAGCAGCGGATTCGTGCCGGTGACCTTGAATACGTCCGGCGCCATCTCGCGCAGGATCCGGGCACGCGGGTCGTACGCCTTGTACACCCTATGGCCGAAGCCCATGAGGCGGAAATCGCCCTTCTTCACGCGCTCGATATAGCCCGGGATGTTGTCCGTGTGACCTATCTCCCTGAGCATCCGCAGCACCATCTCGTTGGCGCCGCCGTGCAGCGGGCCGTAGAGCGCCGCCGCGGCCGAGGACACCGAACAGTACGGGTCGGAGTGAGAGCTGCCGACGCTCCGCATCGTGTTGGCGCTGCAGTTCTGCTCGTGGTCGATGTGCAGGATGAACAGGATGTCGAGAGCCTTCTCCAGAGTCGGGTTCGGCTCGTACTTCGTCTCGCTGATTCTGTACATCATGTTGAGGAAGTTGCCGGCATAGCTGAGGTCGTTGTCGGGATAGATGTATGGCAGACCCTTGCTGTGCCGGTATGCGAACGCGGCGATGGTGGCGACCTTCGCGATCAGCCGATGCATCTGCTTCACCCGCAGCTCGGCGTCATCTATCTTCCGGGATTCCGGATAGAAGGTCGACAGAGCGGCCACCGCGCTCACGAACATCCCCATCGGGTGAGCGTCGTGCCGGAACGCCTGCATGAGTTGCTTGAGGTTCTCATGCAGGAACGTGTGGTGCGTGATCTCGTAGTTCCAGCTCGCGAGCTCGTCCTTCGTCGGCAACTCGCCGAACAGCGAGAGGTACGCGGCCTCGAGGTAGCTGCTCTGCTCCGCGATCTGCTCGATCGGGACGCCACGGTACAGCAGGATCCCCTTCTCGCCGTCGATGAAGGTGATCGAGCTCTTGCAGGATGCTGTGTTGGTGAACCCCGGATCGTAGCACAGCATGCCGAAGTCGTCGTCCGACGCCTTGATCTGGCGTATCTCCTTGGCGGGAATCGCCGCACCGTAGGTGTCGTACGTACCGTACATGATCGGGAGCTCGTACTCCTTCTGCGTACGGTTGTCGATGATGGTAAGCGTGTCAGGCATGGACTGATCTCCTGTCATCTTCTCTGTGCCGGTCTCGGCAGAAGTGACCGTCTTGGGCATTTGGAACGCCTCCTGGAGGAGCCGTAGTTCCCCCCTTGGTGGTAAGCGTCCAGTGGGATATCCCTGCTGGACTTATACGGCCGAAGCCGCGGTGTGTGCCGTTGGGCTCGCGCGGGCTATTGGGGGGAGGCTCGCGGGCCGTCTCGGTCGGCGATTGCGGCTCGGTCGTAGGTGCATGCGTCCGAGCCCCCAGGGTGCAAGAGGGAGGCCATCCTGGCAGCGGAGCCGGAATCGGCGAGGGGTCGGGAATCGCGGGCGACCGGGGGCGTCTGAACGTCTGGAATCGTTTGCCGTGAAAGCATTAACGCGATTTGTGCACGACTCGGGCTTCGCCAACGGAGAACCCGCTCCCCGGGCATCCCGGGGCCGACCGCAGCCGCGGTGGGACAAAAAGGCGAGCGCCTCCTTCCCGTGTATGACAGTTTGGCGCACGCAATGAGGGCCGGCGTTTCGCCGGCCCTCTCTCTCATCCTCCGGTCGCGGTGAGCTTTACCTACAGGTTCACGTCGAGCCGGACGTAGTAGAATCCGCCGTTGGATCCGAACTGCGTCACGCGACGGCTGAAGATGAAGCGCTCGCCATCCCGGTTGTTCAGGTTCTCGTGCTGATCGGGATACGTGTTGAGCAGGTTCTGCGCGCCGATCGCGAGGTTGGTCCCGCGAAAGATCCGGTACCCTAGCTCCAGGTCGAGGAGGAACTTGTCGCCGAACTCCTCATCGTTCGGGCACTCGCTCGGCACCGGGAAGCCACAGTCGGGCTTGTACTTCACGTTGCCGTACCAGCTCCCGCGCAGCAGGCTCGTGAACTTGTTGATGCTGTACCGTCCCGTGAGCCCGATCTGGACCCTCGGTAGTGCATCCTCCAGCCGGTTCCGCTCCTCCCGGTTGAACAGGGTGTGAGCGACGCGGTCGATGTTGACGTTGTCGAACGCCTCGCGCATGGACTGCGAAACCTTGGTCTCCTTGACGTCGGTACTGGTGAAGTTTGCGGCCAGATCCAACCCGAGGCGGCCCGCACCGACGTCATCCGCCCACGCGGCGACGATGTCGACGCCGGTGGTCTCCGTGTCCACCGCGTTGACGAAGAACTGGGCCTGCGTGACACCCAGCGACTCGAACGGCTCCAGGATCTCTCCGATCTGCATGCCGAACTCGTCATCTCCTGACGCGAACCGGCTCGACAGCACGATCCTGTCGTCGATCTTGATGTAATAGACGTCCGCCGTGAGCGAGAAGTTGCCGATCGGGCGCCATGTCAGTCCTCCGCTCAAGTTCAACGACGTCTCCTCCTCCAGGGGGGCGACGCCGAATGCCCTGGCGACTCCGCTCAGGTTGTTGGCCGTCAGCACCCGTCTGGGCACCTGCTCTCCGGTTACCGGATCCGTGAGGAACTGGGTGCTGACGTTGTTGAACCACACCTGGTGCAGGGACGGCGCGCGGAATCCGGTGCTGGCAGCCGCCCGCAGTCCAATACCGGCGCCGAGCTCGGCGCGCCCGGCCACCTTCCAGGTCGCGCGGCTCCCAAAGTCGCTGTAGTCCTCGAAGCGGCCGGCCACGTCCAGCACGAACCGCTCTCCGATTTCACTCTCGACGGCGGCATAGGCGCTGATGCTAGTCCGGTTCCGGTTCGCGGCGTTGGTTGGCTGGAATCCCGGGAACACCTGCGACCCGGCCGCCTTCGGCTGGCCGGCCGACGTCGTGTCGTAATCGACGCCCGGGACATCGCCCCTGGATGGGTCGCACTGACCTGAGGCCAGCCCGCAAGCGTACGAGCCGAACTCGCCCTCCTCAAGCTTGTAGTTCTCGACCCGGAACTCACCGCCGAGGGCCACCGACAGCGACTTGAAGCCGCTGGCGCTGAGCGGTCGCACGGCGTCGAAATTCCCCGTGGTCTGCCTGAAGTTCAGGGCTCCGGCGTCGAACGTCACCGGGCTCGAAGCGCCCTGAGAGCCATTGTTCGTGTTCTCGATGTTGAACAGGAAGCGGTTGCTGCCCGTCGTGGCGCTCAAGTCCAGGTCCCATCCTGAAAGGTCGCCCCGCGCACCTGCTGTCAGGCCCACATCCCTGATGTCCGTGTGGATCTGCGGAAGGAAGCCGTTCGGAAAGAGAGACGGTACCACCCGCTCCTCCTGGTTCGGCCTCCGGTAGAACCCGGTCGCCTCGCCGTCCCGGAAAGAGGCGCCCCCGCTGGCGTACACCTCGGCCAGCGTGCCCACCGGGAGCGACGTGTTGAAGAAGACCGCCCCGAACGTGGCCGCGCTCTGACCCGTCTTCATCGAGAGGTCGGCCCGCGTGAGTCCTCTGCGCGCGAGCTCGGCGTCGGTCGCCTCATCGCCCTCGATGCCCAGAAAGAAATCCCGTTCTTCGGCGCCCGAGCGGTTGGTGCGCTCGCGGTTCAGGTATTGACCCGTGATGTTGAAGAACCCCCGATCCGAAATCGGGAAGCCGTAGTTGATTCCCGCCTGCACCGTCTGGCCGTCACAATCCCAATCCAGGTTGATCTTCTCGCCCGTGTCCGCCCGGTTCGGCTGGCTCAGGCAGCCTCCGGTGGCGCCGACCGTGGTCGTGAACTGGATTTCGCTCGTCTGCTCCTTGAGGACAATGTTCACTACACCCGCAATGGCATCCGAGCCGTATTGAGCCGATGCACCGTCGCGCAACACTTCGATCCGCTCGATCGCGGAGATCGGGATGGAGTTGAGGTCGACGCCGACCGTGCCACGGCCGAAGGTTCCGTTGACGTGGACGAGGGCGCTGGAATGGCGCCGCTTCCCGTTGATGAGAACCAGCGTCTGATCCGGCCCTAGACCGCGCAGGCTGGCGGGGTTTATGTGGTCGGTCCCGTCACCGATCGTCTGGTGCGACGCGTGGTACGAGGGGACGAGCTCCCTCAGGATCTGGTTCACCTCCGTGTGTCCGGACTCGATGATCTGCTCGGCCGAGATCACGTCGATCGGGACCGGCGTCTCCACCGCCGTGCGCGCGGTACGAGAGCCCACGACAACGAGCAGCTGCCCGACCTCCAGCGCCTGGATCTCCATCTGCAGGTCGACCGTCACCGGCTGGCCTGCCACTACCGTGACCTCCCGCTCGACGGGCGCATACCCGATCAGAGTCGCGCGGAGCGTCCAGGTGCCGGGTCTGATACGGAGGCGATATTGGCCGGCCGGATTGGCAACGACCGCCCGCGACGAGCCCACGATCGAGACGGACGTACCGGCGAGTGGCTGCCCGGACTCCGCCGCCGTGATCGTACCGGTGATCTCCTCCGGCTGCTGCGCGTGGCCTTGGGTGGTCGCGCTCAGCAGCCACAGAAAGCACACGGCGGTGCCAATGCCAAGGCGTCTGACGAGGGGGGATCTCACACTCCACCTCCTTTGTGCGAGGATTAACGACTTCGTTGCAGGTCAATCCGACGTCCTCCGCCCCGATGTCGCTTCGGCCGTGCGAGGTAGTCGGCTCGAGTGTCGAGTGCGTCAGCAAACGGACCACATATATGTAGAACGGCAGTGGCGGGGCCTGGCGCCTGCCGAAGAACTAGGTCATCTGTCGTGGTGTGAGCCGGGTGGCCTCTGATCCCCGAACGCTACGCCCCTGTCCCCGGCAGCTTGGCGCCGGGTCGCGTTCGGCGGGTCATTTTGTCACCGCTCCAGTATCGCGAAGGAAGGCGCGGGCGTCAACGGCCACCGAGTGAGTCGGGTACACCATCACCGGATTGACCTCGACTTCCGCGACCTCCGGATTCTCGAGCGCGCATCGTGCCACACCCAGGATAATCTCGATGATGGGAGCCCTGTCGATCGGCTCCCGACCACGGAAACCGTCCAACAGGGCCGCAACCTTGAGCGCCTGGAGCATGCCGGAGGCGATCTCGTGGTCGATCGGTTGAGCCCGGATGGCCACGTCCCGGAGCAGCTCCACGCCGATGCCGCCCGAGCCGACGACGATCACCGGCCCGTAGTGCGGATCGCAGCGCGCGCCCACGATTATCTCGGCCACCGGCTCTGGCATCATCGGGCTGATGAGAACACCCTCAATGCACGGGTCGAGGCCCTTCCCTCGCCCGAAGTCCCCGGCTGCAGCGATGATACGCTCGAACGCCTCGGCCGCCTCGTCGGCGCCCTCCACACCGAGAACGACGCCGCCCGCTTCCGTCTTGTGGGGTATGGTGGCGGAAACGACTTTCAGGGCAGCCGGAGAGCCCATACTCTCGACGGCGCGCTGACACTCGTCCGGGTCCCGTGCGAAGACGTGCGGCGCCAGCGACACGCCCTGGGCCTCGAGCAGCCGCCGGGCCTCGAGCTCGGTGACGGCAACGCCGATCTCCGACCCGTTGCCCGAGGCCGAGCCGGCGCAGATGCCCGAGTGTGCAGCCGCCGCCTCGGCGAACGATCTCGACGAGGCGGAGCGCTCCAGATAGTCTCGACGGTGGTGTGCTGCCGCGGTGCAGCTACACGCGAGCTCCAGCGAGCCGACGAGGGGGATGCCCGATGCGCGGAGTCGCTCAACCGCCTCCGTGTCCGCATCGGCGTATATCGTGTGCACCGCCGTCGGCAGCGAGGTCTGACGGGCAATGCGACCGATCTCGGTGGCCGCCTCGGCCTCCTCGGATGCCAACTCCTCGGTGAAGCGAAGCGAATAGCCGCCGAGCAGGCCGGTGACCACGACGCCGCCGCACGCAGAGTCCTGACTCAGCAGGCCGAACACCTCCGCGAACACGGCGGGGGAGCTGTCCGCGGCGCCCGCCAGATCAACAGGGTTCGAGACGGCTGCCGCCGGGCCCAAAACGCTCCTGAGCTCCCGCTGCGTGCTCTTGGAAAGCCTGGCTAGCGGAACGTCGTGCTCTTCGAGTGCGTCTACGGCGAGCGCGGCATGACCTCCTCCGTCGGCAAGCACAACCACGCCGCGCGCCCGGAACGGCGGCTGGCCGGAGAGCATCTCACCAACCCGGAGCAGCTCGTCCGAGCGCTTCACCTCGTACGCCCCAACTTGCTCCAGAAGCGCGCTGAACACCTCGTAGGAGCCGGCGATGGCCCCCGTGTGCGAGCGAACCGCGCTGGCGCCGTTCTCCGAGCGCCCGCCTTTGAGCACCACGACCGGCTTCCTTCGGGCGACCCTGCTGGTCGTGTGCATGAACGCCCGACCGTCACGGAATCCTTCCGCGTAGACCAGGACGACATCGGTCGCCTCGTGCCCCTCGAGGTACTCGAGGTACTCCTGGAAGCCGATGTCGAGCTCGTTGCCCACCCCCACGTACATCGAGATGCCGACAGGGCCTGCCGCTGCCTTCTGGATAATCTCCAGTGCGACATTCCCCGATTGGGAGAGCAGCGCCATTCGACCAGCAGGAACCCTCTCGACTCCCACCAGGTTCAGGCCCAGGGCCGCATTCAAGACTCCCGATGTGTTGGGCCCGACGACGCGAAGCCCCGTTCGACGTACGATCTGGCGGATTTCACCCTCAAGGGTCTCACCTGCCGGTCCCGACTCGCCGAACCCCGCGGCGATGATCACCGCCCCCTCGATGCCACGCGCCGCACAACGCTCGAGAACACCGGGGACGATCTCGGCCTTCGTGCAGACAAGCGCCATATCGGGTCTCTCCTCCAGGTCCGCAACCGAAGTCGCGACAGGGAGACCGAACAGAGACCCGCCGTCGGGGTGCACGGGCAGAACCCGCCCGCTGAAGCCGGATTCTACGAGCGCTCGCACCACCTGATTGCCACGCTTGCTAGGGTCCGCCGAGGCTCCGACGACCGCTACGGAGCGGGGCTCGAGTATCCTCTTGAGGGCTTCCGCCATCTGCGCTCTACTCTCCCCGGAAGCGCGGCTCGCGCTCTTCCTCGAAGGCCCGGATCCCCTCCAGCCAATCGGCCGAAGCCATGCACTCGATCAGTGCCTCGGCTTCGGCGGCCGTGGCCTCCTCGGGGTGCGCCGACCAGCCGCTACGCAGCAACCGCTTCGCGTGCCTGACCGGAATCGGGGCCATAGACGCCAGCTGGATCGCCAGCTCCCGTGCCTCCTGAAGAACCCGATCACCCGAAACACAGCGGTTCGCCAGCTCCCACTCGGCGGCTTCTTCACCGCTGAACATCGGGCACAGGAGCATCAGTTCCCTTGCTCGCGTCAGCCCCACGCGCCGGCTCAGCGTGAACGTCACTCCACCTCCAACGAACGTGCCCAGAGATACCTCTGGGAAACGGAGCTTGGCGGTCTCGGAGACCACCACGAAATCGCATGACAGCGCCAGCTCCAGGCCGGCTCCGATCGCGTGTCCATTCACCGCAGCGATGGTCGGAACCGGAAACTCTCGGAGCCGACGTGCGGCCTCTTGGGCTGCATCCACATACTCCCGCCGGCTTGCAGGGTCGAGCGGCCCCTCGCCGTGTGCTTTCAGATCTGCCCCGACGCAGAAAGCCCTGCCGGCGCCCGTGAGAATCAGAGCTCGCAGGGAGGCGTCGTCCGCCAGGTCCTGGAGCGCGCGTGTGAGCTCCAGGTAAAGGGATAGGCTCACCGCGTTGAGCCGCTGAGTCCGATTCAGATGGATCACGGCTACGTATCCGTCTCGATCCACGAGCACCGGTCTCTCACCGGTCATCGACGATGCCCACGGTGCGGAGACTCATGGAGGGGCTTGGAGCACGGCGTTGACTGGGGATTCCGAGAGAGAGTCGGTGGAACGGCCGGCTGCCCATCGAATCGCACACGCTTGGGGCACGAATCCCGAGGAGCTCTGGCCGACCCAGTCTGATAGGCGTTTCGCACTCACCAACACAGCTTCCGTCGGAGCTGGGTCCCTCGGTCCCGAGGAACCGAACGGGCGCTATGGCAACAGTATACGTCCCCCCGCCGGCGTCTGGTAGACCGGGCTCCCGGCTGGGCCGATTCGCTGCCGGGCAGCGCGGGGGCGAAGACCGCTCGCTCACAGCGCCCAAGACCTCCAACAGCGGATAAACTCCTGACCTCGGCGCAGCGGCCACGACGCGGCTCGCCCCTTGCCTCCTGGCTCGCCTCGGTGGACCGTGCGCTACTCCTCCAGGTACGGCAAAGGATCCTCAACGCAGAAGTGCGGTGACTCGCTTACGAACGTCCGCAGGTGGGGGATGTGGCCGGCCCCGTAGATCACGAAGACTCTGTCATCCGGCGAGTCTGAGATCTGATGAAGGTTGGAGAATATGCGGAGGTTGCGCTGGTACCAGGCCGCCACGTAATCGGCGCCCGCATAGTTGTCGGCCTTCACCACGGGCAGGAAGAACTCGAGGTAACCACTGTTGGCCCACGAGATGGCATCTGGCGTGTTTATCTTGTACAGCATCTGGCCCACCGTGCCCTCCGAGAGCAACTTGCCCATCGTGGCCATCGCCCACTCGCCGTACTCCTGGAGGCCGGCAAGGTGTCGGCCCAGCTCGGGATTCTCCCCGACGAGCCGACCCCAGCTCATGCGCGCCATCCACATAGGCCCGGTAACGCGCCGGCCAGGCGGTGTCCCCGAGCGGCTTCTCTATCGCCACCTTGGTCGGACGGAAAGCCGCCAGCCGTTCCACGACCGCTTCGATCTCCGCCTGACGCTTGGGGACGAGGACGTCATCTGCCTCGAGGTTGAAGCGGTCGGCGCCCGGGTTGGACATGTGATAGCTGCCTACGAGCAGGACCTCGATGCGAGCATCTTCCGCCCCGCAGTAGGTCGGGGGAGCCGGCGGAACGACTCCGGGCTCCAGCTCCTGGGCCGTCGCCGCGGTGGGGAGGGCTGCCAGACCGAAGGCGCTACAGACGGCGGCCAGCAGAAGCGTATGCATCTTCAGTCTCGTTCGATTGCTTATGCGTTCTCCTTCGGCCGCGGGCTCAGGGCTGCTTGAAGTGGGCAACGTGGCCGATAACGGTGACCTTGTCGCCGCCGCGTATCATCCACGTCGTCTCCTGGCCCGCGTACTCGACCCGGAGCTGCCCTCCCCGGCCCTTAAACTTGTAGATGATCTCGTTGTGCATGCCGAACGAGCGGCTTGCCCCCTCGGCCGTCAGCCGGTCGAAATTGACTGCCAGTTCCGTTTCCATCGCTGAATTCCCCTTGTTGGATCAGTAGCCGAGTCCGCGGTGACACCGACGGGCCGGCGCCCCGGACGACCCGAATATCGATGCGGAGGACCCGGCCGCGCGACGGGCGCTCGCGATGGCCTCAGAACCGGAAGCCGAACGTGATCCAGGGCGCCGATGACACGGCCGACAAATCTGCGCCCTGCTGCTGGTCCTGGAACCACCGCCAGATGGTTGTCGAGCTGAAGTAGCCGAGGAGGCTTCCCGCGAGCACGTCCGACAGCCAGTGCTTGTCGGCGTAGAGCCGGCTCCACCCGGTGATCCCCGCCAGGGCGAAGAACGTGCCATACGCCCATCCCCGATCGATCTGGCGGGCAACCACGTTCGAGATCCCGAAGGCGCTCCAGGCGTGTCCGGATAGAAAGGAACCCCGGTCGTTAGCCGTGGAGAACGGCTTGAAACTGAAGTGATCCTCTCCGGTCTCGGGACGCGCCCGTCCGGCGATCATGCGAAGGGGCTGCTGCACGAGGCCGACCAGTAGCAACACGTCCATCATCATCAGCCCCGTGTCTCGCACGCCGTCGTCGTCGAAGGCCGCACCGGCTCCGTAGGTCAGCAGCGAGGCCGGGACGGTCACCCAAGGGGTGCCGTACCAGAAGCCCACCCGCTCCAGCACGTCGCCCACCTCCCCGCGCGATCTCTGGACCGCTAGCCGGAGGTCCTCTTCGAACGCGGTGGAGGCCACGCCGCCACCAGCCAGGAGCCCGAAGGTCAGCCACTGGCCGGAGTCCCAGCGGGCCGGAGCGGAGAGCGTGTGGGTGAAGGCGTCCCCGAGCGCCTCCATGTCGTCCGAGAAGGAGCGGCCGGTGGATGCGAGGATGTAGGATTCCGTATCGAGCGCCCACTGGGCTACGGCCGGCGACGGCGCGAGCGCGACGGACGCGGCCAGTGCCCAAACCAACGGACCTCTCAATACGCGAATGCCCATTCGAAGTAGAGTGTCGTGTCCTCCTCGCTGACGCCAACTTCCAGAGAGACAATGTTCTTCGTGCCCAGGAGGCCCCACCATAGGCCGCCTCCAAAGCCCCAGTGCTCGCCACCCGGTGATTCGCCCCCGACCCAGACCCGGCCCACATCGGCGAAGCCGAGCAGTCCCCACATGGATGGCATCAGGAAATGACCGTCCAGGAGGTGGATCCTGAGCTCCGCCGACGCGTAGGCCGACGCGTCTCCGGCAAAGCGGCTGGCGACCCATCCGCGCACGCTCTGCGGCCCGCCGATGAACGCCGCATCGTACCACGGGAAAGCGCCCCAGATCTTCTTGCCGCCGATCCGTGCCGCCCCATGCGTCGCCTCTTTGAACAGGGGAAGCTCGAGATACCCGCGCAGCTCGCCGGACAGCCAGCCGTACGCTTCCACCGCATCCACCCAGGCGGGATATGCACGGCCCTGCGCCGTGAGCGCCGCTCCGGTGAGATCCGGAACCTCACCCGTCCACTTGATCCGGATGTTGCGACGCGAGTCCCAGTCGAAGCGCGCGAACGCACCCGTCTGCCAGAAGTCCCCGCCGCCGTAAAGATCTGGAATCTCCCCGATGAGCCGGCCTTCGTTCGCACCGGTCTGCGAGTAGCTGATCACGGGCCCGATGGCGAAGGAGGTGGACGTCCCGGGGAAGGAGCCAACGGCCAGCTCGAGCGCCGCAACGGTCCGGTCCACCTTGGCCGAGTCGCGGCTGACGGCTGGCGCGTCGTTGCCGAAGCCGTAGAAGTGCAGAACGTCGAAGCTGTTGGCGAACAACTGGCCCATCATGAAGGCCCGCGAGTTCTCGAACCTGAAGTCCGACGTGAGCCGCGCGTCGAACTTGAGCGCGGTCGACACTGCTCCGGACAGCCCGATCTTGGAGGCGTACGGCTTCTTGCGGAATCCGTAATCGTACCAGGCGTTTCCGGCGCCGAGCTTGAAACCGTAGTCGGAGCTGAGACCCAGCGTCACCTGCGGCATACTCCAGCGACCCCAATCTCGGGGCGGTGGCTCCATCGGATCCGGCACATCGGGCGGATCCTTATAGAACGCCGTGTTCACCCGCTCGCTGCGCTCTCCGGTCACCCGTGTGTCTCCGTCGACATCGTAGACGATCACGCCACGGGTGTCGGTCTCGAAGTGCACCACGTCCTCGCCGGCACCGCCTATGACCCGAACCTTCATCGCGAAGGAGTCGCCGCCGCGGATTGCCACCCGGTCGTCGCCGCCGTACAGGTACAGACGCACCTCTTTCGTCTCACTGAGCTCGAATCGGCGACGGAAGTAGGGCTCGTCGGGCCGGGAAAGCGGACGGACCACGACCTCCACGCTCCCGTCTTCGCCGCCGTTGACCAGCACCTCCTCCGGCTCGTTGGTGGCGTGTACGTCCACTTCGCGCGCCAGCAGTAGATAGTATCTCCCGGCCGCCTCTAGCAGCGTTTCGCGCCGCGCTCGGAGGTTGTCGCCGAGCCACTCCACGTCCAGCGCGTAGAGCTCCGGCGGAAGGCGTCCCAAAGCCTCCTCCACCACTTCATCCGTGAAGGCCATTCTGAGGCTGGCGGCCGCCGAGTCGAAGGCGGCACGCTCCAGGTCCACCAGGAAGCGGCGGTCGACGAAGCGGGCGTTCCAGTGGAGGCTGAGGGCATCATAGCCCCGGTCGAACCCGGTGACCGAGGGCACCATGCGCTGGGCCAGGCTCGGGAAGACGCCATCCAGTCGGGAGAACGCCTGGTCCCGATCTAGCGGAATCGGATACCAGAGACGCGCCGACCCCTCGTCATAGGCCGCCCAGCGCCACTGGGCCGGGTGGCGGTCCCAATCGCCCACGTAGAAGTCCAGCAGTCTGGCGCGCAGGAAGGCGTGCGAGTCGACGCGGTCCGCGCACGAGCCCTGGAGGCGCTGCATAAGGGTCTTGCTGCCGACGACCTCGACTGGTGGCCCCATAGCGGCCAGGTCGCTCAGGCCTTCGTCGGCCGCTTCCTCGATCAATCCCGGGAGTCCTCTGAACTCATCGCGGAACTCCCCGAGGCCCGGCTCGTCGGCGAATACGACCAGCTTGGGATCGGGATGCGGAACGCCGGCGGCGCTCGCCAACGCCGAGACCATGATCTCGCCCAGCGGGTGCTGCGAACTGATCTGATCGCGAAGCACGTCGCCCGCGATCGACGTTCGAAGAACGGGAGGCAGAACCTCGGAGGGGTCCTTGTCCAACGAGCGGAAGAAGTAGGCCCTTCCGTCGGAGCCCTGGAGCCTGAGCGTTCGAGTCTGCCGCCCGCCACCCACGCCGACCGGCGTCACGCCGCCGGTGAACTGGCCGCAGTCGAGCACCTCGGCCTTCATCGGCGTGGTCCACGCCTCGCGGTAGTGGTCCCCCCACCACAGCCGCCACCAGCCGCTCGCCTCGTACTGCGCCCCTGCGATTACCACTACCGTGTCCGCGCCGGTGCTGGGTACCTGCGCCCGTACGCCCGGGGGCAACAGCACAAGCAGAACCAGCCTGAGAGCCAAGCGTTTCATGAGACAGCCCGCCGTTGGGTCGGCTGGCCAAGCGCCTGCCGCGGGACGGCCGGGGGGGAGGGTCGATCAACTGCGGTCGTGCCGTGCCGAACCGATCGGGAGAGTACGAGTTCGCCTCTGCCGTAAGGTGGGGAATGGAAGTCACATGCGCCAGTGAGCCCGGCTTGCCGGCAGCCAGCTGTTGCCCGGGGAGGCCCCACAGCCAGATCATACGCCGCGATGTCGATACCAGGCATGAACCAGACGACCGACTCCCGGCTCCGACGGCTCGGAGACGCCCTCCTCGAGCCAAAGGTCATTCTGGCGGCATATCTGGCGGCCGCGGCGATCGTCACCGCTCAGCAGCTCGTGGGAACCTGGCTCGCCGGCGGCGATGGCTACACCGGCTACAACAACTACGTGATCTTCAGGCAGTCGTTCTTGCATCTCGTCCAGGGGAAGGACCTGTACGCCGCGTACCCGGGTGAGCACTGGGACTTTTTCAAGTACAGCCCCACCTTCGCCATCCTCTTCGCCCCGTTCGCGATCCTTCCGGACGCGATGGGGCTCCTCCTGTGGAATGCCCTCAACGTTGCCGCCGTCTATGTCGCCTTCCGGTCTTTCCCTGACGTGAGCCGGAGTACGAAGGGGTTCATGCTGTGGTTCGTGGCCCTCGAGCTGCTCACCTCGATCCAGAACGCCCAGAGCAACGGACTCGTAGCGGGACTCATCATCTTGGCGTTCGTTTGCCTCGAGAGAAGAGCCGCCCTACCAGCCGCGCTGCTCGTAGCGCTGAGCATCTACGTGAAGCTGTTCGGCCTCGTCGCCTTCGTCCTCTTTCTCCTGTATCCGTCCAGACGAAGGGCGGCGGCCTACTCGCTGCTGTGGCTTGTCGTGCTGGGGGCCCTGCCGCTGTTGGCGGTATCGCCGGGGCAGCTCGGATTCCTCTACGGCAGCTGGGCCGACCTGCTGGCGGCCGACCATACGGCGTCCCACGGGCTTTCGGTGATGGGCTGGCTGAGCTCCTGGTTCGGCCTCCAAGCGGACAAGGACCTAGTGGTTCTTGGCGGCGCGGCGCTCCTGCTGCTGCCCTTCCTGAGGGTCGCGTCCTATCGCGACTTCGGCTTCCGGGTGCTGGCCCTGGCCTCGGTGTTGATCTGGGTGGTGATCTTCAACCACAAGGCAGAGTCGCCGACGTACATCATCGCGATGAGCGGGGTCACGATCTGGTACTTCCCGCAGCTCAGGCGACCAGAGAACCTGATCCTGCTCGTCGTGGCCTTCGTTCTGACGTCACTGTCGCCCACCGACCTCTTCCCGTCCCACCTCCGCGAGGCCTGGGTGCGGCCGTATCACTTCAAGGCAGTACCCTGTATCATCATCTGGGGGAAGATCGTCTGGGAGATGGCCGCGGGCCGCTACCGGCTGAAAGAATCCTTCTGATCCGGAAGCAGCGTCGTCCACGCCCCGAGCTCAGTGGACTTTGTCCCTCGTCACCCGCTGGGTGCGGAGGAAGTCCCCGTATTCGAGCGGCTCCTCCAGGCGGCACGACCACACAAGCCGGTCCTGCCAGACCGTCAGGTCGGGACAGCTGTCGCACATGTCCTGCCGGCCGTCTGGCAGGATATCGACCGGTTGGATCATCATGATCGACTGGAAGTGGGCCCGCCCCAGCGCCCGATGCGGACGGGTGAGAAGCGTCCGCAGCCACGAGCCGGCCGCCCCCGCAGTTCCCCTGTCCAGCGGCGACAGCAGCATCATCGAACGGCCACGGCGCAGGGCCTTCGGGCTCGCGTACGCCGGGTACCTGCCGTTCCGCAGGTGGTATGAAGTCTGGGCCAGCTCCATGAACCGGGGTCCGACGTAGCCGTAGATACGGTCTTTCGTCCCTATACGGCCGGTGAGCAGCCACTTGAACGAATCGGGACGCTGCGTGCCGTTCAGGTAGGCGCATGGCCGGAAGTCCGGGAACCGCTCCTGAACCGTCGCCAGGACCTCGGTGGATCGGATGTCGTACCGGCCGAGCTCGCTGGTGGAATAGACAGTGTCGAGGTCGATCTGCTCGTCGCCCAGAAAGTAGTCGTATTCCCCGCCCACGAAACCGGCGCGGAAGGCGATGAACACGAGCACGTGAACGATGTCTATGTGCCTCTGCCCCCAGGCCACGATCTCGGGAACCTCGGGCAGTGTGTTCTCGAACACGGTCGAGTTGAATGAGCAGGCGAGATCGCCCACCTCAGCGATCATCTCGGCATAGTGGAGGCGCAAGTCGTTAGTCTCCACCTCCGACTTGCCCTTCCAGTGCGGCCGGTTCTGCTTGCTGTCGATGTGGAGGGTGAGGCCCCACAGCCCCGCCCCCTTGAGCTCCGCCAGCAGTTCCTGCGACAGGGCCAGGCCGTTGGTGTTGAGGATCGGCTTGATGCCGCGCTCGTGGATCATGCCGACGATGTCCACGATCTCCGGGTGGCAGAGCGGATCGCCCCCCGCGACGGAGATGCCGTCCGCGGTCCGCAGACGTGTGAAGACCTCGAGGTCAGCGTCGATCTGCTCCAGCGACTTGTGAGACTTCGGCTCGTTGGCCCGGTAGCAGCCGTGGCAGGCGAGGTTGCAGGCAGCCGTCGGCTCCAGCCAGGAGATCGAGTTGTCCGGCAGACTCCACGGCAGGCGGTACAGACCTCGATGATCGAGTCGAGATTGCATGCTACCCCCTGAGCAGGCAGATGAAACGACCCCGATCCGGCGTCGCGCGGCGCGCGGCGAAGCGCTCACGGGATGGATGATCGAAGACCCGCGATCAGATCCAGAGGGGAAATCAGCGAGATCAGCGTCGCGAATCGGCGATCAATATACGGGCGGCCCGCGGCAGGTACCAGAAGAATCGAGGGTGCTGTGGCGTGCGTCCGGTGCTCGATTCTGGCAGGCCGTATCTCTCCTACACCTGCATTTCGTGCCACAGTTGGCAATTCTGCCATGCCGCGGCACTCTCTGGAATCATGAAACATCTGTTCACACAACAAGTTACCTCCTGGCACGGAACTAGAGCGTGAGTTCCTCGGAGCGGTCCCGGCGCTCGGCGAACGGCATCGCCGCTGGCCCCGGACGACATGCACAACAGAAGGAGAATCCGATGCGAGTGCGATGGCTTGGCCTGCTGGTGGCCGGAGCTCTGACCGCCGCCTGCTCGAGCGGCAATCCCGAGGTGGAAACGGGCCCGGACCCGGATGCTACGGTGATCCCGGGGACGGGTGGGGACGCTGCCGGTGAGCCGGCTCGGAAGAACGAGAATGCATCCGAGAACGCGAGTACCGCGGCGAAGTTCGGGATACCTCCGGGCCACCTGCCGCCGCCGGGGCAGTGCAAGGTGTGGATCCCGGGTGAGCCCCCTGGTCAGCAGAAGAAGAAGTACAAGGCCGGAGATTGCGGTACGGTATCCAGGCAGGTGCCGGCCGGAGGCTGGCTGGTCTACCGGCCTGGCGAGGACAAGAAGGAGGTCGTGGTGAGGGAGTACGGGTCAGCCGGGGACGTGATCTCCATCAGCATCTTCGACATCGTGACCGGTGCGCTTCTAAGGCAGGAGGATCCGGAAGGCTAGGTCAAGGGGGCGGTGGGGAGCCCGGATCGCCCGGCCTTCGCACGCCCGGCGCCGGCGCTTCGCCCACCGATCCAGTACACGACCGCCGCGCCCGCGAACATGAGGAGGATCCAGTTGACAGGTTCCCTGTACCTGAACATGTAGGGGAGCACATAGTAGATGAGCGGGAACGTCCCGACAGGGATCAGCAGCGCGGAGCGCTGAGGAAGCGTCAGCGCCGGTAAGGTGAGCCACGCTCCGAGCAGCGCCAGGATCGTGAGACCCGTGACCGCCAGGGCTCCCAGGGGCCGGTGCAGCGGTCCGAACCAGAAGTGGACGACGCGCTCGCCGGTCAGCTGCAGGAAATCGGCCGGGTGCCTGCGGATCCAGCCAAGGGCCTCCCTCCCCGCCTGCCGCATGTAGCCCACCTCGCCCCGCTCCAGAACCAGCCGCGCCTCCTCCACGTGAGTCCGCGGATGTCGCGGCTCGTCTCTCATATCCATCAGGTCCATGGCGGCGGCTGCACCCTCGTGATTCCCCATGCGTAACTCCAGGCCGAGGTTGCTGCGGATGAAGAAGACCGCGTCGAACGTCCTGTAATTCCTCAGCCCCCACGGCAGGCAGGCCAGCACCGCGCCGACGACCATCACGGAGGTCAGTTTCCACTTGCGCCGGTCCTTGCTCCACCAGACCTCAAAGGCCACGCACCCCAGAATCACCGGGAGCAGAACGGGCTGGACGTGAAAGGCGACTCCGATGGCGAGCCCTAGTAGAAGTGACCCGGCCACGGAGCTGCCAGCCGATGTCCATCGCCTCAGGAAAGCCACCATCAGCAGCGCGAGAGCGATGGCTGACAGTGCCTCGCCGTGTCCAGGCCACCGGGCCATGAAGGCACCTGCCAGGCCGCCAAGCAGCCCCGCCGGCCTCCCAATCCCGAGCCTGCCGGCAAGCCAGGGCATCATCGCGTACATGGTGGAGCAGATCGCGATTCTGAGCAGCCAGGCCACATAGCCCGCCACGAGCGTGAGCCCAAACACCCGGAAGATCAGGCCGAGTATCCCCGGAAGAACCGGTGGCAGGTGCGCGGTCGGACCCGTGGGGAGGGCGTAGGGGTCAGCGAACTGGCCGGTCTGCGCCAGCGATACGGCGACGGCCTCCATCTCCCAGCGTGTGTGGGGGATCACGTACTCGTGCGGGACCTTGGTCAGCAGAAAGAGACGAACCCCGAAGGCCACGAGGAAGATGAGGAGAGACGATCGCCACGGTGANNNCGGACAAGCCAATGCTGGGCGGAGCGGTGTGCATGCATTGAATTCGGCGCCGGGTCCGCCGCGGCTCCGGTCCCGGCGCGTGCCCCCAATAACTCTTACATCACCAGGAACATCGGCCCAGGTCTGAGCACCCAGCACCTACGGCTGACGGCGACCGAATGAGCGCCAGCGTCATGGCGGAGAAACGGTGCGCTTCACTCGCCTTGAGGGAGCTGCAGGTGGCACACGCTGCAAGTCCTTATGCCGGGGCTGGGATTCGAACCCAGACGGGGCGTACGCCCCAAGGGATTCTAAGATCCTGTCAAACGGCCGTCTAGAGAGCCTTGGGCGGACGTTATGCGGGTTCCTGTTCGCCAGAAGGCCGCAAGTAACCCTCCGAGGCAGTCAGATTTGTGACCTAGTTGTTACCGGGAGAGCCAGCGCGGAAGCCAACTTCGTCATATTCAATACGAGAGGCCCGGCGTCTCATGGAGGTACGTTCGATCCGTTAACTGCTTTAACATGAAGTCGGCCACATCGGCGCGCGAGATCTTTCCTTTGATCGTCTTATCGG
>JBDGYE010000091.1:0-10734 GCA_039584255.1 Gemmatimonadota bacterium
CCGCTGGCGGCCAGACCGGCACCTTGTCCGCCTCGATCCGGTCCAGTCCCTCGGGAACGGTCCCGCCGCCCGAGGCCTGAATGAGGTCTAGGCGCCTGACTTCCACCGCCTCCACCCGCAGAACTCGTGGGTCACGCTGCAGGGCCTGAAGCCGTCCCTCCGGCACCGTGCCGGAGAAGCCGAACACCGCCGTGCCGAAGGCGTGGCGCGGCGACACCCCGAACTGGCTGGCCACTTCCGCGGCGCGCCCCCGATTGGCCACCGGGCCACCGGGTGCGAAGGCCGGATCCAGCAGAACGATCATCTCCCCCTCCGCGAGCCTGTCGCCTGCGCTCGCGGCGAACGCCGGTGCCGCGGTCGTCTCTGTGTCCTCCGGGGAAAGGGGAGTCGGTGTGTCGCTGCAGCCCGCGAGTAGCACCACGCCCGCGATGAACGGAGCCAGACGTCTCATGCGATTCCTCCCTGGTACGGCGACAGCCTTGGATGCGATCGCCCCAAGTAAATACAGGCCGCCGCCGTGAATCAATGGCGGGGCGGCTTCGCGAAGCGGCCCACGCTGCTCGGAAAACGGCTACCGGGAAGCGCTCCTAGCGCCTCGGGCCCGCGCGGGACAGATCATTCCCGGGGCGGGATGCAAGCGTCGTGCGGGGAGACTGCGGTGGGCCGTAACACACAGTATAATAGTGGAATAACGCTAATGATCTCAACAACGAATCAAGTGGGAGTCGCCCCTGGTTGTCGAGCCGATTCGACACCGCTGTGCCGGGTGAGCCCGGACGAATCGCCCGGCTCACCCGCGTACGCCCGCGCCGCGTTCGGTTTTACCCGGCCAGCTGATCGATCTGCAGCACCATGAGATGCTGCACATCGAGCTCGTCCTCCCAGATCCCGTAGACCTTGTCGCGCAGAACCCGACGGAAGTCGAAGCGCTGCGGCAGCGTCACGATGCCGAGATAGCGTCCCTCGCGGTCGAACACATCCCAGTCCTGTGTGCCCGGAGGATCCGGGGCGAGACCGAAGTTCTCCTGCTCCCCGGAGCTCAGCTGGCTGATCGGCCGGACGTGCTGCACCCACACCGTGCCTTCGGGTCCGCAGACGAATCGGCGGTAGGCGGGGTAGGTGTCCTCGAAGTGGACGGCCGACTTCAGCTGCGCCACCCGGGCGGGAGGGAGATCGGCGTCGCGCAGTATGCGATCGATTCGGTTCATCACCAGCGTTCTGTCCTCGTCGGTGAACGGCAGCTTCTCGCGGGCGAGGCTCACGATTCTCGCGAGGTCGCCGTTCACGTCGTACCACTTCAGGCGGTAGTGATCGCTCCGACCAGTAACGATGCCGCCCTCCGGCAGCAGGTCGAAGTCCGGGTCGCCCGCGTAGAAGTGCCACTCCGGAGCATCGCCCGAGCGCCGGAAGAACTTCGAGGACGGAACACGTGCGACGGTGTCCAGGACCGCGCCCCGAACGTCCCGGGCCAGTACCAAGTCGAGCGTATCGGTGACCTGCGAATCGGGCGTCCGAAGAGGGGTCATCTGGCTTACGACCCGGCCCGTCGGAGTATCGTCCCAGCCACGTACCGCCCAGCCTCCCTCGGGTGCGAAGCGCCAGCTGGCGAGCCACTCGCCATCGGAGGCGATCTGATGCACCTGCATGTTCGCCCAGTCGGGAACGAGAAGCGTGTCTCCAGCAGCTCTCAGAACGGACATGCCCCCCGGTCCGAACTCGCCCGGCCCCGAGCCCGCCTTCCCAACGGTGCGGATGTGCTCTCCCTCGGGAGAGAAGAACCTCAGGTGCTGGGCCATCCGGTCGGCCACCACCATGCGCCCGTCGGACAGCACGGCAAACCCCCCGATGGCGCCGAACTGGTAGTCGGGATCGCCGCTGACCGTACCGATCTTTAAGAGCTCGGTGAGCGTCCAGCGGGTTTCGTCGGTCCACAGGGGAGCGCCGAAGTTCTGGACCAGCTGGACCCCCCCGCTGTCCCGGACGGTGCCGTCCCACTCCGCGGCCGACTGCGTCTCACCCACGCAGCCGAATGCCGTGATCGCGATGAGCACTGTGAGCACGGGAACCAGGGGAAGACGCTGTGAACACATGGATGCCTCCCGGCACAGAATATGGATCACGCTGAAGGATCAGCCACATACGCAGGACGAACAGCGGGTCCGAGTCGGGAGGGGGTACGGCATCTGAGCCCGTGTTTGCCAAGTTAGCGGGTCGCCTGCCACCTCGCGAGGAAGCAGGCCCCATGCCGAAGGCTCGGCGAACGGGTGTTTCGCCCCGCAGTGACGGATCGTGCACGAGTCAGATGCTCCTGCCGAATCGCCCCGTCGATCGGCGGGTCAGTTCCATGCGAGCCTCTTACCGACGCAGGTCTACGCTAAGCCACCCCGCCGCGGATGCGGGAGCGGTGGTACGGCACGTGCTCCAGTACGAGCGGGACGACGACCCGGTGGAGCGGCAAGCGGCTCAGGCCGCGGCCGCGCACGGATTCCAGTCGGCGATAATTGAGGACGCATGGGCTGCAAGGTCCCCGGTAGAGCGGTGAGGCTAGCATGACCGTGATCGTCTGTCCGGACTGCGGCGATGAGCTGGGCGCTCGCGCACGGCGGTGCCCGAGCTGCGCCCACTACGCGGATTCAAAGGCGCACCAGCCGCCACCCGCTTTGCCGCATCTGCGCGAGGCACTGGAGACGCCGGGCCCGCGGCGCCGGATCAACGCGTTGTGGCACCGCGTCCCTACCGGGCGGGCGGGGCTGTGGGTATTCGGCGCGGTGGCGGCGGTGGTCATTCTCGCGCTGAGCGCGCGAAGACTCGAGGGATTGCTGGGATGGACGGACCGGGGAGCCGAGGCACGGAGCACGGACGGCGCTCCCGTCGTGGACGCCGCGCCGACCTTCGGCACGCTGGCGCTGTCCGCCGGATTCACCCCCGACCCGGCCGAAGCGCAGCTCGTTGCCGGGGGTTCGGAAGAAGTCGTCCTCCCCTATGTCGCCTGCGAGGGATACATCAAGGGCGGCGCCCCCGACCTCGACCTTCACTACGAGGCGCGAGGGTACCCACTCTCGATCAGCGCCCACGGAGAGGCACCGCTGTCGCTCGTGGTCAACCTCCCGGACGGGCGCTGGCTGTGCGACGGGGGCGACGACGGTTCCAGCTCTGTCGTCCACATTCCAGAGCCCGAGAGCGGGTTGTACCACGTCTGGGTGGGCGCCTACTCGACGGTCGGCAGCCCTGCCGCGACCTTGGCTGTAAGCGAGAAGGGGTGGTAGGCCAGCTTCGAAACGTCCCGCTGTTCTCCACGTCGATGTAAACCCTTTTCCCCCTTCCACTGTCTATTAATTGATTCTATTCATTGAGCATGGCCCGTGGTGGGCCATGCGGACGTCCCTTGCAAGGGGTAATAGGGTTGAGGCCGGGAGCGATACTGCGGGGCTCGGTCGCCTGGCTGGCCACGGCGTTTCTTTGCCTGTTGGCCTCCGCGGGCACCGCCCTCGCGCAAGCGAATGGAGATCCAGCCCAGAGCATAGGGCAAGCCGACACCGCGACAGCCGAGCAACAAGCCCCCGACATACCCGCCGCCACACTCACCCCGCCGGAAGCCACAGGAGATTTTGCGCCCCTCATCAAGCCGCGCCTCACCGTGGCGCGCGCCGAGGGCGAGATCGACCTCGACGGCGAGCTGGACGATCCGGGATGGGTGAACGCGGCCCGGGCCACCGGCTTCTCGACCAACTTCCCCGACGAGATGGCCGAGCCGGACGTCGCCAGCGAGGTGTGGGTCACCTACGACGACAAGAGCATCTATTTCGCCTTCATCGCCTACGATGACCCGAGCACGATCCGCTCGTCGCTGCGCGATCGCGACGAGATCTGGCAGGACGACTACTTCGGGATCCTGCTCGACACCTATGGCGACGCCACGTGGGCCTACTACCTGTTCGCCAACCCGCTCGGCATCCAGGGCGACACCCGCTTCGCGATCACCAGTGGCGAGGACTCGAGCTTCGACCTCCTCTACTACTCCGAGGGGAAGATCACCGACTTCGGGTACGTCGTGGAGATGCGGGTCCCGTTCGCCAGCATGCGCTTTCCGGACGCCCCGGAGCAGGAGTGGCGGGCCACTTTCTGGCGCACCCGCCCCCGCGCCAGCCGCGAGCAGCACACCTGGGCCGCCATCAGCCGGGATGACCCCTGTTTTCTGTGCCAGTACGGGACGTTGGAGGGGATCCAGGGAGTGAAGCCCGGTGGCGCGCTGGAGCTCCTGCCCACGCTGGTCGCCTCGCAGCAGGCCTTCATCGCGGATTCGGACGACCCGAGCTCCGGCCTCGACAACGAGGGCGTGAAGGGCGATCCGAGCCTTGGGATCCGCTATTCGTTCCCCGTCGGGATCACGGCCGACATGGCCCTCAACCCGGACTTCAGCCAGATCGAGTCGGACGCGGGGCAGATCGACGTCAACACGACCTTCGCTCTGTTCTTCCCCGAGCGGCGCCGGCTCTTCCAGGAGGGGAGCGACGTCTTCGACACGCCCATCGACCAGGTCTACACTCGCTCGATCAACGACCCTAAGGTCGTGGGGAAGGCGATCGGCCGGATGAACCGCACCACGCTCGGCTACATCGGCGGCCTGGATGAAACGAGTCCGATCCTCATCCCGTTCGAGGAGAAGAGCTTCGTCGGCCAGACCGAGCAGAGCGTCAGCAACATTCTCCGTGGCCAGCAGACCTTTCTCGAGGACTCCTACGTAGGCGCCCTGTTCACCGACCGCCGGTTTGTGGACCACGGGGGCTCGAACACCTCGCTGGGGGTCGACGGGCAGATCCGCCTCTTCGGCAACTACCGGTTCGAGTTTCAGTTCGTGGGGACGCAGACCACGGAGCCCAACGACACGACGCTCACCGAGGGCATCAACGACGAGACGTTTGCCGGAGGCCGCTACACGTCGGCCTACGACGGCGAGTCGTTCTGGGGGACCGCGGCCTACGCCAGCATCGAGCGCGACGCCCGGACCTGGAACTTCGACTTCGACTATTGGCAGTACAGCCCGACGTTCCGGGTCGACAACGGATTCGAGACCCGCAACGACTCCCACAGCGTCTCGATGTTCCAGGGCCTCAACTTCTGGCCCGAGGGCGGCTTCATCGATCGCTGGGGACCGGGCCTCTTCGCCCGCCGCGAGTGGAACCACGGTGGGGTGAAGAAGCGCGACTACGCCCAGGTCTGGATCAACAGCCAGCTCAAGGGGCAGACTACTTTAGAGCCCGCGTTCAGCATCGAGAACGAGCTCTTCCGCGGCGTCGAGTTCAACGGGCTCAAGCGCGTCAACCTGTTCGTGAACTCGAACTTCAGCGATCCCCTGCGCCTCGGCCTGTTCGTCTCCTACGGTGAACGCATCGCCCGGAACACGGACGCTCCGGAGCTGGGAACGGGCACTTCGGGCGAGGTGTGGGGGACGATCAAGCTGTTCACGCGGTTCGTCCTGGAGCCCTCGATCCAGTACTCCGACCTGTTCACAAAGGCGACGAACGAGGAGGTGTTCAAGGGATTCATCTTCCGGACCCGTGCCAACTTCCAGTTCACGCGCGAGCTGTTCCTGCGTCTGGTGGTGCAATGGGACGACTTCGACGGACGCCTCGACGTCGAGCCGCTGATTACCTACCGGCTGAACCCGTTCTCGGTGTTCTTCATCGGCGCGACTTCTGGGTACGACGACTACGGGCGCAACGAGTTCGACCCGGGGGATCCTACCGCCGGTAACGCGGGGCTGGTGCAGACCCAACGCCAGTTCTTCGCTAAGTTCCAGTACCTACTCAGGTTCTAGCGGAGGACTCTCGGGCCGGGGCCGGACGCGGGATACTCAGAGCCTGCCTGTCTGGGGCTCTACTGAACACGTCGGGCAACGCCTTGGCGTAGCCCGGCTGGAAGAAGCCGTCAAAGACCCGCGTTTTGCGGCCTGGTCGTGACCCGCTCCCGGTGTCCATCCGCCGCCCGCCGTGTGATCGCACGACGATAGGATGCTCTGAACTAATTCAAGTAAGGTCACTTAAGAGAACTCAGGGCCGCTTTCCACGCCATCTGGCCAGCCTATTGCGCCTCCAGCTGCACGGTCGTGCGGACTCATGCTGGGCCCGAGTGCCCGGATTACTCGCAAGAACAGGGTAGGGAACCATGATGAAGTCAGTTCGTATGCTCGCGATTGCGGCCGCGTTGCTTGCCGCCCCGGCCACACTGCAGGCCCAGGACGGCGGCGTCGATCTGGCCGCGGGAGTCAAGGCGGGAGTCAACATCGCGACGCTCAGCGGCGAGGGAGACTCGCCCGGGCGCCGCACCGCGTTCCTCGGCGGCGGGTTCCTGACGATCTCACTCGCCAACTCGATCGTCTACTTCCAGCCCGAGCTGCTCTACTCGCTCAAGGGATTCAAGGAGAGCGAAGGCGGCACCACCGGGACCCTGAACCTCAAGTATCTGGATCTCCCTCTGCTGGTCGGCGTGGGGCTCACGCCCGCCAGCGGCAAGCTGACCCCGCGCTTCTTCGTGGGTCCGCAGGTGAGCTTTCAGCTAGGCTGTGACATCGGGGGCAGCGAGGGCGGTATCAGCGGATCGATCGACTGCGACGATTCGCTCCTGCAGGGCCTGCTCGACACCAAGAGCGTGATCTTCGACCTTCTCCTCGGTATCGGGGCGGACATCGACGTCGGGAAGCTGGACCTCGTCATCGACGCCCGGTATGACCTCGGCCTCACGGACGTGCTCGAGGCGGGTGACTCGAAGATGAGCGCCTGGCAGTTCCTGGGCGGCGTGGCGTTTCCGCTGGGGAACTGAAGCGATCCTCCTGCAGTGTACGTCCGCCGCGTTGCTGCTCCGGCGGAGCGCCTTTCAGCCTGGAGGGCCGGCGAGGTGCCGGCCCTTCGCGCATCGGGATATGGCCGGGGCGGTCGAAATCGGCGCCGGCTGTGGCCTCGACGGCTTACTCGTCCTCCGGCGCCGCGATGTTCCACGTATCCCGGTAGATCATCCAGCCCTCCTCGGTCTTCTTGAGAGCGTTCATCCACTCTCCCTTTTGTGAGACGGCCTCACCCTCGATCGTTCCGGAGAGTTCGTATGCTCCCCACGACGTTCCGATCTCCTCGCCCAGCATGCCGCCCGTCGCCGTGAGCTTGATGCTCATGCCGGCGTAGCTCTCCACATCGGCCATGATCTCGTCGTGTCCGTGAATCATCGGCATTCCCGGTGGGACCCGGACCGCATCCTCCGTATAGAACGATGCTATCGTGGCCGCCTCACCGGCGTTGAACGCCTTCTCCCAGTCGGCGATCATCTTGGTGACCGCCTCAGGTGTCTGCGCGGAAAGGGAGCTCGTCCACGCGAACAGGAGGCCGAACAGTACGGCCGGGACGAATCGGATCTTCATTGGTGTGCCTCCGGTGTGGGGATGGCGTGCCTCGGGAAGCTGGTCCGCGGCTGACGTTATCACAAACGCGCTCGGCGTGCGACCCGCCGCCCGGGACAGCCCCTCCCGGGCGCTAAGGCGCGGTCGGCACCCGCCACTTGCCGCCCAGCCGTGACCGCGGCGACTTTCTCCATGCAGGGGTTGCCCGGCGGGCCCTGAGGAGGCTCGTGGCCCGCTTTTCCCTAGACGGACGGCGCAGGACCATGAAGATCGCGGTACTCGGGTCGGGTGCGGGCGGGACGGCGGTCGCGTACGACTGGTCGGCCCACGGCCACGAGGTCTTCCTGTTCGACTTCGATGAATTCCCCGACAACGTGCGCCGGATCGGCGAGACGGGGATGGTCGAGGCGGAGGGCGACCTGGAGGGATCTGCTCCCGTCGCCTACGCGGGCCACGACGTGCGAAACACGGTCCAGGATGCGGAGCTCGTGTTCGCGGTGGGACCCGCCTTCGCCACCCGGCCGTTCGCCGCGGCGTGCGCTCCTCATCTGAGCGACGGCCAGACGGTCGTCGTCTGCCCCGGCTCATGCGGCGGCGCGCTCGCCTTCAAGCAGGAAGCTGGACTCGGAATCTGGGACGACGGCGTCGTGGTGGCGGAGACTTCGACGCTCCCGTACGCCGTCCGACTCACCGAGCCGGGCCGGATCCGGGTCTTCCTCAAGCTGACCGGTGGCTTCCTGCTGGCCGCGGTGCCCGCGCGTGACACGGGGGGCGTGCTGGAAGTGCTGCGGGAGGTCTACCCGGGACTGGAGGCGGGCCGGAACATCCTTCAGACCACGCTCCAGAACGCCAACCCGGTGATTCACCCCGTGGTGACCCTCCTCAACTCCGGCCTCATCGAGCGCACGGGAGGCGACTTCCTGTTCTACGAGGAGGGCGTCACCGACTCGGTGGGACGTCTCATCGAGGCCGTCGACCGTGAGCGAATCGCCATCGGCGAGAAGCTCGGCATCGAGGTGATTCCCGATCCGAAGCTCAGCCTCCGCCAGGGCTACATGACCGAAGCATCCTACGGCGCCGGATACCGGGAGGCGCCGGGATTTCAGGGCATCAAGGCGCAGGGAAGCCTGGATCACAGGTACCTGAACGAGGACGTCGGCTATGGGCTCGTCTTCATGGCCGACCTCGGAAGGCAGGTCGGCGTTCCCACTCCGGTCATGGATTCGGTCATCACGCTGACGTCTCGGCTCATGGGCCGCGACTACCGGGCCGAGGCGGAGCGCACCATGGCGTCGCTGGGACTGGCCGACATGGACGCGAAGGCTCTGGAGGAGATACTGGGCTGACCTCGGAGAGGCCGACTCCGGTTCCCTCCCGACCCCCTTTCCCGGCGGATCTAATCTCCTAATTTGGCTTCAGGGCGTGTGTGTCGACCGGGGGACGATCCGATGAAAGCGACGGACGTCCGGCCGAAGCGTTTCGGCCTCTCGGCCGGGCCCTGGCGGACGGCGCTGTATAGCAGACACCGCGGCATTGTTCTTCATAGCGGAGAGCACCGGCACTCTCCCACGACACGGTAACAGACATGGATCCGTTCCGGCGCATTCTGGTCCCGCTCGATGGCTCCCTAACCGCTGAATCCGTCCTCGACCACTGCCACTGTTTCGGCACGGCGTTCGAGGCGAAGGTGCTTCTGCTGCACGTCCTCGAGCGCGACTGGGCAGGCAGCGGTTACCTGGACGGTGTGGAGTGGCGCCTCCACCGGGCCGAAGTCACCACTTATGTGGAGGGGGTGGCCGACCAGCTGCGGGGGAAGGGTCTGGGAGTAACGGCCAGAGTCGTCGAGGGAAACGTGGCGCAGGGGATCGTGAGCGTCGCGACCGGCTGGGGGGCCGACCTGATAATCCTGAGCTCCCACGGGCGGGGGGGAGAGGACCGTTTCGACATCGGGAGCATCGCCCGCAAGGTAATCTCGCGTGCCGGAACCTCGATCATGCTGGCGCCTGGTAGGCCGCTACCCGGCGAGGCGCTCGGCCGGATGCGTTACGAGCAGGTGTTCGTGCCCGTGGACTGTTCCCGGCAGGCCGACTGGGCCCTGTCCATCGCCGCCCGGATCGCGCAGGCTGGCGGCGGGAGGCTGCACATGCTCCACGTGGTCGCGGTGCCGGAGTACCCGGATCGGGCTCCCGGGGACTTCGTGAACCGCGTATACCGCACGAGGCTGATCGAGGTCAATCGGGAGATCGCCGGTCACTATCTCACGACGATGAGCGAGAAGCTGGCGTCGCCGGAGCTCCGCGTCAGCTCCAGCGTTCTCGAGTCTCCGAGCGTCGTGCAGTCTCTGACCGACTTCGTCGGATCCGCGTCCGCCTCGCTCATGGTGGTCACTGCCCACGGGGAGTCGGGTGATTCGCCCTGGCCGTACGGCTCGATCGCGGGTCACCTCATGATGCATGCCAAGTTGCCACTTTTAGTCCTACAGGATCTGCCACGCCCGGCAACCACCGTTCCGGAACCGGCTTCGCACTCAGCGCGAGAAGATCCGGCTCCATGGAACGAGTGAGTCGGGTCGCTGCGCCGTACGATTCGGTCCAGCTGTTCGCCGGGGACCTGGCCGGCCGGCACTCGCTCGATCGCGGTCGAGGAAGACGGCGAGAGGTCCGTCGCCTGCTCGATACGCTCGACCGACAGTTCGGGAAGATCTACTCAATCCTCCAGGAAGATCCCGATTCCAGCGCTCGGCACCCGCGAATTGCGGAGTGGTTGCTCGATAACGAGTACCTGATCCGCGAGAACCTCCGGCTGGTAGGCGAGGCCCTCCCGCCGGACCATTACCGTCGACTCCCGCGATTCGCCGGGAAGACCGCAGAAGGTCTTCCTCGGATCCTCGACTTCGCTCGCGAGACAGCGGCAGAGTCTCGCCTGCAGCTCGACCTGGAGCGGCTCGCCCGTCTGGTCCTCCACTACCAGGGCATGTATCCGCTCACGATCGGCGAGCTATGGGCACTTCCCGCGATGCTTCGGCTGGCGCTGCTGGAGATCCTGGCGAAGATCGCGTTCCGTGTCTTCGGCGTCGCGACCCCGCCCCCCGGAGTTCGGGCGCTTCCGACAGAAGCCGCGGTGCGGAGGAGCGACATTCGGAGCGACTCCGGTTGGGGCGCCGATGGCGGAGCCCAGCGGAGGGGAGCCAGCCGAGACACCCGTGGGCCGGAGGCCCGGGGAACAGGGATTTCGCGTTCTGCCCAGGCCGCCCTGACCGGGGTCGCCGGAGGGATCGGAAGTCTCCGGGCGATCGCGGCGCACGACTGGAAGCAGTTCGTGGAGAGTTCCAGCCGCGTCGATCGCGT
>JBDGYE010000092.1:0-10687 GCA_039584255.1 Gemmatimonadota bacterium
CGAATCCATTTCGTGCCCGCACTACACGCTCCCTGTTTCCGCTCGTCCCGTCGGGTCCGTCCCGGTCATCGTGATCGGAACACGGTTCCGGAGTGGCTTGTTCCTCCGCGTCGTCCGGGTCGAGGCCCGCGGGCGGCGGGCGAAATCGATCCCTTGAGCGTACTATCCCAGCCGTGCAGGCTGAGACGATTCCCGATCATCCACGGAGTGTCGACAACGTGACCGTTACCAAACCCGACGCCTCACCGGGCGGCGAAGGTCCCTGGATCGACGTCGTCGGGCCCGAAGAGGCCGACGGCGAGCTGACCGAGGTGTATGAGCGGGTGAGCGGCGGCCGGCCCATGGCTCACATAATCGAGATTCAGACACTACACCCGGCGTCGCTGGAGCAGCACCACCACCTGTACCGGACCCTGATGTTCGGTCCATCGCCTCTCACCCGGGCGGAGCGGGAGTCGATCGCGGTCGTCGTCTCGGCCGCCAACGACTGCTTCTACTGAGTGCAGCATCACGGGGCGGCGCTCCGTAGAGTCACAAGGGATGCGGACCTGGTAGAGCGAGTGGCCTCCGACTGGAGACGGGCGGAGATCGACGACCGGTGGAAGGCGATACTGGATTACGCGGAGCGCCTTACCCTGGACCCTTCGTCAATGCGCGAGGACGACGTCGCACCGCTGCGGGCCGCGGGCCTCGGCGACGAAGCCATCCTTCACGTGTGTGAGGTCGTGGCCTACTTCAACTTTGTGAACCGCTTGGCGGACGGCCTCGGGGTGACCTTGGAGGAAGGGTGGGCGGATCCGATCATCGGCCGGCTGGGCGGGCACGAGCCTGCGGCCGACGGATGAAACGGATGAGGAGGAGACTTGAGCAGTACCGACGATAGCGGCATACCGCGCGCCGACGGCTATAACGCGGGGTACGCCGAGCGACTCTACGAAAGAAGCCTCAGGGATGCGGGGCACATGCCGCCCGCACTGGGGGACATGACGGCGGTCATCGGAGCCCTTGAGCCGGGACACGTTGCCGAAGGCGTCGGGACGGAGCAACTGCGTGTCGCGGCGGCCGCCGGCGGGCTGGTCGAGGCCTTTCGAACCCAGGGGCACCTGGCTGTCGAGCTGGACCCGCTTGGCGCCCCGGCGCCGGGACACCCGTCGCTGCATCCCGAGTTTCATGGAGTGTCGGTGGACGAGCTGGCGACCGTTCCGACCCGGGCCATAGGACTGGAGGGACTCGGGGCGACGGCGCTCGACGCCATCCGCGGGCTGCGGGACATCTACTGCGGCCGTATGGGATACGAGCTGGATCACATGGAGGATCCGACTCACTGGAACTGGCTGTGCGAATACATCGAGTCGGGGCGTCACCTGGACCCGCTGGACGCGCACGGGAAGACGCACCTGCTGAGGATCCTCACCGAGGTCGAGGGGCTCGAGAGCTTCCTGCAGAGGGCTTACCTGGGCCAGAAGCGCTTCTCCGTCGAGGGCCTCGAGATGCTGGTGCCGATGATCCGGCGCATAATCCGGCGCTCGGCGTTGGGCGGGACGCGAAAGTTCCTCATCGGCATGGCGCACCGCGGCCGGCTCAACGTTCTGGCCCACATCATCGGTTTTCCCTACGAGACGATCCTGGCCGAGTTCGAGGGCGAGCAGGCCCGCGGCATGCAGAGCAGCGTGGCCGAGCTCGGATCCGGCGACGTCAAGTACCACGTGGGGGCCACCGAGCTCGTGCGCTCGCCGGTCGGGGAGCTGGAGATCTCGCTCGCGCCCAACCCGAGTCACCTGGAGCACGTCAATCCGATCGTCCAGGGAATGGCCCGCGCCGCCCGCGAGAAGCTCGCCCGGGAAAGCGGGATTCCCATCGATCTGGGTGACGAGAGCGCGCTCGACGCACACGGAACCACGGTTCTCCCGATCATCGTGCACGGCGACGCGGCCTTCATGGGGCAGGGGATTGTGGCGGAGACCCTGAACCTCGGGCGGCTTCCGGGCTACGAGAACGGCGGAACCATCCACCTGGTGGCCAACAATCAGCTGGGCTTCACCACCGACCCTGAAGACACGCGATCCACCCGCTACGCCAGCGACCTGGCACTCGCCTTCCGGCTCCCGATCGTTCACGTAAACGCCGATGACCCGGAAGCCTGCCTGTCGGCTGTGCAGCTGGCCATTGACTACCACAACGAGTTCGCCGAGGACGTTGTGATCGACCTGGTGGGCTACAGGCGCTATGGGCACAATGAAGGCGACGAACCCTCGTACACGCAGCCGGTGATGTACGCGAAGATCCGGCAGCACAAGAGCGTCAGGCAGATCTGGGCCGACCGGCTGGTGGCCGGCGAGGTCCTGGACCGCGCCGAAGCCGAGGCCATGAACGACGAAATCGCCGGCCGCCTGGCCGAGGCCCGCAAAAGGGTCACCGAGGGCACGCCCGATGCGGACGCCCCGGAGTACTCCCTTCCCACGACGGCGGCCACGATCGGGATCGGAATGGAGATCGAACGGGACCGGCCGCGTGGCTACGACGATGGCGGTCTCACTGCCGAGGCCGAGGGAAGCCGGACGGATACCGCGATCGCGAACGAGACGGTGACCGCGCTCAACGAGGCGATCCACGGCTGGCCGACGGACTTCCGGCCCAACTCGAAGCTCGAGCGGCAGCTCGGCCGGCGGAAGCTCTCCTTTCCCGAGGACATCGACTGGGCGCACGCCGAGACCCTGGCGTTCGCCAGCCTGCTGACGGAGGGGGTCCCGGTGCGGCTGAGCGGTGAGGACTCGGAGCGTGGCACGTTCAGCCAGCGCCACCTGGTGCTGCACGATGCGGAGAGCGGAAGACCGTGGACGCCGCTCAAGCACGTCGCCGCCGACCAGGCCCAGTTCCAGATCTGGAACAGCCCTCTGTCCGAGGCGGCCGTCCTCGGATTCGAGTATGGGTACAGCACCGTTGCCACCGAGAGCCTGGTGCTGTGGGAGGCGCAGTTCGGCGACTTCGCCAACGTCGCGCAGGCGGTCACCGACCAGTTCATAGTCGCCGGGCGCTCGAAGTGGGGTCAGGAGTGCCGGCTGGTGCTGCTGCTCCCCCACGGATACGAGGGCCAGGGTCCGGAACACTCCAGCGCGCGCCTCGAGCGTTTTCTCGATCTCGCGGCGGAGGACAACATCCGGGTTGCCAACCCCACGACCCCGGCGCAGTACTTCCACCTGCTCAGGCTCCAGGCTCTCCGACCTGCGCGCCGGCCGCTGGTGGTCATGACTCCCAAGAGCCTGCTGCGGCACCCGGCGGCCCGATCGTCCGCAAACGAGATGTCGGGTGGGGGCTTCAGCCCGGTGCTGGGTGGGGCCAGGCCCGAGACGGATCCGGCCGAGATTCGCCGACTCGTGGTCTGCTCCGGGAAGATCTACTACGACATCGTAGGCTCTCCGGCCTGGAACGATGCCCGCTCCGTGGACGTCCTCCGGCTCGAGCTCCTGTACCCGTTTCCGGAGAGGGAGATTCGCACGCTCCTGGACCGCTACCCAAGCCTGGACGAAGTGGTGTGGGCACAGGAGGAACCCGCCAACATGGGTGCGTGGCGAGCGCTCTCCCAGCCCCTGAGGGGGCTGTGCGGCGACCGTCCGCTGCGTTATGCGGGTCGGCCCGAGAGAGCGAGCCCGGCCGAGGGCTACGCCGCGGCCCACGCACGGGAGCAGGAGCGGATCGTGGCTGATGCCCTGGCCGTGCCTTGATCCCGCGCCGATTCGCAGGAGTCGCGCTTCCTCTCGTAGCGGCGGCGGCCCTGCCGCAAGCCGCAGCGGCACAGTCCCCCGGCGAGCCGCTGCGCCGGATGCCGGCCGTTCGTCAGGTCACGGCGGTCCAGAGCGGCGATCTCCTGGTGGGCTACGGGGCGGAATACAGCTCGGGCTACGAGAACCCACTGTCCGGGCTCGAGGGGAACCTGCTCTCACCGGCCGTAGTGAGCATCGCGTACGGGTTCGCCGACCGGGCTGTCGTCGAGGTCTGGGGCTCGTACCAGGTCTTGTACATCCGCTCCGCCGGTCCTCCGCTGGTCGACCTCGATCCAGGAGCCGATTCGGGCACCACGTCCGATTTCGGCGATTTTCACGTTGCGACCCGCTTCGCCCTCGCGGGGACCCGGCGCGGTTTCTCGGCCGGACTCGACCTCGACGTCAAACTTCCCTCATCGGACGAGCAAAAGGGGATCGGCACCAACAGCACCGACATCAGGCTGGGACTCCTGGCGGGCTTCGGCGCTTCCCAGTGGCGCCTCGACGCCGACCTGGGCGTGGTGATCCTCGAGGCTCCCGCGGAGGATTTCGAGCAGAACGACCAGTTCGCCTACGCGGCCGAGCTGCTGTACCGGCCGGAGGCCTGGCGCCTCCGCCTGGCGCTCGGAGTCAGCGGGCGCGCCAACACACGTACCCGAGTCCCTGAGGGCACCGAGGATCGCGGGGAGGTGGCGCTCGGGGCCGATTACCGGGCGGGCGGCTTTCTGATCGACGCGGCCGTCTCGGTCGGCTACGGAGCCGCTACGGAATGGTCGGTAAGGGCCGGCGTGTCGCACATCTTCCAGCTCTGAACACGCTCACCGGGGCTCCTCATACCCCACCGTGAACCCTCGCGACTCCTCTTGCGTTTACTAACCCGGCCGTAGAGCCGGATCAGCAGTCCGCCAACCAGAGGCTCGAGGAGCGCCGGGGCAGATGCAGCTCGATTGTTCAGACGTCCGGGAGATCCTGTGGCCGCAGGATCGCCCGCGGAGCCTACATCCACAGGAGGAGCTGGCCAGGACGCATCTGGCCGCCTGCGCCGGGTGCCGGGAGTTCTTCGGCCGCGACGCCCGGCTGGGGAGACGGCTGAGCCTGCTTGGCAGCGGGGCGATGGAAACCGCTCCGGAAGCGCTCCAGGGCCGGGTCAGGCGCGAGCTTCGCGATGCCTCGCCCTCGACCTCTTCCCGACGCTGGCGCGCCTGGAGGTCCGAGGTGCTGGCAGCGGCGGCGGCCGTGACCCTTCTGGCCGGCGGCCTCACGCTTTCACAGCACTTCCGCGACCTGACAGGGCCCGAAAAGTTCGCCAAGGACTACCGTCGAACGGCCGTCGCCCAGGTGGTCCAGCCCGGACTCGATCCGGAGGCCGTGACGCTGTTCTATGAGCGGGAGCTGGGGCTCCGGATCCAGCCAGTCTCTCTGACCGAGGCGAAGCTGAGCCGAGCCACGGTCTGCCTGCTGGAGGGCGAGAAGGGATCGATGGTGGAGTACGATTACGGAGGTGCCCGCCTGGCACATTACCGGATCCCGGAGCAGCCGGAGGACAGGGCCGTCTCCTCGGGAATCGAGCTGCGGTCGCGGAACGGGGTCCAGGTGGTCCTGTGGCACGACGGCGCCTTCGAGCACGCGCTCGTTTCGGAGATTCCACAGGCCCGGCTCGGCCGTCTGGCGGAAGAGAGCTTCGTGGGGCGCTAAGGTCCCTTCGTCCGCGCGCCCTCGATCAGGGCCTCGCGGATGGGGATCTTCGGCGCCAGGCTCGCGTAGAGCGAGTAGCTGAGACCGAACAGTCCCAGGAAGCCCACCGTCACCGCCGCCTCGACCCAGCCCAGCGGGATTCCCTCGCCGTGCCACGTCGATGGCACCACGGCCATGTACTTCTCGAGCCAGAACCCGGCCAGGACGATCAGACCCACGAACGAGAGATAGCGCGACACCATCTTGGGCCGCCGCCACAGCAACAGCGAGAACGGGATCATGAAGATCAGCGCCATCTGGGCCCACAGCAGCGGGGTGAACCCGCCCGACGTCCTCTGCTCGAAGAAGATCGTCTCCCTGCCCAAGTTGCCGTACCAGATGGGCAGGTACTGGGAGAACCACAGGTAGCTCCAGAAGATGACGAAGGCGAACATGAGCTTGCCCAGGTCGTGGAACTCCCATTTCCCCCACACGTCGGCCAGGTGGTACCGCTCCTTGTAGCGGTGAGCCAGAATCGCCACCAGGCAGAGCAGGCACAGCCACCCGGAGAAGAAGAACAGCGGTCCCCAGACGACGCTGATGAAGCCGGGCATCAGCGACATGGAGAAGTCGAACGACAGGAAGCTGAAGACCAGCACCCAGGCCAGGATCACCACCGGAGCCAGCCAGCTCATGATGCGACGGGAGTGGGCCGCCTCCGCCTCGTCGCCGCGCCAGTTCCTGCCCAGTCGCTCCAGCACCCGTCGCCTCCAGCCGCCCTGGCGCTCCGCCGCCAGCGGCGCGTCGGGCCGCAGCGACACCCTGAGGAAGGCGAAGCTGAGCCCGTACAGGACCAGCAGTAGGAGGCCGTTTCGCAGGAAGACCCCGTCGTGGGTCAGCCATTCGCGGTTGATATGACCCTCGATCGGCTCCATCCATGGGAAGATGTAGCCGGCCCCGTAATACATGGCCGCGAACACCAGCAGCGATACGGGAAGGAACGCTCCGGTGGCCTCGGCCACCCTGCGGAACGGCTTGCCCCAGTGTCCTTTGGCGGCCACCAGGATCGCGCCGTACACGACGCCGGCCTGCGCGAGGGCGGTCCAGAACAGGAAGTTGATCCACACCGACTGCCACGCGCGCTGCGGGGCGCGTCCGAGCGCCAGGTAAAAGGCGACACCGCCGATGGCGATCGCTCCCAGCCACAACACGGCGGCCAGGCCGCTGATCCGCCCGGAGACGGTGTTCAGCGCCAGATCACGGTCGGCCTGCGAGGCGTTCGAGCTCACGTATCCCTGCCTCGGGTCTACTGTGCCTGCCCGCCCTGACCGGCGGCCTGCAGGCTCCTGACGTAGGTGACCAGGTACCAGCGATCCTGCGTCGGCACCCGCCGGTACGAAGGCATGACGCCCCTGCCGTTGGCGATCATGCCCCACACATAACCGTCCGAGAGGTCGTTCTTCGCCCGGTCGGAGAGGAGATTCAGCGTCGGCAATGGCGGAAGCCGGTTCGGTCCGACCACCGGGCCATCCCCGGCGCCGGTCTCGCCATGACACGTCGTGCAGAACCTGGCGTAGAGCACCTCGCCCCGCTCCAGTACCTCGGCCGTGGCCTGAAGCGGGTTGGCCAGCATGGTGTCTGCCGCCAGGAGGTCGTAGTGGCGCTCGGCCCCCACGGGCACCGTGCCCTCGACCGGGAGCGATGGCTCCGCCTCGTAGGTCTCCACCGACGGCTGCCTCGTCATGGTCTCGAACCACGAGACGTACTTCACCTGGTCGTCGCAGCCCGACAGGACCGTGGCCGACGTTACCGCGACGACAAGGGCCGGAACCCGGCGGAGGCTCCTCATTCGGCCACCTCGACGGCGACCGCTCCCGACTCGCGGAGCATCGACTCGAGCGCTTGCCGGTCCGACTCCGTCGCCGCGCCTGACGGCACGAAGACGCCGTACCGATCCACCGAGAAGCTCTCGCGATACTGCGGCGAGATCCGTCCGGGTCGCCGCGTGTGGTGCAGCACGCCGGCGAAGCCGAACAGCCCGGTGAACAGGATCGTCATCTCGAAAATGATGATGAAGTAGGCAGGCCAGGAGAGGATCGGCTTGCCCTGCGTGACCAGTGGGTACGCGAGCGACGTGAGCCCGGTGAGGGCGACGGCCGTGGCGAACCCGGTGATCGCTCCGATAAGAGCCCACCGGCGCACCGGGCTGGAGTGGATGCCCAGGGCTTCCTCGAGTTCCGCTGACATGACCGGCGAAAAGACCTCGAGGTCCTCGTGCCCCGCCTCCCGAAGCGTCTCGATCGCCTTCCGCGCCGTGCCCAGGCTGTCGTACTGGGCCAGGAAGCCGCTCATGCTCAGTGCTCGTGCTCGTGTGCCAGGTGCTCCTTCACCTCCGCGATGCTGATCGTCGGCAGCGTCTTGGAGAAGAGGAGGAACCAGAAGAAGAACCACGCGAAGCTGCCCACCATGATCGTCATCTCGGTGAGCGACGGCGTGTAGATGTGCCAGCCGCCCGGCTCGTACTCGTGCGCCAGCGAGGTGACGATGATCACGAAGCGCTCGTACCACATGCCGACGTTCACGAAGACGGAGACGATGAACAGCGCCGCCAGGCTGTTGCGGGTCTTCTTGAACCACAGGCTCATCGGGACCACGACGTTACAGAACAGCATGACCCAGAACGGGCCCGCGTAGTAGCCGGTGGCCCGCCAGCGGAAGCTCTCCTGCTCGATCGGGTCGGCGGACCACCAGGCCAGGAAGTACTCCATGGCGTAGGCGTAGCCGACGATGAGCGAGGTGAACAGGAGGAGCTTCGACATGTTGTCGAAGTGGTACTTCGTGAGGTATTTCTCGAGGCCGAACGCCCACCGCAGCGGAATCATGATGGTGATCACCATCGCGATGCCGGAAAAGATGGCGCCCGCCACGAAGTACGGGGCGAAGATGGTGGAGTGCCATCCCGGGACGATTCCCATCGCGAAGTCCCACGACACCACGCTGTGCACCGACAGCACCAGCGGGGTCGCGATCCCTGCCAGGTAGAGATAGAGCCGCCGGTAGTGGCTCCAGTCCTTCACCGTCCCCTGCCAGCCCAGCGCGAAGATCCCGTACAGCTTCTTCTTCACGCCGGTGTACTTCTCGCGCAGCGAGGCCAGGTCCGGGATCAAGCCCAGGTACCAGAACACGAGGCTGATCGTGAAGTAGGTGCCGATCGCGAACATGTCCCACACCAGGGGCGACCGGAAGTTGGGCCAGATCAGCCGCGTGGAGGGATACGGGACCAGGTAGTAGAAGTACCAGACCCTTCCCAGGTGGATGAGCGGGAACAGTCCGGCGGTCATCACCGCGAAGATCGTCATCGCCTCCGCGGCCCGGTTAATCGTGGTCCGCCATCCCGACCGCACCAGGTAGAGAACCGCCGAGATCAGGGTGCCGCTGTGAGCGATGCCCACCCAGAAGACGAAGGTGACGATGTACACGCCCCAGTTGACCGGGTTGTTGATCCCGGCCATGCCCATTCCGTCTCGGATCTGGATCGTCCACGCGATCGCCGCGGCGGCGATGAGGGCAGCGCACGTTCCCAGGACCAGCCAGTATCGCCACTCCGGCGTCGATATCGGCCTGCTGATGTCCTCGTTCGCTTCGGCGAGCGTCGGCGGAGCCTCCCTGGGGACCTCGATCTCGGCCGTCGCCATCAGCCGTGCTCCCCCTCACCGGAGTCTCCTCCGCCGTGGCCGTGACCGGCCTCCGCCAGCGGCGCATGGGTGACGCCCTTGAGGTACGTCACCGCCGGCCGAGTGTTGAGCTCGCCGAGCACGTGGTAGGCGCGCGCACCCTTGGCGATGCGCGAGACGCGGCTGGCCGGGTCCTTCAGGTTGCCGAACTCGATGGCCTGGGTCGGGCAGGACTGCATGCAGGCGGTCTGCACCTCGCCGTCCGCCACCAGTCGGCCCTCGGCCTTCGCGTCCAGTTTGGCCCGGTTGATGCGCTGGACGCAGAAAGTGCACTTCTCCATCACGCCCTTCGAGCGCACCGTCACGTCCGGGTTCAGCTGGAGGTTCAGGGGGTACGGGAACTCGTACGTGAACCAGTTGAAGCGCCTCACCTTGTAGGGGCAGTTGTTGGCGCAGTACCGGGTGCCCACGCACCGGTTGTAGACCTGGCCGTTCAGCCCCTCCGGCGTGTGGTAGGCCGCGTAGACCGGACACACAGGCTCGCACGGGGCGTCGCCGCACTGCTGGCAGAGCAGCGGCAAGTTCACCGTCTGGAAGCCGTCCTCGGACTCCACGAAGAACCGCCTGATCTGCATCCAGGACATCTGGCGGCTCTGGGCGCTCAGGTCCTCGCCGACCGTCGGGAGGTTGTTCTCGGCGTAGCAGGCGGTGACGCAGGCTCCGCAGCCGGTGCAGGCGTTGAGGTCGATCGTCATGCCCCAGCGGTACGGACTCCGAGGGTCGGAGTCGAACGCCGCCTCCACCAGCTCGGTGAGGTCGATGTGGTTGTCGGCGGCGGCCTCGTGCGCCGCGTCGCGCGTGATCAGCTCGGCGATCCCCCGGTCCAGATCGACGTCGCTGCCCTGTGTGATGACCAGGCGTCCCCTGCGTCCCGCGGCCGAGATCGTCACCGCGCCGCCCGAGAAAGCCAGAGCGCCGCTGCGCGACTCCGCGCTCCCGGCCAGAACATCCAGAGCGTTCACGCCGCGGCCCTTCGCCGTCCTGCCATACTCCGTGTGTCCCTGGCCGAGGGGCACGGCAACCGTGTCCGGGCGGATTCCCCGGTACACGTAAGCAGGCGCCGTAATCACGCCGGCTTCCGTCCTGACCTCCACGAGGTCGCCGTTGGCGAGTCCCAGCGGCTCCGCCGTCTCCGGATGGATCTCCACCCACGAGTTCCAGACCGCCTTCGTCACCGGGTCCGGGAACTCCTGCATCCAGGACCTGTTGGCGCCCCGTCCATCGAGGAACTGCACGGTGGGATAGGTCACCAGCGCCATGTCCCCCGCGGGCTCGACGGCCGCGAAGCGATAGTTGGCCGCCGCGGCGGTGATTGGAGGCGCCGGATCCGGTTGCACCGCATCCGGCAGGCGGACTCCGCCGCTCTGAAGTGCCGCCCGCCACCAGTCGTCGAACGTCCCGGCGTCGGCAGTCAAAGCGTGCAGCTGGATCCAGCTCTGCCGGAGGTAGTCCCTGTAATCGTTGGCGGCAATCACGGCGCCCGCCGCTTTGGCCATGTCGAAAAGGATGCCCTCGCGC
>JBDGYE010000018.1:0-37392 GCA_039584255.1 Gemmatimonadota bacterium
CACGAGTGGCTTGGATACGGACGGAACAGGCCTCAGGGTCCAGGCCCAGGGGACGGGGGACGACGTGTCGGCCGCCGACGCGGTCCGCACGATCGTCATTCGGACGAAGTAAGAGTGGCCGGAATGGGGCGTCCTCAGGGGCGGCCCGTCATCTTGCCCGGCCGCACGGCCGAGCGCAGTTTCGCCCCTCATGGACGACTCGGCGCAGGCCTCACTCTCACCGGCACGGCAGAAGCTGGTCGACCGGTTCCGGGCCGGCGAGCCGCTGGCTCTCGCCCGCTGCATTAGCCTGGTCGAGAACCAGGCGCAGAGCTTTGAGAGCCTGCTCCACTCCCTCCACGCCGGTGTGGGAACGGCCCGCCGGATCGGCATTACGGGACCGCCAGGCGCGGGGAAATCCACTCTTACGGCGGCCCTCGCGCGGCACTTCCGCGACAAAGGGGAGCGGATAGGCGTCGTCGCGGTCGACCCCAGCAGTCCGTTCACCGGCGGTGCTCTTCTGGGTGACCGTGTGCGCATGGACGACCTGGCCACCGAGGCCGGGATCTTCATCCGTTCCATGGCCAGCCGGGGCTCCCACGGCGGCCTGGCCACCACCACCCGCGAGGCCGCGGACCTGATGGACGCCTTTGGGTTCGATCGGATCTTCCTGGAGACCGTGGGGGTGGGGCAGTCGGAGCTGGAGGTCGCTTCGTCTGCGGATACGACGGTCGTCGTCCTGGTTCCCGAGTCGGGCGACGGAATCCAGGCCATGAAGGCGGGCCTCATGGAGGTGGCCGACCTGTTCGTCGTGAACAAGGCCGACCGTCCGGGAGCGGGCCGCCTCAAGAAGGAGATTGAGGTCGTCCAGGCCCTCCGGACGGGCTCCCGGATGGCGGCCGTGCCGGCACACCACGGTGTGGACCTGTCGGCGCTCGGTCGGGAGGGGGCCCAGGCCGAAGACACCGAGGCCGAGATCGAAACTCAAACCGACACCGCGAGCTGGGAGGTAAGGGTTCTCGAGTGCGTGGCCTCGGGGGGCGAAGGGGTGCCGGAGCTGGCCGGCATGTTGGAGGCCCACTTCGGCTGGCTCCAGAAGACGGGGCAGCTGGCGGTCCGCCGCCGGAAGGCCGCGCTGGAGCACGCTCATAGTGTGCTCGAGCGGGCGGTTCGGCGCCGTGCGAACCGCCGGTGGGAGGAGTGGGCGAAGGGCGAGGGAAGCGATCCGGAGCTGGATCTCGATTCGCCCTATGCGATCGGCCGCCGGCTGTACGCCGACCTGTTTGCGGGCGGAGACCGCCCCGCGGAGGAGGGCTGAGGCCCCGCGAGCGGGTCTTTTCACCGGGTCCGCTGACCGGTCTCGCTGCTGCGGGTGACCGGTTCTCACGGCGTTTCGGCTGGAACGACGCCCCCGTGGCCGCGTATATTTGCACTCCGGGGCCGGTCCCCGAGGGCACCTATCCGGGCTGCCCGGTCAGCACTAGGCGGAAGGGACCATGAGTCATTTGATCGACAGCGACCAGGATCTGCTAGCTGAGCTGCAGGAAGACCTGGAGCGCCGCCGGAGGGAGCTGGCGGAGCTCGGGGAGAAACTGCGGCGCTGGGAGGAGCGGTACGCGGATACCCCGAAACGGGACGGGACGGACTTCACCACCATCTCGGGGCAGCCGGTACGGTCGCTCTACACGCCCGTCGACACGGCGGACGACGACTACATGCGCGACATCGGTCTCCCGGGGGAATATCCCTTCACCCGCGGTCCCTACCACACCATGTACCGCACCCGGCTGTGGACCAAGCGCCTGTTCTCGGGTTTCGCCACTGCCGAGGATACGAATCTCCGTTACAAGTTCCTCCTGCGGCGAGGCCAGACCGGCCTCTCGGTGGCGTTCGACTTTCCGACGCTCATGGGATACGACTCGGACGATCCTCTCTCCGAGGGCGAGGTGGGCAAGTGTGGCGTGGCCATCTCCAGCCTGGCGGACATGGAGAGCCTGTTCGACGGCATCCCGCTGGATCGGGTCTCGGTCTCCATGACGATCAACGGCCCGGCCATCATGCTGTACTGCTTTCTGCTGGCGGCGGCGGAGAAGCAGGGGGTGCCGTTCGAGAAGGTCCGGGGGACGATCCAGAACGACATCCTCAAAGAGTACATGGCTCAACACGCCTGGATCTACCCCCCGAGGCCGGCGCTCAAGATCATCACCGACATCTTCGAATGGTCCAGCAAGCACGTCCCGCTGTTCAACACGATCTCGATTTCCGGTTACCACATCCGCGAGGCGGGCGCGACGGCTGTGCAGGAGCTGGCCTATACCCTCAAGAACGGCTTCACCTACGTGGAGGAAGGGATCGCCCGCGGCCTAGACGTGGACGTCTTCGCTCCGAGGCTCTCGTTCTTCTGGGATGTGCACAACGACTTCTTCGAGGAGATTGCCAAGTTCCGCGCCGGCCGGCGGATCTGGGCCCGCCACATGCGCCACGTATACGGGGCGAAGAAGCCCGAGAGCTGGCGCCTGCGCACCCACGCGCAGACGGCGGGCGTCAGCCTGACGGCCCAGCAGCCGCACAACAACATCGTCCGGGTGGCATACCAGGGGCTGGCCGCGGTGCTGGGCGGCACGCAGTCGCTGCACACCAACGCAATGGACGAAACCCTGGCGCTTCCCACCGAGCACGCGGTCCGGATCGCGTTGCGGACGCAGCAGATCCTGGCCTTCGAGACCGGCGTTGCCAACACGATCGATCCGTTGGCGGGCTCCTACTACATCGAGCACCTGACGGACGAGCTAGAGCGCCAGGCCGAGGAGATCTTCACCGAGATCGACGAGTTGGGCGGGGTGGTGGCCGGTGTCGAGTCAGGCTACTTCCAGGCCCGAATCGCCAACTCGGCGTGCCGATTCCAGGAAGAAGTCGAGGCGGGGAGCCGACTGATCGTGGGCGTCAACTCCTTCGAAGAGGAGGATGAGCCGCCCATCGAGATTATGAGGATCGGCGAATCTGCGGGCGAGGCTCAGCGGGACGGGCTGGCGAACCTGCGCCGCGACCGAGACACCGAGGCGGTAGAGGGTGCGCTGGCCGAGCTCAAGGCCGCCGCCGAGCGCGACGAGAACCTGATGCCACCCATGCTGGACGCGGTCCGGGCGTATGCAACGCTGGGCGAGATCCGGGTGGCACTGGAGAAGGTGTACGGACGGTTCAAAGAGCCGGTGGCCTTCTGAACCTGTCTGGCGGCGCATCGAACCGATAACTTGACGCGCGGCCGGCTGTGGCGGCCGACCGGACGTCTCACAACCCCCGGAGCTTTCCTCGATGTCCGATAGAAAGATCCGCGTTCTGGTTGCCAAGCCGGGACTCGACGGGCACGACCGGGGCGCGAAAGTGATCGCCGCGGCGCTCCGCGACGCAGGCATGGAGGTGGTCTACACCGGCCTCCACCAAACGCCGGAAAAGATCGCGGCCACAGCCCTGCAAGAGGACGTGGACGTGGTGGCGCTCTCGATCCTTTCCGGGGCCCACATGACCCTGTTCCCCCGCGTGGTGCAGCTCCTCCAGGAGGCCGGCCTGGACGACGTGCTGATCACGGGAGGCGGAATCATCCCGGACGAGGACGTGGAACGGCTGCGGGAGATGGGAGTCGGGCAGCTCTTCGGTCCCGGCACGCCCACGACCGAGGCGGTGGCCTACATCCGCACCTGGTTCGAGGAGAACCGCGCCGGCGAGGACGCCTGATGCCGGCCACCGAGCAGCGTATGCGGGTTATGGTAGAAGAGGTCCGCGCGCTGGAGGAGCGTCTTCGCCAGGGCGGAGGGCCGGCGAAGATCGAGCGCCAGCACTCCCAGGGAAAGCTCACGGCTCGCGAGCGGATCGAGCTCCTCATCGATCCCGGCGGCGGGTTCCTGGAAGTCGGCCTCCTGGTCGCGTATGACCAGTACGACGGGAAGGCCCCGGCCGTGGGCGTCATCACCGGAGTCGGCGAAGTGTGCGGCAGGCCCGTGGTGATCGTAGCCAACGACGCCACGGTCAAGGCCGGCAGCTGGTGGCCCGAGACCATCCCGAAGAAGCTCCGGGCCCAGGAGATCGCCATGCGTTGCCGGGTCCCCATCATCTATCTGGTGGACTCCGCCGGCATCAACCTGCCCTACCAGGGCGGCGTCTTCCCGGGCAAGTACGGGGCCAGCCGGCTCTTCTACTACAACTCGATCATGCGACACTACCTCGACGTGCCGCAGATCTCAGCAGTCATGGGACCGTGCATCGCCGGTGGGGCCTACCTGCCAGCCCTCTCCGACGTGATCGTGATGGTGAACGGGACGAGCTTCATGGGTCTCGGCGGACCGAACCTGGTGAAGGGAGCGACCGGCCAGGACACCGATGCCGAGGAACTGGGCGGAGCCGCGACGCACAACAGGATCAGCGGTGTGGCCCACTACGAGGTCCCCGATGACGAGGCATGCATCGCCAGGATCCGCGATCTGGTGGCCGATCTGGCCCCGTCGCGCCTGCCACCACCGGTGGACGACCCCGTGCCCCCGGCCCGTCCGGCGGACGACGTCTACCGGCTGATGCCGGACGACCACCGGCAACCGTACGAGATCGAGGCCGTGCTGGACACCTTCCTGGACGCAGGGCGGTTCGACGCGTTCCAGGCAGGCTACGCGCCCGAGATGCTCACGGCCGTGGGTCGGCTCGAGGGCCGGCGGGTAGGCGTCATAGCTAACAGGCGGGGGATGTACAAGGACGCCAAGGGGGGGCGACCCAAGTTCGGCGGGATCATATATGCCGACAGCGCCGAGAAGGTGGCCTACTTCATGGACATGTGCGACCGCCATCACATTCCGCTCCTCTACGTGCAGGACGTGAGCGGATTCATGGTGGGCGTCGAGGCCGAGCACTCGGGGATCATTCGAGCCGGTGCCATGATGGTGGAATCGATGTCGGTGGCACGGGTTCCGAAGATCGTCCTCACGACCGGCCACGCCAGCGGTGCGGGGTACTACGCGATGGCCCGGCCCCAAGATCGACCGGGCTCAGGAGGAGGGCGTTCCGCTGGACGACGAGACGACCGCGGCCATCGAGGCGACCCGTGCGGAGTACGAGCGGCAGCTGGACGCCCGCTACGCAGCCGCCCGCGGCTTCGTGGATGCCATCATCGCTCCGGAGGAGACTCGGAAGGTGCTGGACCTGGCGCTCCGAACGACCTTGGAGAACCCGGCCCCGCACATCGGCCCCTTCACCCTTCCCGACGACGCGTGACCCGCAAGCCCTCGCCGACACCATGAGCGGCGACTCGACGACCGTCCGCGTCGCCTCTGGCCAGGGATTCTGGGGCGATTGGCAGGAGGCGCCCAAGCTCCAGGTCCGCCACGGGCCGATCGACTATCTGATGCTCGACTACCTGGCCGAGATCACGATGTCGATCATGCGCAAGCAGCGCGCCCGTGATCCATCGGCTGGCTACGCGCGCGACTTCGTGCCACTCGTGGCCGAGCTTGCCCCCGAGCTCATCGAGAGGGACATCCGCGTCATCAGCAACGCCGGCGGGGTGAACCCGGACGCGTGCCGTGATGCCCTCGCGGAAAGCCTGGCGGAGGTCGACACGCCGAGGCCTCTCAGGATCGCGACGGTTCGTGGCGATGACCTGATGAGCCGCCTCGACGAGCTCCTCGCCGATGGCCACGAGCTCCGAAACATGGAGACCGAGGAGCCGATCGAGGCGGTGCGCGGTAGCGTTCACAGCGCCAACGCCTACATCGGCATGGGTCCGATCCTGGAGGCGCTCCGGCACGCGGCGGACGTGGTGGTGACCGGCCGCTCGACCGACACGGCTCTCACCTATGCCCCCATGGTCCACGAGCTCGGTTGGGCGCACGACGATTGGGACCGCATTGCCGCCGGCGTCATCGCCGGCCACATCAACGAATGCGGGGCGCAGGCCACCGGCGGAAACACGCTGTTCGACTGGCGGGACGTGGACCTGGTGGAGCCGGGCTATCCGATCATCGAGGCGAGCGCCGACGGCAGCTTCGTGGTGCGCAAGCACGCGGACCTGGGCGGCAGGGTGACGTGGGCCACGGTCACCGAACAGCTGGTGTACGAGATGGGCGACCCCACCGACTACATCACTCCGGACTGTGTGGCCGACTTCTCGACGATCCGCCTCGAGGACCTGGGCCAGGACCGGGTCATGGTGTATGGGGTGCGCGGAGGTCCCCGCCCCGATCGGCTGAAGGTGTCCATCGCGTACCGTGACGGCTTCAAGGCGGTGGGCACGCTGACCTACGGGTGGCCGGACGCCCTGGACAAGGCCCGGAAGGCCGACGAGGTGCTTCGCGGTCGGTTGGACCGGGCCGGCCTTCGATACGACGAGGTCCGAACCGAGTATGTGGGCGCGGGAGCCTGCGTTTGTGGGGCAGTCGGGGACACGGCGGACCGGCTGGCGGGCCTTCCCGAGGTTGGGCTGCGGATCGGGGTACGCTCACACGAGCGAGCGGCGGTCGAGCGTTTCACCCGGGAGATCGCTCCGCTTATCCTCGGGGGTCCGCCGACCGTGACCGGATTCGCCGGGGGACGGCCGCGGGTGCAGGAGGTCATGGCTTACTGGCCGGCTCTCATCGACCGCGAGGTCGTCGAGGGAGAGATCCGGGTGGAGTGCGTGGACCTGTGAAGACGCAGCTGCGTCGGTTGGCGTTCGCCCGATCGGGGGACAAGGGGAATACGGCCAACATCGGCCTCATCGCGCTGACGGAGCCGGTCTATCCTGTGCTGGTGAGCCAGGTGTCTTCGTCCAGGGTGAAGGAGCACTTCGCCGGCGTCTGCCGCGGCGAGGTGGAGCGCTTCGAGCTGCCCAACCTATTCGCCCTCAACTTTCTCCTGCACGGCTCGCTCGGCGGGGGCGGCACGGTCTCGCTCATGCTGGACGCGCAGGGCAAGACCTTCGGCGCGGCCCTTCTCGGGATGGAGATCGACGTTTCGGAGGAGCTGGTCGAGGAGTGTGACCGCGTCCTGGAGGGCGAGGTGGAGGGACGCACCCGGCGCGTTCCGGCCGGGGACGGAGACTCCCGGAGATGAGGCCGAACACCGGAGACCGAGCATGAACGAGCTTATTCGGTCCGAGATCGACGAGGCTGCGGGAATCGCCCGCGTGATCCTCAGCCGGCCCGAGCGCCGGAACGCCCTCAGTGCGGCCCTGGTGGAAGAGCTGAAGGACACGCTGGCCCTGGCGGAGGCGGACGATCGCATCAGAGTGGTGGCTCTGGCCGGCGACGGCCCGGACTTCTGCGCGGGTGCCGATCTGGATGAGCTCCAGGAGACCATACGAGAAGGCCCCCTGGCGAGCCTGGCCGAGGCGGAGTCCCAGGGCGACCTGTTCATCCTGCTCCGGCGGCTGGAGAAGCCCATCGTGGCGGTCGTGCAGGGCCGGGCCCTGGCCGGTGGCTGCGGCCTGGCCACCGCCTGCGACCTGGTCGTCGCCTCCGCGGACGCCCGGTTCGGCTATCCCGAGGTGAAGCTCGGATTCGTCCCGGCCATGGTGATGGCCATGCTCCGACGGGCGGTGGGCGAGAAACGGGCGTTCGAGATGGTCACCACCGGCGCCATCATCGATGCGCAGACCGCGGCCGACTTCGGTTTGGTAAACCGGGTCTTCCCGTCCGGGGAATTCGAGGCCGGCGTGGACAGCTACCTCCGCGACCTGGCGGCCAACAGCGCGTCGTCCATGGCCCTCTCCAAGCGCTTGCTCTACCAGACGGACGGGATCAGCTTCGAGGCAGCCGTCAGGGCCGGAGCTCAGGTCAACGTCGTGTCGCGTATGACCGATGACTGCGGCGAGGGAGTTCGCCGGTTTCTGGATCGAAAGAAGTAGAGATCAGCCGGTCTCTCGGAAAGGCTGGGGACAGATGCAGACCGATACCTCGCCATCGCCGACCGGGGCGGGAAGAATGTACTGGCTGGCGTTGGGGACCGTCGCGCTGGCGGCGGGCCTGATCGGCGTACGCATGATGGAGACCGGAGGGCGCTTCGGGATCAGCGCCGCCGTGCTCCTGTTCGTCGTGATGATGGCCTGCGCCGCAATCGCCTTGGGCGGCCACCCGTACGGACCGGACGTCGAGGGTCCGCTGGACCTCAGCGCCCGGGTCGGCCTGGGCGTACTGGCGGGCGTCTTGGCCGGCCTGTTCCACGGCGTCCTCACGGAGGTTGTGGGCAGCCTGACGCTCTCGGCCATCCTGGGTGTCGGCGTCGACGTGGATCTATCGGCCGCCGAGTGGGGACTGAGGGCGATGTACGGAAGCGTGTGGGGGCTGGCGCTCGGCGTCTTCTACCCGGTCGTACCCGGGGGGACCTTCGTTTCGAAGGGGGCTGCGTTCAGCCTCCTCCCGACCGTGTTCACCCTGATGATCGTCTACCCGGTCATGATGGGAGTGGGCCTGCTGGGGCTGAGGATCGGAGATCTCGCTTGGCTGTTCGTCCTCGTGGGCAATGCGCTGGCGGGAATAGTGGCCGCGGCCGTGATCCAGTGGGGCGAGAAGACGGAGCTGGCCCCGGTAAGCCAGCCGCTGGTTCGCTGAGCGACAGGGCAGCCGGCTGGCTACGCCTCCAGCTCTGGTACGGCGCGGCGGGCGCTATCATCTGGTACGCCGGCGTCTTCTTCGGCAGCGAGTTCGTGAGCGGGCTGGGAGTGGGGATCCTCGTCGCGGCGCTGGCCCTCCGCTTGGTGCGGAAGGGAGCGCGGGGGCAAGAGGCGGCCGGGTCGTAATAGCACTCTGAGCCCGACCCGGCCGCAACGTCATTTCGGCTGGTTCACCCTGCAACCGTCGAGGCAGCCATCGTGCCACTCCTGGCAGGCCTCGAGGTCGAACCAGCCGATGGTCTTCCTGCAACCCAGGTAGATCGCATCACAGTACAGGCCACAGAAGCCTGCCAGCTTCGCCGCGGCCGCCGGCGCCGGCGCCGTGGCCGCGCCGGACATGACCACCAGTGCCGCAAGGCAGAGAACCACTCTCCTCATCCAAGCCTCCTTTCCGTGCCGCCGGTTTACGGCCCGCCCCAGTTCAGAGCTGCGCGATGTTGCAGCCGGCCAGGCAGCCGATGATGTACCAAGCGCACTTCCACGAATCGATCCGATCGCAGTGCGCCGCCGCCCTCTCGGCGCAGTAGTCGGTGCACTCGACCCTCCCGCCGGTCGCCAACTGGGCCGCCCGAGCCGGGCGGGGCACGACGCCCGTAGTGGCGGAAAGAGTGAGCACCGCGGCGGCCACCAGAAACTTCCGTCGCATCCGTACCTCCTTTCATAAACGGTTTTATGAAATGCTACTTACAGGCTTTCATCTGATGTAGTGTCGATATATAATACGTCGTCCATCGCTGATGCGATCAGCCTCGCATCGGTCTCCTCGAGCGGTCCCTCACGCCGTATGCGCAGCCGCCCCCCGGCGTCAATGACGAGCGTCGTCGGGACGACCCTGATGCGGAAACGGTCCACGAAGGCCTGTTCCTCGAGAGGCCTGACAGGGGTCGCCGCGGGTAGGCGATCGGACGCGTATTCAAGCGCCGGCTCGCGGCCCTCGAGGGCCACCGCCAGAGCGGCTCCGGGGATCGCGGTGGCGAGCTCGCTCCAGACCGGAACAGCTTTATCGCAGGCCTGGCAGGTCGACCGGAAGACGAGCAGCAGCGCCGGGCGCCCACGCTCGATCGTAATGGTATCGGTGTCGGTCAGCAGCTCGAACGCCAGGCTGGAGGGAATGGTCTCGCCCGGATCGATGCGCCGCCGCTCCTGCCACAGCGGGATGAGCCGATCGTGAATCAGTGCCCCGAGCGCGACCGCGACAAGGGCTGCCGTCCCCAGGTTGAGTGCCACCTCCCGCCGCGACGAGCCTCCCATTCCTCCTCCGCCACCCGACACTGCCCCGGAACGCCCTCAGACCGTGCGGGGGACCCCTCAACGGCCGGTCATCCAGGGCGGCGTTTTGAGGGTCACGTAATCGCCCTTCGCATCTTCGGGGATGTGAGCTTCGAGAAACGCGGCGCAGTGGCCGCGCTGGCCGCCGCCGAGGAGATGCTGCAGTTCAGATTCGGCCACCCGCGGTTCCGGCAGGAGCAGCGGCCGGTTGTCGAGGCGATGCTGCAGGGCTCCGATCTGCTGGCCGTGCTGCCGACGGGCGCGGGGAAGTCTGCCTGCTTCCAGGTGCCGGCCCTCGTGCTCCCCGGACTGACCGTCGTGGTGTCGCCGCTCGTCAGCCTCATGCGGGACCAGGTCGAGGGCCTGCGCCGCCGTACGGTGTCGGCCGCGGCCCTCACCTCGGCCACGGGCGCGTCCGCCAGAAGAGAGATCGCCGGTCGCATGGCCCGAGGCGACCTTCGCCTGCTCTACGTTTCGCCCGAGCGGCTGGAACTCGCCCGCTTCCGCCATCTGGCGCAGCTCGCCGGAATCTCGCGCCTGGTCGTGGACGAGGCGCACTGCATCAGTGAGTGGGGCCACGACTTCCGGCCTGCTTACCGGCGGATTCGCGCCTTTGCCGAGCTCGTCGGATGCCCTCCGCTGGCGGCCTTCACCGCAACGGCCACTCCCCAGACGCGCACAGACATCGAGCGTTCGTTGGGACTCAGGTGCCCGCGCCGCTTCGTGGCGTCCGTCGATCGGCCCGAGCTCCGCTGGGTGGCCGCGCCGGCCAGTGACTTCGGCGCCGCGTTGCGACGGGCCGGGGTCATGGCTCGTAGGACCCTCGCACAGCGGAGGGAAGCGGCCGTAGTCATCTACTCCCTGACGCGCGCTCGGGCAGTTCGGACAGCCGAGGCCCTCCGGAGGCTGGGACTCGCGGCCGCCCCCTACCATGCGGGGATGCCTGATGCCGCCCGCCGGCGAGTTCAGGAGCGCTTCCTGAACGGTCGCTTCCGGGTGATCTGCGCCACCAGCGCCTTCGGGATGGGGATCGACCATCCCCACATCCGGCTGGTCTGCCACCTGGGCGCTCCTCCCTCGGTCGAGGCCTACGTCCAGGAGGCTGGCCGAGCGGGGCGTAACGGTGAAGAAGCCACGTGTCTGCTGCTCGGGCTTCCCGGGGACGCGAGCCTGCATCGGCGGCTCCTGCTCGGACAGTGGCCGCCCTTCCGAATCGTGCGGGCCGTCTGGAATGAGCTGCCCGGGGACCGCGCGACCGGCGAGGCGAGGGTGCGCCAGCGGCTCTGCCGGCGCCACGATCCGGAGAGCGTGGAAGCTGCCCTGCGCGTGCTCCGCGATGCGGGTTGCGTGTGGCGGTCGCGCAGGGGAGCTTGGCCCTCGAGTGACATCGGCAGCGTCGGCGCCGGGCGGATCGCCAGGATATCGGCACCGGGCCCGAACCTGGCCCGCCGGCTGGCCCGGGGGCGCAGGCGTGGACGCAGGCGAGCACAGGCGATGCGCGCGTATCTCGACACACGAGGTTGCAGACGCGCATCGATCGCGCGCTACTTCGGAGAGCCGGCGCCTCGGTGCGGAAGCTGCGACAACTGCCGGTGACGGGCGGGCAACTCTGGCCCGTTCCCGTGCGTCTAGAAGTTGACGAATGAAGGGCAAGGCCGCCGACCCGGCACGGATCGAAGGGCCGGCCTTACAGCGAGATCCACTGAAGGGAGATAACGGGACATGGTCAACGCAACCTCAGGCGCTGCCCGCCGGGCGCAATTCAGTCTGACCTTCACGGCGGTACTGGCGCTTGCCGCCTCGCCGGCTGTCGGGCAGGAAGAGCCGACCGACGTGGGGGAGGCCACGGCCCGGTACGAGGAGCCGTTCAGCATGATCACAGGCCTCCGCGAGCTGTCGGACGGACGCGTCATGGTCGCGGACGCGCTGGATGAGAGCCTGTACGAGCTCACTGCCGACCTCAAGTCAGGGATAAAGCTGGGCCGCAACGGTCAGGGACCCCAGGAGTACAAGCAACCCGACGCGCTGTTCGCCATGGCCGGCGACACGACCCTGATGACGGATCTCGGCAACGGCCGCCTTACGATAGTCGCTCCCGACGGAGCCTTCGCCCGAACCATCCCCATCGCCCAGGACGACGACGGGCGCCTCCTGCTGGTGCTTCCGGGAGGCGTCGACGGGGCCGGGAACCTGTTCTTCCGGCCCATGGGCGACGGGATGATCGGCGACTCGGCGGCAGTCGTCCGCTGGGATCCTGCGGGCGGTCTCACCGACACGCTGGCCACGATCAAGCTACAGGATGTCACGGAGCGCTCCTCCGGGGGCGCGAACAACATGCGCACGGAGGTGATGCCCGTTCCGCTAAGCCCGCAGGACGCGTGGGCCGTGGCGGGCGACGGCAGCCTGGCAGTGGTTCGGACCGTCGACTACAGCGTGGAGTGGGTGCGTCCGGACGGCAGCATCGTTAGAGGTCCCGCGAATACGTGGGAGCCGGTGAAGATCCGCTCCGCCGACAAGGAGGAATGGGTCGATCAAATGGCGAACACCGGCCTCATGATGATGGTGACGAACGACAGCGGCGAGCTGCGGACATCCATGCGGCGCGGCATGGGTGGCCGGGGAGGTCCCGACCCGGACAGCTTCCAGTGGCCCGAGGTAAAGCCTCCGTTCGATCCGGGCGGAGTCGATGTCGCGCCGGACGGGACCCTGTGGGTGCGCAGGTTCGTGGCCGCCGGCGAGCGCCCTCCGTACGACGTCTTCGGCGCCGACGGCAGCTTGCGCGGCACTGTGACCTTCCCGGAGGGTCGCAGCTTGGTCGGCTTCGGGAGAGGCAGCCTCTACCTGTCGCGCGGCGACGACCTCGGGTTCCAGTGGCTGGAGCGTTACGCCATGCCGTCGCTGTAGCTCCGGAGAACGCGCGGACCGCGGCGGGGCCGCGGCATCCGGCTGGTGTGGTACCGATGCGGCGAGCCCGGCTTTCCGGCAGGAAGCCGGCTCCGTGCATCCGGACGTTTCGTGGCGTATGTGCCGCCAGTAGGTTGTGGCATCTAGACACTAAAGCCTGCGGCGGGGGGCCTACGACACACCGGTAGCTCTGCCTCGAACGCGCCGCCCGCGACCCTCCGCGGGCGTCGCCGCTGTGATAGGGAAGCACCGGCAATGACCGACCTGGACCTGTATCTGGACGAACACCACTACATGCTCCGCGAGATGGTGCGCGACTTCGCCGCGGCGGAGATCGCGCCCGTCGCGGCGGAGCTGGACGACAAAGAGGAGTTTCCCTGGGAGAACGCCTCCAAGATGGCGGAACTCGATCTGTTCGGGATTCCGTGGCCGGAGGAATACGGCGGGGCTGGAATGGATTCGCTGGCGGCCGCCATCGTCTCGGAGGAGCTCGCCCGCGTGGACGGAAGCCACTCCATACTGATCGGCGCCCACACTTCCCTGTGCAGCGCCCCGATCTTCCACTTCGGGTCGGAGGAGCAGAAGCTGAAGTACCTGACCCCTCTGGCCAGCGGGCAGGTGATCGGCGGCTTCGGCCTCACCGAGCCGGGCTCGGGATCCGACGCCAGCGGCATGCTCACCACGGCGGTGAAGAAGTCCGATCGGTACGTGATCAGTGGCCAGAAGACGTGGATCACGCATGCCGGAGTGGGCGAGATCTTCGTCGTCGCGGTCGTCACGGCGCCGGGCGAAGGAAACCGCGGGATCAGCACCTTCATCATGACGAAGGAGACCTGCGATCTGGACAGGGCCCGAGAGCTGGAGTTCGGCCACAGCGATGAGCTGGAGCCGATGGCGGGCTTCTCGGCTGGCGACAAGCTGCGCAAGCTGGGCTGGAACGCCTCCGACACCCGCGAGCTGATCATGGAGGACGTGGAGGTTCCCGAGGAGAACCTTCTGGGCGAGGAGAACGGCGGTTTCCCGGTCTGCCTGGACACCCTCGATGGCGGCCGCATCGGGATCGCCGCGCACGGGGTCGGGATCGCCCAGGGGGCGTTCGAGCAGGCGCTCCGATATACGCAAGAGCGGGAGCAGTTCGGGCAGAAGATCAACCGTTTCCAGGGCGTCCAGTTCATGCTGTCCGACATGGCCACCCGGATCCACGCCGCCCGACTCATGACCTACCACGCCGCGTGGCTCAGAGCGCACGGCAAGCCGCACAAGACAGAGGCGTCCATGGCCAAGCTGTTCGCCTCGGAGGCGGCCATGGACATCGCCATCCAGGCGGTGCAGCTGCACGGGGCCTACGGCTACTCCCGCGAGTACGCTGTGGAACGGATGATGCGAGATGCGAAGGTCCTCGAGATCGGTGAGGGTACGAGCGAAATCCAACGCCTGGTGATCGCCCGCGAGCTCCTGAAGTCACTGCACGAATGACGGCCCCGAAGGCGCTCCGGTAGCGACCCGGGAGCACGTGACGTTACATTAACGCGCGAGGTGCGGGGCCGCGGCGCTACAGGTGGCGGCCCCGTTTCCTTTGCCACCGACGACTGATTTCCACAGACGCCCGGCCGGACAGCGTCAGCCGGACGCGGTTCGACGGCGCGCCGTGGTACGAAAAAGAAGGCCCAGGTGGAGTTCGGCTCCCGCCGCGGGTCACGCTCCGCCCTCCGGGGCGGAGGAGCAGCCGGACAATGCAACGCGAAATCGTGATCAACGCCCTGGGCACAGAGACCCGGGTGGCCATACGCGAAGACGGGCGCCTCGTGGAGCTTATGAGCGAGGCCCACGACGACCAGCGAATGGTCGGCGACCTCTACGTGGGCAAGGTAGAGGCCGTCCTGCCCGGGATCCAGGCCGCGTTCGTGGACATCGGTACCGAGAAGTCGGCCTTCCTCCACGTCTCTGACTTATCCGAGCCGGAGGACGACGACGACAACGGCAACGACAACAACGGCGGCGGCAACCGCCGCCGGTCGGGCCGCTACCCGCCCATCCAGGAGCAGGTCGAGCGGGGCCAGGAGATCCTCGTTCAGGTCACCAAGGAGCCCATCGGCACGAAGGGACCCCGGGTCACCACGCAGGTCTCGCTTCCCGGTCGATTCATCGTCTTCATGCCGGGCAGCTCCCACGTCGGAGTGAGCCGGAAGATCGACGACCGCGACGAGCGCTCGCGGCTGCGGCAGCTGGCGAAGCAGGCGCTGGGCAAGTCCTCGGGAGGCGTCATCGTCCGCACGGTGGGCGAAGAGTTGAGCCGGAAGACCCTGAAGGCCGAGCTGACCGCGCTGCGCAAGACGTGGGACAAGGTGCAGCGCCGGGTCAGCAGCGCGAAGGCGCCGACCCTTGTGCACCAGGAGGCCGAGCTCACCTCCGGCATCACGCGCGACCTGTTCAGCGAGAAGGTGGACCTGTTGACGGTCGACTCCCAGCAGCTCCAGCATGAGATCAAGTCCTACCTGGGGCAGGTGGGCCCCGAGCTCCTCGACCGCGTCAAGCTGTACACGGGCGAACGGCCGATCTTCGACGCCATGGGGATCGAGGAGGAAATCCAGAAGGCCTTCCAGCGCCGCGTGGATCTCAAGTCCGGCGGCCACATCGTCATCGAGCACGCCGAGGCCCTGGTGGCTATCGACGTAAACACGGGGCGCTACACGGGCAAGAAAGACCCCGCCAAGACGATCCTGCGGACCAACGTCGAGGCGGCGGCGGAGATCTCGCGCCAGCTTCGCCTGCGCGACATCGGCGGAATCATCGTGTGCGACTTCATCGACATGGACGAGGAGGAGTACCGCAGCCGCGTACAACACGAGATGAAGAGCCATCTCGGACGCGACCGGGCCCGGACGAAGGTGTTCGGCATCTCCGAGCTCGGCCTGCTGGAGATGAGCCGCCAGCGGGTGAGACCCAGCCTCGTTCAGGGGGCGACACTGCCGTGCCCGAGCTGCGGCGGAACCGGCAGGGTACTGGCCCCGGAGACGATCGTGCGGCGCATCGAGCGGGCGCTCCGGCGAGCGAGATCGATGGGAGAGAAGCGCGATCTCACCCTGCGCGTTCACCCGGAGGTGGCACTGCACCTGCTCGAGGAGGAGCCCGAGTTCCTGCGCCAGATCAGCCGGGAGTCGGGGATCGAGCTGGACATCAGGGACGACCCCCTGATGGGCCACGACGAGTACCGTCTTCTCGCGGCCCCCGCCGACACCGACGTGACGGGCAAATACGCCGCCGTATAGCGCTCCGAAAGACGCCCTGTCCTCATTGACAGAGTCACATTCCGCCAATACTATCTACGGCTGCGGCGAAAACCGGAAACAACACACTGAAGATTCGTGATGTACGCGATATTCGAGGCAAAGGGGAAGCAGTTCCGGGCGGAGATGGGCGCCACGCTGCGCCTTCCCGTTCTGGACGCCGAGCCCGGTGAGCAAGTAACGTTCGACCAGATCCTGCTGGCGCATAGCGAGGACAGGTTGATAGTCGGGCAGCCGGCGCTGGACGGCGCGTCGATTGCTGCGGAAGTGCTTTGCCACGGAAGAGACGACAAGATCGTCGTCTACAAGATGAAGCGCCGGAAGGGCTACCGGCGGAAGCAGGGGCACCGCCAGGGATTCACCGAGGTCCGGGTGCTGGACATCGACTTCGGCAAGGGGAAGTCGGTGAAAGCCGCTCCGCCCGAGGCGAAGAAGGAGGCACCGACGGAACAGGCGCCGAAGGCCAAGGCGAAGAAGCCGAAGGCCGAGAAGGCGGCAGCGCCCGAAGCTCCGGCAGCCGCCGAAGCGCCCGAGGTATCGATCACCGACTCCGCTCGTGCCCTGGCCGAGGAGGCGGGAGTCGACATCGCTACGATCGAGGGTACCGGCAAGGCGGGCCGGATTCTCAAGAGCGATGTCCAGAAGGCGATCAAGCAGCGGGACGAGGAATAGAAGATGGCGCACAAGAAGGGAGTCGGCTCGAGCCGCAACGGACGCGACAGCAACCCCAAGTACCTCGGCGTGAAGAGGTACGGCGGGCAGTTCGTGCGCGCCGGGAACATCCTCGTCCGGCAGCGCGGCACCCGAATCCACCCCGGCCGGAACGTGGGGCGCGGCGGCGACGACACGCTGTTCGCCCTCTCCGACGGCCACGTCACCTTCGCCAACCAGCGCGGCGGCCGGAAGATCGTGAGCGTGCTTTCGGACTGAGTGTGGCTCGGTGCCGGGCCGGGCCGAGCCTGGGTCTTGCGACTCGGCGATCCCATTGAGGCAGATGAGAAGAGGCCCCGACCACGACGGTCGGGGCCTTTCTGTTTCTGGTTCCTGTCCTGTGCCTCCCGGCACTCTATCGTGGGGCAGCGCGTCCTGACGGAACCCCGCTACCGGGAGGGACCTCTGGGCCAGTGACGTCTGGAGCCCGGCGGCCCTTTCTCAGGCGCCTCGCCTACTGCGCGCCCGCCTTCCCGAGCACGGCCTGGAGCTGCTGCTGGCGGACGACCCGCTGCGCCGCTCCGCCGCCGACCCCGTACTCCGTTTCGACCGCGTCGATGCTCTCGATCAGGTGCGCCTCGACGAGGAACGGGTTGTGGGTCGTCGACGCCCACACGTCGCCGTCCTCCGGATGCTCGGCCAGCGCCCAGTTGAAGAACGCACCCTCGGCCGTTGTGATGATCCCGTCCGTTGCGTCGATGATGCACGTGTTGGGGATCGGATCCGTGGGCAGAGTATCCGGTGGCGCACACGCGTCGTCCAGGTTCGGGTCGACCTGCTCGAGCAACGTGGTTAGATCCTCGGCCAGCGCCTCGACGCGCAAGGTGGCCGCGGTCAACGCCGAGAACGCGGCGGCCTCCGAGCCGTGGCACCCGAGCTCGTCCGAGCAAGAGACGAACGAGCGCTCCGTAAGCTCGCAACCGGTGTCGCCGATCGGTATGCCCTGTTCGTCCAGGCACGGGATCGGTGAGAAGGTGTGCCCGACGGATTGCACGAGGAACTCCCCCGACTCGTCCAGGATCTCCTCCGAATTGACGTGACAGGTGGCGCACAGACCGACATTTGCGCCCGATCCGTGCGTGGCGATGATCAGACCCGAGGTCACCGGCGAGTTCGGGAAGAAGAACCCGGCCTCGCCTGCCAGGAGCGCCGCCTCCGGCGCGTGCGGGTGCAGACCGTGCGACGAGCCCGGATCCGGTATAGGCCGCCGGTTGTGGCACTGGCTGCACAGGTGCTCGCCCACCACCGTGGTCTCGACCGCGAACCGTGTCTGGCCCTCGAATACCTCGGCGTGCGGGTTGTGGCACACCGCGCACACCTGAGGCAGCGGATCGCCGTCCCTCTCCACGTAGTTGGAGAGGACGCCCCACGCCGCGAGCGCGCCCTGCGCCGTGTGGCAGCGGATGCAGTCCGGGCTCGAGGTCGCGAAAGAACTCCCGACCAGGCTCGAGTGCGCCGACAGCGCCCACTGCTCCACGAACGGGTGGTGGGAGTCGTAGTGGCAGCCGCCGCAGCCGTTGGTGCCGTCCGGGACGATCTCGCCCGTGCCCGGGTCGACGGAGAACGGCACATCGATGGAGACAAGCGGCGGGTTGATGCCCGTGTCCACGTGATCCTGACCGGCTCCGTGGCAGCTCTCGCACTGGACGTCGTAGTAGCGCGTGTCGCCGCTGCCGGTCCAGCCGCCGGGCTCGGTCGCGTCGTTGCCGAGCTCGCTGACCGTGTGGCAGCCCTCGCAGAAAGGCTGCGCGTGACCGCTGTTCTGCAGGTCCTCCCACGCCGACGCGTGCCCCGTTTCCGACCAACGGCTGCCGACCGTGGCGTGGCACTCGAGGCAGGTCGGGTTGCTGAGGGCTTCGTCGTTGTAGCCGAGGAAGCTGGCCGCCCCCTCGGGCAGAGGTTCGATGTAGAGAGTCCTTGGCACCTCTACCGTGTCCGTCGGGCCCGGCACCTCGACGAACACCGTCTCGGTGTCCGAACATGCCGTGAACGCGACGAAGGCGACGAGGGGGATCCACCACGCTCGTCTGTTCAGCTCGTGACCCATGTTAGCTCTCCCTGTTCTGTCAGGACGCGCTGAATGTGAGACATCTATTCTGTTCTACCGCCAGGTACCGCAGCCGGTGCACGCACCCGAGGCGCAATGCACCGTAGCTATGACTAGCAAGGTGTGTGCCCGATAGGCGAAGGGAATCTGCCAAACGGCGACGGCTTGCACCAGTTGGTGCAAACATGCCCAAATAGCTCTGTTTGCAGCACCTCCGAGACTCGGCTCTCCCGGCGGTAGCCCCGACAAACGAGCCCAATGCCGTGTCAGGATGTCCCATCGGGGATGGCGCATCCGGGACGCGCAGTCAGGCCCTCGGCTACCGACCCGTGAACTCGGGCTGCCGCTTCTCGAGAAAGGCGCCGACCCCCTCCTCCTTGTCCTCGGTGGAGAAGAGGAGTCCGAACCAGGCGCGCTCGAACTTGAGGCCCTCGTCGAGCGGCATTCGGCGGGCCGCCAGGATGCTCTCCTTCGCCGCTTGGAGAGCGATCGGCGACTTGGAGGCGATCGACCGGGCCAGCTCCATCGTCTTCTCGTGCAGCTCTTCTGGCGGATGAACGGCGTCCACTAGCCCGATCTCCTTCGCCTCGGCCGCGCCGACCATGGCACCGCTCATGATCATCATCATGGCCCGGCCCTCGCCCACCAGCCGTGGGAGGCGCTGCGTGCCGCCTCCGCCCGGTATGATCCCCAGGTTGACCTCCGGCTGGCCCAGTTTCGCGCGCTCCGAGGCGACCCGGATGTCGCACGCCATCGATAGCTCGCAGCCGCCCCCCAGGCAGTAGCCGTTGATCATGGCGATGATCGGCTTCGTGAACTTCTCCAGCAGCGAGTAGATGTCCCCCTCCTGCATCGAGCGGTACTGCTCGACGGCCCCGGCGTCCTTGAACTCGGCGATGTCGGCCCCGGCGATGAAGGCTTTCTCGCCGGCCCCCGTGAGGATCACCACGCGGACGCCGTCATCGTGACGGAGCTCGTCTAGGGCCCTGGTGAGTGCATCACGGACTTCCGCGTTGAGGGCGTTCATCTTGTCCGGGCGGTTGAACGTCACCATCGCCACCCGGCCATCCATCTTCTCCACCAGCAGGACGTCGCTCATCGCGTCCACTCCTCTTGCTTGGCGGCGGATCTTGTTGATGGCGGAGTCTCCCGCCGGGCAGGATCCGCCCGCGGTGCTACCAGGGGTAGAATCCCTGTCCCGTCTTCTTGCCCAGCTTTCTTTCGGCCACCATCTGCTCCAGCAGCTTCGGCGGCCGGAACCGCTCTCCGAGCTCGTGGTGGAGGTAGCGCGAGACCTCCAGACGCACGTCCAGACCCACCAGGTCGGTGAGGCGGAGGGGGCCCATGGGGTGCCGGTAGCCGAGCTCCATCGCCCGGTCGATGTCCTCGGGGGCCGCGACTCCCGCTTCCACCATGCGGATGGCCTCGAGCCCCAGCGCGATGCCGAGGCGCGACGAGGCGAATCCAGGCGCGTCTCGAACCACGATCGGCTCCTTGCCCAGCGAGATCGCGAAGTCGCGCGCCTGCTCTACGGCACGTTCGGCCGTCCGATCACCGCGCACGATCTCGACCAAGGACATGATGTGCACCGGGTTGAAGAAGTGCATCCCGAGGAAGCGCTCGGGTCCGGGCACGGCGTCGGCGATGGCGCTGATCGAAAGAGACGAGGTGTTCGTGGCCAGCAGTGCCTTCGGGTCGACGTGCCGGGCGACCTCGGCCAGGACCTGGCGCTTCAGGTCCAGGCTCTCCGGAACGGCCTCGATGATCAGCCCGGCGCCGGCAGTCGCTTCCCCCAGGTCCGTGCCCCCGGCCAGCCTGGCCAGCGCCGCATCACGGTCCACCATGGCCACCTTCTCCAGCTCGACACCCTTCTGGAGGTTGGCGGCGATCCGCGAGAGCCCTGCCTCCACGGCTTCTGGATCGACGTCGAACAGCCGCGTCTCGTACCCAGCCAGCGCCGCGGCATGCGCGATGCCGTGGCCCATCGTGCCGGCGCCCAGCACGGCCACCGGGCCCCGGACTTCGGCAACGCTCTTACACGACATCGGCCCCTCCCGGAGGATAGTCCCACTCCACCGGCCGGCGGCGGATGACCGCGATGGCCTCGAAGCCGTGGTCCTCGGCCATACGGTTGGCCATCTCCGCCATGGCGCTGATGTAGAGCCGCACTTCGGTGAGCTCGTGTGCGCGCGCCCACCGGTACGCCGCGTCCAGCATCAACTTCAGGTGCCCCCGGCGGCGCGCCTCCGGACGCACATACGGGGTCTGGATACGGGCGTACTTCGGGGGGTGGAAGTACGGGGTGTTCTCCTCGGCGAAACAGCTCAGCATTCCCTCGAGACAGCCGTCGGTCCCCTCCACCACGAAGATCTCCGAGTCCTCACCCCTGATGTGCTTCTCGAAAATCTCGCGGCGCCGCGCCAGAGAATCCGGCGGCAGGTTCCGGTAGGCCGGGTTTCTCCGGTGTATCCGAATGTAGTGGACCCACAGCGCGAGGATTTCTTCCAGGTCGTCGATCGTCGCCTTGCGGACGTGTGTAGCCGGACTCATTTGTTCCTACCGAATCGGGGCTCACGCTTCTCCCTGAACGCCCGCGTGCCCTCCAGCGCGTCGGCCGAACGGAAGCAGGCGTCCTGGGCTTCCACCTCGAACTGCAGCATCTCCTCGAGCGACGATCCGAGGCTCCTCTGCACGGCCTCCTTGGCCAGCCGGAGAGCCAGCGACGGCTTTCCGGCCAGCCTCTCCGCGATCTCTCCCGTCACTGTCTCGAGCTTGTCGTGCGGTACGACCCGGTTCACGAGCCCGATCCGTTCCGCTTCGCGGGCGTCCACCATCTCGGCTAGGAAAAAGAGCTCGGCCGCCCTGGCCGGGCCGACCAGCCGCGGTACGGCGTAGGTGCCGCCCCAGTCCGGCGCCAGTCCTATACGGTTGAAGGTCTGGCCGATGGAGGCAGTGTCCGAGGCGATCCGGAGATCGCAGGCGAGAGCCATGTTCGCGCCGCCCCCGGCGGCCGGGCCGTTGAGGGCGGCGATGGCGGGCTTCGGCATCCCGGTCACCGCCCGGACGATCCGCCGGCCCGCCTCCACCAAGAGGTTGGCCTCGTCCCAGGCGGCCCGCTCCAGCAGGTCGGCCAGGTAGCCGACGTCGGCCCCGGCGCAGAAGGCTCGCCCGCGTCCCGTTATCACGACAACCCGCACATCGTCACGGGCGCCCATCGCCTCCAGGGCCTCGGCCACCTCGTCGCGCATGGTGCCGAAGAAAGCGTTGAGCTTCTCAGGCCGGTTGAGGGTAACCGTTCCCACGCCGCCCTCGACCGAGATGAGAACCTGTGGCTCGCTCACTCGGCCTCCTCCGCGTGAATCACGGTGGCGATCCCCTGACCGACTCCAATGCACATCGTGACCAGGCCGGTGCGCGCGCCGCGCCTGCGCATCTCGTACAGCAGCGAGGTGAGGAGCCTCGCCCCGGTGCATCCCAAGGGGTGCCCCAGGGCGATGGCGCCGCCGTTCACGTTTACGCGACCCGGATCCAGTCCGAGCTCGCGGATGCACGGAAGCGCCTGCGCAGCGAAGGCCTCGTTCAGTTCCACCAGGTCGATCTCCGAGACGTCGATTCCCTCCCGCGCGAGGGCCTTCCTGACCGCCGGCACCGGGCCCAGCCCCATGCACGACGGGTCGACGCCGGCCACCGCAGACGCGCCGATCCGCGCCATGGGTCGCAGACTGAGCTCACGGGCCGCCTCCCGGCTCGCCAAAAGCAGAGCGGCAGCGCCGTCGTTGAGCCCTGACGAGCTCCCGGCGGTCACGGTGCCGTCCGCCTTGAACGCCGGCCTCAGGTTCTCCAGCGCCTCGGCCGTCGTTTCCGGACGCGGGTGCTCATCCCGGTCGACGACCACCGGATCGCCCTTCCGGACCCGCACCTCGACCGGGACGATCTCGTCGTCGAAGCGGCCCTCCTCGATCGCCCGGGCCGCCCGCCGCTGGCTCTCGAGCGCGAAGGCGTCCTGGCCCTCGCGCGGGACGTCGCGGAGCGCGGCCACCACCTCCGCCGTCTCGCCCAGCGAGATCGTCCATTCCTCCGGCATCCGCGGGTTGACGAAGCGCCACCCCAGCGTGGTGTCCGCCGTCTCCGGGGCGCGCCGGGCGAAGCCGCTCTCGGACTTGAGGATCACGAGCGGTGCCCGCGACATGCTCTCGACGCCGCCGGCCACCATCACGTCGCCCTCTCCGCAGCGGATGGCGTGCGCGGCCGAGACTACCGCCTGGAGGCCGGAGCCGCACAGGCGGTTCACCGTCTGACCGGCCACTTCGACCGGCAGGCCGGACAGCAACGAGCTCATGCGGGCCACGTTGCGGTTGTCCTCGCCGGCCTGGTTCGCGCACCCCATCACGACGTCCTCGATCCGATCCGGTGGCACGCCGGTGCGGTCAAGGAGCTCGCGGATCGCCAGCGCCAGAAGATCATCCGGGCGCACTCGGGCCAGCCCGCCCCCGTGCCGGCCCACGGGCGTTCGGACCGCCCCGCAGATCAGCGGATCTCTCGGATCGGTCACGCGCGCGCTCATATCCGTGGTTTTCCCGTGCGGCGTCAGGTCAGTCCAGCGCCACCCAGACGCTCTTCGTCTGAGTGTACTCCCGCAGGGCGTGCTCGCCCAGATCGCGCCCGAAGCCCGACTGCTTGAAGCCACCGAAGGGCGAGCCGGGGTCGTAGCGGTTGTAGGTGTTCACCCACACGGTGCCGGCCCTGACCTGCCTCGCGAAGCGGTGCGCCTTGCCCACGTCACGGGTCCACACGCCTGCCGCGAGCCCGTAGATGGTCCGGTTGGCCTGCTGCACGGCGTCGTCCAGGTCGGCGAAGGCGAGCGACGCCAGGACGGGTCCGAAGATCTCCTCGCGGGCGATCTTCATCTCCGGTGTAACCTGGTCGAAGACGGTGGCCTCGACGAAGTATCCCCTGCCGTCCACGGTCGCCGGCTTCCCGCCGGCGCGGAGGCGCGCGCCGTCCGACTTGCCGGCCTCGATGTACGACAGCACGCGTTCCTGCTGCGCCTTCGATACGATCGCGCCCAGCCGGGTCTTGGGATGATTCGGATCGCCGATGGTCATGCCCGCCGAGCGCTCGACGACCCGATCCATGAACTCCTCGCGGATCGACTCCTCGACTAAGAGTCGCGACCCGGCCGCGCAGACCTCGCCCTTTCCGTAGAAGATCCCGGTCGTGACGCCCCGAGCGGCTGCCTCCAGGTCGGCGTCCGCGAACACCACGTTCGGAGACTTCCCGCCCAACTCCAGCGAGACCTTCTTGAGCGTCTTCGCGGCCGTCTCCATGACGATCCGGCCCGTTTCGGTGGAGCCGGTGAAGGCGATCTTGTCGACGTCGGGATGGGCGACCAGGGCCTGGCCGGTTACCGGTCCGCGGCCCGCGATCACGTTCAGGATGCCCGCCGGGAAGCCGGCTTCCAGGGCCAGCTCGCCCAGGAGAAGGGCCGAGAGCGGCGTCTCCTCGGCCGGCTTGAGAATCACGGCGTTCCCGCAGGCCAGAGCCGGAGCCACCTTCCAGGAGGCTATGTTCAGCGGGAAGTTCCAGGGCACGATGGCGCCCACCACTCCCAGCGGCTCGCGCAGCGTGTAGTTCATAAAGGGGCCCGAGACCGGGATCACCTCGCCGCCCAGCTTGTCGGCCCACCCGGCGTAGTAGCGAAGATTGGAGACCACGAACGGCAGGTCCACCTTGGCCGACTCGAAGGCCGGCTTCCCGTTGTCGCGCGTTTCCACCGCGGCGATGAAGTCGAGATTCTGCTCGACGAGGTCGGCCAGCCGCCACAGCATACGGGCTCGGCGGTGCGGGTCCACATGGCGCCAATCGGTGCTCTCGAACGCCTCTCGGGCCGAGCGGACGGCGGCGTCCACCTCCGACTCGCCGGCCTCCTCGACCTCCGCGATGACCTCTTCGGTCGCGGGGTTCACGGTGGAGAATCGGTCGCTCCCATCGGTCCACTCGCCGCCGATCAGCAGTTTGGTGCGTAGCTCCATTGGTTCCCTGTCGCTGGGTATGCGGTCACGGCTCCGGCTGCGGTGGCCGGTCCGGCGTAGACCGAGCCGGCCGGCGGCAGAAGGTCTTTCGTCAGCTTCCGGTGAACTCCGGCGCCCGCTTCTCGATGTAGGCGTCCAGGCCCTCACGGGCATCGGCCGACTGAAAGAGCAGCTGCTGCAGCTCCCGCTCGATCGCGAGGCCCTCGGAAAACGGCACCTCCGTCCCGCTGCACACGGCCCGCTTGATGCGGCCGACGGCCCTTGAGGCCTTGCGCGGGGGCGTGAACTGCTTCGCGTACTCCATCACCTGCTCGAAGAAGCCCTCGGCGGCGAAGACCTTGTTCACAAGCCCGAGTTCGAGCGCCACGTCGAACCCGAATGTGGTTCCCTCCGCCATCAGCTCGATGGACTTCGACTTGCCCAGCAGTCGGCCCAGACGCTGCGTGCCCCCGGTCCCCGGCAGGACGCCCAGGGTCACCTCCGGCAGGCCTATCTTGCCGCCGTCCTTCTTCGCGATGCGGATGTCACAGGCCAGGGCGATCTCCAGACCGCCTCCCACGGTGTGCCCGTTCAGCGCGCCGATGACCAGCTTCGGGGTCTGCTCGAGGCGGTTCAGGGTCTCGTTGGCATGGAGGCAGAAGAAATACTTGAAGTAGGGATCGGAGGTCTGAAGCATCCCGATGTTCGCGCCGGCGCTGAAGAACTTGTCGCCCGAGCCACGGATCACGATCACGTGCACGGTCTCGTCGAACCGAGCTTCGATGATCGCGTCGTCCAGCTCGCGCATCATCTCGTGGGTGTAAGTGTTCGCCGGCGGATCATCCATGGTGATTACCGCGACTCCGTCGACGACCTCGTACTGGATCAGCTTATCCGCCATTTCCGGGCACTCCCCTCGTGTGTCGTGGAATTCGTATGTTTCGCAGCCTCAAAACCTATCGCACAGGCGGGCGGCGAGACAATGCGGCGGCGGCTTGGATGAGGGCCCCGTGAGGCGTAGTTTCCATATCATGAGCAGTCGTCTTTACTTCGCGGCAGGTCTCCTGGCTGCGGCATGGCTCTCCGCCGCCGGCCGGGGGTTCGTACAGGAGAACGGGGATGGCGTCTACCGAGTGCCCGTGACGGGAACGGTAGAGATGGGCCTGGCTCCCTTCATCGCGCGGTCGATCAGGGAGGCTGGGGAGAGCGGCGCGGCCGCGGTGGTCCTCGATATCGACACCCCAGGCGGCCGAATCGACGCGGCCTGGGAAATCATCGACGACGTGCGCGACTCGGATGTCCCCGTCCACGCCTTCGTCAACCGCCGGGCTCTCTCGGCGGGGGCGATGATCGCGCTGTCGGCGGAGGGCCTGTACATGCGGCCCGGGTCTACGATCGGCGCCGCTACCCCTGTAGTGGGCCAGGGCCAGAAGGCCTCCGAGAAGATGGTAAGCGCCATGCGCTCCGAGTTCCGGGCGCTGGCGGAGGGACGGGGCTTCGATCCGCGGGTCGCCGAGGCCATGGTGGACGAGTCGGTCGAAGTGGAGGGCGTCTCCGAAGCGGGGAAGCTGCTCACCCTGACCACGGACGAGGCCGTACGCCTCGGGGTCGCCACGGCCGCAGTGGAGGACTACGCGTCCCTGCTCGCGGCGCTGGATCTGGGCGGCTCGCCGACCGTCGACACCAGTCCCAACTGGGCCGAGCGGATGGTCCGCTTTCTCACGAATCCGCTGCTCGCGCCCTTCCTGCTCAGCCTCGGCTTCCTAGGGCTGCTGGTGGAGATCAAGACTCCCACCTTCGGTCTCGCTGGCGGCCTCGGGCTGTTGTGCCTGGCTGCCTTCTTCGGCGCCCGGTTCCTGGTGCACCTGGCAGGGATGGAGGAGCTGATCCTCCTGGCGGTCGGGGTGACGCTGGTCACGTTGGAGATCCTTGTCGTCCCGGGATTCGGCGTCGTGGGCCTGTTGGGGGGCGTGGCACTACTCACGAGCGTAACGCTCAGCATGCTAGGGAGCTTTCCTACCGTGGGCGATGTGATCAGTGCACTCGGTCTGATTGCCGTGTCGCTTCTCGTCATCGGGGTGCTGGCCTTCGCCGTTCTGCGGCACCTTCCGCACAGCAGGCGGCTGTCCGGCGTCTTCCTAAAGGAATCGACGAGCCGGGACACGGGATACCTTTCGGCGCCCGATCGGGAGGATCTGATCGGGCAGACAGGGATCGCCGTCACCGACCTCAGGCCCGCCGGCACCGTGAGGGTCGGGGACGAACGCATCGACGTGGTCACGGAGGGGCCCTGGGTGGAGGAGGGAAGCGAGGTGGTGCTCCTGAGGGCCGAGAGTTACCGCCACGTCGTGCGCAGAGCGGAGCCCGGCGAGGTGGCTGATTCGGAAACCGGGGCAACCGAAGACGAAGCGCGGGAGCCCGAAGAGGCATGACCATGACAGGTCGCCGATGAAACGGTGATCTGGCGGGTAGTACACGATAGGCATGGAACCTATGCTGCGTCCGGCGGACGAGCCGGGCACAACGAGCAGCCGAGCATAGACGAAAGGCGAGACAATGGGTGAGACGACCGCCATCTGGGCGATATTCCTGGTATTCGCGGCGCTGTTTCTGCTGATGATCATTGGATGGGCGGTCCCGATTCGTCTGTGGATCACCGCCTTAGCGTCCGGCGTGTACGTGAAGCTGAGCGAGCTGATCGGGATGCGCCTGCGCAAAGTCCATCCGCCAAGCATCGTCCACCCGCTGATCGCGGCGACGAAAGCGGGACTCACGCTCAACACCAACGAGCTCGAGGCGCACTTCCTGGCCGGCGGCGACGTGGGCCGAGTGGCCAACGCCCTGATCTCGGCGGACAAGGCCAATATCGATCTCGGATTCGAGCAGGCGGCGGCGATCGACCTGGCGGGCCGTGACGTCTTCGAGGCCGTGCAGGTGTCGGTGAACCCCAAGGTGATCCAGACGCCGAAGGTGGCCGCGATGGCCAAGGACGGGATCCAGCTCATCGCGGTGGCGCGAGTGACGGTGCGCGCCAACATCAACCGCCTGGTCGGTGGGGCCGGCGAGGAGACGATCCTAGCCCGGGTCGGCGAGGGCATCGTAAGCACGATCGGCTCCGCCGAGAGCCACGCGGCGGTGCTCGAGAACCCGGACGCGATATCCAAGACCGTTCTGGCCAAGGGACTCGACAGCGGCACCGCGTTCGAGATCCTCTCCATCGATATCGCCGACGTCGACGTCGGCAAGAACATCGGCGCCGAGCTCCAGACAGACCAGGCCGAGGCGGACAAGAAGATCGCCCAGGCCAAAGCCGAGGAGCGTCGTGCGCTTGCCGTGGCCCTCGAGCAGGAGAACCGGGCGCGCGTCGAGGAGATGAGGGCGGAAGTGGTAAGGGCTGAGGCGCAGGTCCCGCTGGCCATGGCGGAGGCGTTCCGCAGCGGAAGCCTGGGGGTGATGGATTACATGCGCTACCGCAACGTCGAGGCGGACACCAGCATGCGTCGCGCGATCGCCGGCGGCGACGAAGAGAAGCTGCCGGAGTAGGCGGAGCAGGCGATGGAAGAGGTCTTCATCCTCGTTGCAATCCTTGTCTACTGGGCATTCCGCAGCCTGGCAGGTGGGCAGCGGCGGCAAGGGCGGGGGCCCGGTCCCGACGACCCGTACGCCTCCGGCCCGCTCTCGGAGGGGGGCCTGACCGACCAGATTGAGGACGCCCAGCAGCGCGCGTTCAAAGCGCTGGATCGGCCGGCGGCCACCGAAGGCCAGCGCGAGGTCTCGTTCGACAGGCCCGGAGTTCTGCGTCAGGCAGAGCGCCCGAGCCGCCGGCGCCAGGAGGCCTACGAGGCCATAGCACAGCTGCTGGATCCAGCTGCCGCGAGTCGCACCGCTCGCCCGCGGACCCGCGAGCCCGAGATTCGGGAGGCCCGGCCACCGGATCGTCCGCGTCCGGAGAAACTTCGAGCGGCGCGTGGTAGCGCGGCCGAAGGGCCGGCTCCTGAGGCGGGGCCCCCGGTATCGGCGAGACCGCGTCGAACCGGTGAAAGGCGAACCCGAAAGAGGGCAGAGGCGGCCCTCCGCCGTATCGAGAGCCAGCCGCTGCTCAAGAGGGCGATCCTCTACTCCGAGATCTTCGGACGGCCCAAAGGGCTCTGATCCGCGCGGGACACTCCGTCCCGATCGCCTCACCGGATCCTGGCCGGCCGGGCCTCTCCACCCTGGCGCCGACACCCTGTATGTGAAATATTGTCACATCTTCCGGCGCGAGGCCTCGACGCCGTCGTCCCTCGGTTCGGTTGGCGCTTCTTTCACTCGATTCAGGACAACCCTGTTGGGCGGTAACGGAAGTGGGAAGACAGACGACGGACACAGCGCCGCCCGCCTGTCGAAGCTGTGGGAGACGGGTAGCGCGATCCTCGAGACGCTGGACCTCGAGCAGATCCTCTCCGTGGTCACTGAGCGCTGCCAGGGCCTCTTCGGGGGCTCCGGAGCGGCCGTAGTCTACTACGAGCCCGAGACGCGGGAGCTGGTAGTGGCGGAGGGAAGCGGTGTGCTCGCCGAAGCGCAGGGCCGCCGATACCCCGCCGCGGGCACCCTCAGCCAGCTCGCCATCAGCCAGAACCGTCCGGTCGTTCAGAACGAGATTCCCGACGAGGCAGCCCACGAGTCTCTGGCACTCGACTCCGGGGAGCCGGGAACCGCGCTCGTCGTTCCTCTGCGCGCGCGCGACGGGGCGATCGGCACGCTGGCTGTGGTTGGCAAGGACGGGAGCCAGGCATTCGACGAAGCCGACGCCGAGCTGCTCTTCGCCTTCGCCCACATGGCCGGCCTGGCCATCCAGAACGCTCGGCTGCTGGAGGCCGAGACGGCCCGGGCCGAGCGCATCGATACGCTGAGGGCAGAGGGCGAGGACCACATCCTGATCCTCAAGGACCTGCACGACGCGGAGGTGGCGGTCTCGTCCGATCTCGAGCTGGACGCCGTGCTCCGTACGGTGACCGAGAAGGCCAGGGAGTTGACGAACGCCCAGTACGGAGCGCTCGGAGTGTTGGACAAGGCCGGGAAGGGCCTAGAGACGTTCATCACGAGCGGAATCAGCGAGGACGAGCGCGAGCGGCTTGGAGGGCCGCCCATTGGAGCCGGTCTCCTGGGCGCCGTGACCCGGTCGACGGACCCGATCCGCGTCAACCACGTGGCGGAGGACCCGCGATCGGCGGGCATGCCCACCGACCACCCGGACATGGTGTCTTTCCTCGGATTGCCGATCCGTACCGGAGACCGTGTGTTCGGCAACCTCTACCTGACCAACAAGCAGGAGGAAGGAGGCTTCACCGAGCGCGACGAGACGATCGTCTCTATGCTCGCCGCGCACGCCGCCGTGGCGATCGAAAACGCGAGGCAGTTCCGGACTCTCCAGAGGCTGCTCGACGAGCTGCGCAGGACCCAGCAGCAGAGAGACCGCTTCTACGCTTTCGTGAACCACGACCTGCGGAACGCGTGCAGTGGCGTCCTGATGTGGTCGGAGCGTCTGCTTACGACGATCGGCGGAGAGAACAAGGAGATCGCGGAGAAGATCCGGCGGGGCAGCGAGCACGCGATGCGCCTCGTGCAGGACGTGCTCGACCTTGAGAACATGGGCCAGGGACGCCTCGAGACATGGCCCCGGATGATCGTCGTGCACGACCTGCTGCTGGCGGCCACGGACGGAATGCGGCCGGAGGCGGAGCAGAAAGGCATGCGGATCCGCCTCGTCGAGAGCCGGTCCGACCTGAAGATGGTGGCCGATCCGGACCGTGCTCTCCAGATCATCACCAACCTGCTCAGCAACGCCGTGAAGTACAGTCCCGAGGGGACGGAAGTGCGCATTCAGGCCGAGCTTGGTAAGAAGGGCCCGCCCGGAGCCGGGAAGAATGGTCGCTGGGTGCGAATCTCGGTGATCGACGAAGGCCCCGGGATCCCTGAGGAGGACCTGGAGCGGATCTTCAGCGAGTACGTGAAGGGCACCGCGGGCCGGACTACACGGGGGATGGGAATTGGCCTCACGCTGTCGCGGCGGCTGGCCGAGTACATGGGCGGGGCGCTGACCGTAGACTCGGAGCCGGGGAAGGGCTCCACGTTCACCCTCTGGGTCCCACACGGCCGGGAACCGGAGCGGCGGACCGGCTGGATCGGCTGACGGAACCGCGGGGCCGCGCTGACCTTCGCCCGGCGAACAAAGACAGCGAAGAAACAAACAGAGGGGCGCCGTCGGGCGCCCCTCTTCGCCTTCTGCCGGAGGGCGGAGCTCGACCCGCCCAGAGTTCAGATCCGCACGGCTGCGTGATGCGGCTCGGGCAGAATGCCCTGCTCGCGGTAGCGCTTGAGCTTCCGGTACAGCGTGCGCCGGCTGATCCCGAGGGCCTCGGCGGCTGAGCTCTGGTGCCACTGGGTCTGCTCGAGCATATCGAGGATGTACTCGCGCTCGAGCCTCTCGAGATCCCACTTTTCCTCGCGAGCCCGCGTGAGAAGGTTACGCTCGGGATCCGGTCGCTGGCCCGGCGGCTCGAACGGAATCGCCCGGGCGCCCGCGTGCATGATCACCGCTCGCTCGATGAAGTTCTCCAGTTCGCGGACGTTCCCCGGCCAGTCGTACGCCATGAGCCTGGCCATGGTCTTCGGCGGGATCTCGGGTGGCTCGAGCCCGTTTTCCTCCGCGAAGCGTTGCCGGAAATGCTGGGCTAGGATCGGGATGTCATCCCGTCGCTCGCGCAGCGAGGGAACGCGGACCGGGAAGACGTTGAGACGGTAGAAGAGATCCTCGCGGAACTCGCCCTTCTCGACCAGCTCGTCGAGGTCGCGGTTGGTGGCGACGATGAGCCGGAAGTCCACGGTGATGGGTTCGCGGCCTCCCACGCGCGTCACCGTCCGATCCTGGAGAACCCGCAGCAGCTTGACCTGCACGCCTTCCGAGACGGTGCTGATCTCGTCCAGGAAGATCGTCCCGCCCTGGGCCTCCTCGAATAGTCCGCGCTTGCTCTGCACGGCGCCGGTGAACGAGCCCTTCATGTGGCCGAACAACTCCGACTCCAGCAGGGTCTCCGGGAGCGCTGAGCAGTTGATGGCCACGAACGGCCTGCGGCTCCGCCCCGACAGCTCGTGTACGGCTCTCGCCACCAGCTCCTTGCCGGTCCCTGTGTCGCCGGTCACCAGCACGTTAGCTCGAGTGGGCGCCACCCGCTCGATGAGCCCGTACACCCTCTGCATCGCCTGCGACTTGCCCACCAGGTGCGCCCGCACGCCGGCGTTCGTCTGGCTCCGGAGCTGTGCCACCTCTCGCTTGAGCTCCAGCTCCTCGCGGGCCCTCGCCAGGATGTGGAGCAGCTCCTCGGTGCGGAACGGCTTCTTGATGAAGTCCACCGCCCCCAGCTTCATGGCCTCGACCGCGCTGTCGATGGAGCCGAAGGCCGTCATCACTATGAACTGGGCGTCGGTCTGCAGGGCAGGCCCGGCCCCCAGGACGTTCAGGCCGTGCATTCCTGGAAGGTTAAGGTCCAGCAGCACCAGGTCGTAGAGCTGCTGGTCGAGCTGCCTGAGACCTTCCTCACCTGTGCGGACCGCATCCACGCGGTATCCGTTCTCGGCGAGCACCGTCAGCAGCAGGTCGCGGACGTTCTCCTCGTCCTCGACGACGAGAACGCGAGGGTCTACCTCTCGCTTCGTGTGTTGCTCGGGCATCAATGGCTCCGTTGTACGGCGGCCTGCGGCCGACCTTCGACCGCGCGCGGCGCGTATGTCGCGTCCCGTCTCGGCCTTGCCGGAACTGTGCCAACGGTGCCCGATTTGGGGACCAGCGGCGCACGCCAGCCCCCAAGAGGCCGTTTGGCGCTAGTTTTAGGGGTCAAACGATCGGGCTCAATCTCATAGCCTGCGGCCCCCCCCGACGACGGAAAGTCCCACGCCAGCGTGGATGTGTCAAGATGTCACACGCTGGGTTGAAGTGACGAATCGGCCCTGCGATGGGACGGAAAGGAAGGGAGAGCCCGGCTTCAGTCCTTGAACGGAGACTTGCGAGGCGTAGTCCGCCGCGGCAGCGCAGCATCGAACAGGCGCTGCAGCTCCTCCTGGCTCAGCTCGTAGGGATCGTCCTGGTACCCCGGTGCTCGGGCGATGCGGGTAGGCTCGGTGTTTCCAGGCTGAGGCTCGAAGTGCCATTCCCAGCGGCTCCGCGGCCGCAGGACCCAGGCGTTGCCCGAACGGTCCTTGAAGGTGCGGAAGCTCATCGATCCTCTCCCTTTCTCGACGGCGAATCCCTGGCGGCGGACCCACTGGGGGCTCCAACGGAGAGCCGCGACCGGTCTCCCGACCCCTTGCCTCGAAGGTACAGCCCGGTTCCCACGATGGATATCGTCGCAAAGGCGAACCACTGGAAAGCGTACAGCAAGTGAGGACCGTCCGAGAGCGTGGGCCGCGAGACCGGCCGCAGTGGTCCGCCCACGGCCTCCGGCTCGAGCGGCAGAAGATAATAAGGAGCCAGGGGTCCTTCTACCGCCTCCCGCGCTTGATCGGCGCTAAGCGATCCTAGCACCAGGTGCTCTGCTCCGCCGAACCGCGACCACCGCGGCGGAATCGGCGACTCGCGCTCGCCCCTGAGAACGAGTCCCGCGACCGTGATCGGCCCAGCGATCGCCGGCCGAACGGGACGGGCGCTGGCCAGGTCCGCGCTCAGCCCGTCCGCCGCCGGCAACCAGCCCCGGAGGACGAGAATCGCCGAGCCATCGTCGAGCCTGAGCGGAGTGACCACATGGACGCCCGGACTGCCCAGGTGAGCACGGCCCCGGACGACGATCTCATCGGCAGGCTCCCAGGCACCGCGGGCTGTCGCGCGCCGCCAAACCACCGAGTCCAGCGGCAGGTCCGATGCCATCGGTTCCAGGGGGGGGAGCGCGATCCGCGTCTCGCGTGCCGCGTTCGCTGCCCGACGCTGGCCGAGGCGGTCGAGCTGCCATATCCCGAGGCGCACGAAGACGCCAGCCAGGACGACCGCGATAGCCGCAAACGCCCACGTCCGGGTGCCCGTTCGCTTCATGGTGGGGAATCTCGGGCCGGCGCCGTTGACCAGACAAGGCCGCCGGCGAGCCGCCTGGGCGAATCAGGAGCGAGAGGGGATCCCCCTACTCCAGGAACCGGGTCCTGAGCTCCTGCGCAGACACCGGACACCAGTCATCCGTGGTTCCGAACAGCGCGCGACGCGCCCGGGCCACGGCTGAATACGCGGCATCGGCGACCCGCGTAGGGACGAGTGAAAGAGCTCGGGCAGGGACGTTCCACGGTCGGCCAAGCCTGGACAGGAGATACGAGACGGCCGCGGATCTGAGGAGCAGCCGGCCGTCGAGCGTGCGGACCGCCACCGAGTCGGGAAGTGACTGCTCCGCAGTTGGTGGAATTGCGCCGCGAACGGTCTTACCGCCGATCGGGGCGAAGACGAACAGGAGACCCTCCCGGTCGCGCCGAAGGAAGAAGCGCACCGTCGAGTGGCAGAGGGCGCACCGGCCATCGTAGAAGACAAGATCGCGGCCGGAAAGGCCAGGGATCCGGTCTATTCCGAAGCTGTTCGTCTCCATTTCCTCGGCCTCCCGGGGCTCCACTCGACACCCGACGATACGCGCTGGGGTAGCCAAAACGGTAGATGTCTGGGACCTTGTTACCGGGCTCCGGTGAAATCCGGGCCCGCGCCGCCGCCTCGTTCGGCACGGAGGCCGGCGATCTGAAGGCAAAGTACTAAGAAGGAGCAGGGAGAGATTTTCAGCAAAGCGCAGGACAACGACGACCCGGCGGCGGGGAACGGAGCGCCGCCCGGGGACCCAGGTTTCGACGAGCTCGGCCTCGAGCCCGGCCTCCTCGAGGCCATCCGGAAGGTAGGCTACGCGAAGCCGACGGAGATCCAGCGTCTGGCGATTCCGCCGGCGCTCGAGGGGCGGGACATTCTGGGGACCGCCCATACCGGAACCGGCAAGACTGCCGCGTTCACCTTGCCGATGATCCAACGGCTCGCGCAGGTGGAAGAACACGACCGTCCCCGGGGGCTGGTCGTCACGCCGACCCGCGAGCTGGCCCAGCAGGTAGGGACTGCCGTCGTCAGGTACGGCACGACCTCGTCCCTCGAGGCCGTAGTCGTACATGGCGGCACCCGCATGGGGCCCGAGATCACGGAGCTTCGGTTCGGCTGCGACGTGCTCGTGGCAACCCCGGGCCGCCTGCTTGACCATCTCAAGCGCGGCAACGTGGATCTCGGGCGTGTAGAGGTCCTGGTCCTCGATGAGGCAGACCGGATGCTGGACATGGGCTTCATCGACGACGTGAAAGAGATCGTCGCCGCCACCCCGGTGTCGCGGCAGACTCTGCTGTTCTCGGCCACCATGCCGAAGGGCGTCCTATGGCTGGCAGCGGAGATGATGCGGGAGCCCGTGCGGGTGGAGGTCGGGATCGAGGCCGCCGCCGACGGGATCCGCCAGGCGCTGAAGCCCGTCGACTGGCCGCGCAAGCACGAGCTTCTCCTTCACATGCTCGAGGAGCGGACATCGGGTCAGGTGCTGGTCTTCACTCGAACACGCGATGCCGCCACCTATCTGACGCAGTTCCTCGCCGACCGCGGCCTGTCGGTGGACGACCTTCATGGCGGCAAGCCTCAGGAAAGGCGTGACAGGAGCCTCGCCCGGTTCCGCGAGGGAAAGACACGCGTCCTGGTGGCGACGAACGTGGCGGCCCGCGGACTGGACATCACTGGCATCCGGCACGTGGTCAACTTCGACGTTCCGGACGACCCGCGGGACTATGTTCACCGCGTGGGCCGGACGGCGCGGGGAGACGACACGGGTGAAGCCGTGACGCTGGTCTCTCCTAACGACTGGATGCTGGTACGCGATATCGAGGCTCTGACCGGCGAGTCGATCGAGCGCCGAGAGGTCCCCGGATTCGAGCCCTCCGTTCGTCCGCCTGACTCGCGCTCCCGGGATCCCGACGACGACCCCGATGGCAGGGACGAGCGCCGGTCACCGCTCACGCGGGGTCGCCGCAAGAGGTAGAGGCGGCTCCCAAGGAGGCGAAGAAGTGAAGCTCTGGAGGAAGATGGTCTGGTCGCCGATCGACATCGGGATGCTCAAGTGGAGCATGTTGCTGCTCGGCATGGTCCTGGGGGCGCTGTTCTACGGATTCGTCCGGCAGAACATCTGGGCATTCCTTGCCATCGGCCTCCTTCTGCTCATACGGCCTCTAATAGTCTACTTCCGCAAGAAGGAGTAGAGGGGCGCCCAGCGTGTCCTCATGCCGGAGTCCCGTCGGAAGGCGAGGCGACTGATGGAGCCGGGGTGGCGAAACTGGTAGACGCAAGGGACTTAAAATCCCTTGGGAGTCACCTCCCGTCTGGGTTCGAATCCCAGCCCCGGCATATACTTATGGTGCTTCTCGTAGCCGTCTAGAGGTGGTCGGTAACAGATACGGTAACAAGTGGGTCACTCCGTTGTCCCCTGCGCCTGCATCCTCAGGCTGGCCGAAGCTCTTCCTGAAAGACAAGCTTCGGCTGGCCGACCTCCTGTACCCCAAATTGTACCCTGACTATCGGTACTTACAGGGACTCAGGAGGACTTAGAAGGAAGGCTCCCGAAAGTAAGTCCCACTGAGAAGGAGTCTTAGGGACTTACAGGGACTTACAGGGAAAGCTCAGATGGGTCTCGAAAGCCGACGCATCTGTTACCCGACTTGTGACCTAATAGCGAATACGCTATAGCTGGCGCTCTAACTCAGGGGATTGGTTGTTGGTATATTTCATTGGTTCGGTGCCACTGACGCTCTTCTACGCCGCGGGACTGTCCGGGCGGTTCTTTGACTATCACCTGGGACTCGTCGCAGGGATCTTCCTCGCACTCGCGGTGCCGCTAGTGCTGGTGATCTTGAAGTTACCGTCTGCGCCAGGATGGAACATCGTGTTGCTATGGGTTGGAGCGGGATCGATCTCGCTGGTTGTGCTCGCCGGCGCACTTTCCGCAGATGAGGCGAGGCTCAGAGAGGTCGGCGTGACCGTGGCGGCAATCGTGTCCATCTCGATCGCCTGGGCCGTGGCATGGACGATGTACTTCCTCACCTCTGACCGAGTGGCCAGAACCTTCACCTAGCCAAAGGCCATGTCGTCAGTTTCCGCTCTGCCGAGGCCGCTCGGGCCAAGGAGCTACCGGGTCACCGCTCATGATGAAAGAAACCCTGGGCGGACTGCTGGCCGATATAGATGCCAGCCGGAAGGCTGGCCGGACGGCGTCCTAGCAAGCGATTGCTGTTGGCGGACCCAACACGGTCTCGCGCGCTCCGCGCTCACCCACCTACGTTGCCCGCAGCAGAATCGCAGAACCGTTAGGCAGCTTAGAAGAGGAGGCAAAACATGAAGTTAGTCATTTTCGGATCGACCGGTAGCATAGGCCACCAGCTTGTCGTGCAAGCTCTTGAGCAGGGGCACACGGTCACTGCGTTTGCGCGCAATCCCGCGAAGCTAGAAATCGAACACGCTAACCTGACGGTAGTTCAAGGCGATGC
>JBDGYE010000093.1:0-10562 GCA_039584255.1 Gemmatimonadota bacterium
AATACCCGGCATGCGCCGCGTGCGCTTCACCTCGCCGCACCCCAACGACGTGGACGAGAGGCTGGTCCGGACCATGGCGGAGGAGCCGGCCGTGTGCCGTCAGCTCCACCTCCCGGTGCAGTCGGGGTCGGACAGGATCCTCAAGCGAATGGTGCGCCGATATACCGCGGCCGACTTCATGGAGAGAGTCCGACTCGTGCGCGCGGCGGTGCCGGGGATCGCTCTCAGCACCGACGTCATCGTCGGCTTCCCCGGCGAGACCGAGGAGGACTTCGAGGCGACTCTGGGCCTCATGCGGGAGGTCCGCTTCGATGACGCCTACCTCTACCGGTACTCTCTACGCGACGGCACACCGGCCACCCGTTTCCCGGCCCGCGACTTCGTTGACCACGCCACATCAGGGCGGCGACTGGAGACCGCGATCGAGCTCCATCGCTCCCTTCAGCGCGAGATCGCAGAGTCGGAGCTCGGCGAGGTGCGGGAGGTTCTGGTGGAACGTTCGGCCCGCACCGTTGGCGACTTGCTGGGGCGGACGGAGACCGGGAAGATGGTGGCCTTTCCCGGCGAATCCGACCGGGTGGGCACGTACCTCGACGTTCGCCTGATCGCCACCACCGGGGCCACCTTCGTGGGCGAGCCGACGTGATGACGGGTGTCCGCTCGAGGCTGCTGATCACGGCAATCCTGGCCGGCCTCGCCGCCGGGTTCGCCATCCTGAACGGAGGCGAGCGGGTCACGCTGCGTTTGGGCTTCGCTACGGTCCGCTCGGTGCCCCTCTCCGTCGTCGTCTTCGTATCCGTCGTTGTCGGGATGCTCCTCGTCTTCGCCGTCGGCCTCAGGGCCGACTTGCGCACCCGACGCATGCTGCGCCGATACCGGGAAGCTCTAGGAGGGGAGGAATGGGCTGGGAGTCTGCCCGACGGCGCCACCGACGAGCCGTAGGCGGGGGCGCCGCGCCCGCCGCTGACGGCACGGCGCCGCCCTCCGCGCCAAGCTGAGGGATCCGGCGAGGCTGTCCTCGCCTCTCCTGCTAACAGCGGCCGCGTTTGCTCTGGGAGACGCCGCGGGTCTTCGTCGGGCGTCAGGTGTGGGGCTGCCGGATTCGGTGCTTGCGGTGCTCGCCTTTCTGGTCGGCCTCGCGGCAATTCGTGCGTTGGTGCGCCTGATCGAGGACCCGCGTGGCCTCCGGCTGGGCGGCAGGATCACCTACCTATGCGCCGTAGCCGCCGCGGGCCTGGGCGTAGCCGTCGGCTTGGTCGCGGGCCGCACGGCACGGGCGGCCTGTCCCGCAGCCCTTCTCACCGGCGACGCGGTGGAGGTCCGCGCCACGGTTCAGGAGGCCGTCTTGGCCGGTGCAACCAGGGCTCGCCTCTCCCTCTCCGACGCTACCATCCGCCACGGGGCCCGGCAGTGCGCCGCCCCGGGCGTGACCGCCTACGCCTCTCACGTCCGCGAATCCATCGAGCCGGGCGACGTCGTGGTCGTCCGCGGCGAGTGGATGCGCTCCCGCCACCTCTCGCGCCGTTGGCCGGCGATCCCTTTACGGCTCGGCTTTGTCTCCGGACGGACGGTGGAGCGCGAGGGCTTCGAGCGGCGAGCCGGAGTCCTGCTCGAGCTCCGCCGGGCCGCCTCCCAGCGACTGCGGAGGCGCCTGCCGGCCGACGTTCGCTCGATAGGATTGGCCCTCGTTCTCGCTGAGAGAACCGATCTGGAGCCGCGCCTCCGGCGGCGCTTCGCGGAGGCGGGCCTGGCCCACCTCTTGGCCATCTCCGGCCTGCACGTGGGTATCATCGCTGCCGGCCTGGTGTTCCTGCTGTCCCGTGCGGTCCCCCGGGGCCGTTCCTATCCGCTGGCCGCCGCCTTCGTGACCGCCTATGTGCTGGCCATCGGGGCGCCGGCTTCGGCTGTCCGCGCCGGCATCGTCTTCGCCGGCCTAGCCATCGCCCGGGCCCGAGGTGTCCCGGCACGGATTCTGGACCTGACGGGGGCCGCTGCTGCCGCCGCGCTCGTGATGAACCCACTAGCCCTTCTGGATCCCGGATTCCAGCTCTCGTTCGCCGGCTTCGGGGGCGTGCTGCTGGGTGCCGCGGCCGGTCGCAGGTTTGCGGGGGAAGGACGCGCCGGTGCTCGGCCTTCCGGCTCTGGCGCGCGTCGGCGGTGGGTCGGACTCGTGATGGCACTGGCGGTCGGCGGAGGGGCCTTCGCCGCGACTGCTCCCATCGTCGCCTGGCACTTCCAGCAGGTGGCTCCGGTGGCGGTGATCGCCCACCTGGCGGCCACCCCGCTTGTGGCGCTGGCCGTGGCCGCCCTGGCCGGCGCGATCCTCCTGCCGGGGGCGGTCGCGGAGCTTGCGGCGGGGGCCGCGACGGTTCTGCTTCGCGGCCTGCTAGGGTTGACTGCTGCCTTTGCCGGGCTTCCATGGGGCCACGGAGAGGTGGCGCCGCCGGGCCCGGCCACTTGGCTGGCCTTTGCGCTGCTGCTGCTTGCCGCGGTCCGCTACATTCGCCGCCGCCGTGCACTTGTTCCGGCGGCAGCCGCCGGGATGGTGCTGCTTGCCGCTCCCGCGGTTTCGTCCCTGGCTGACATGGGTGATAGCCTGATGTGCAGCCTGGACGTCGGGCAGGGGGATGCGGCGGTTCTGCGGACGTCATCCGGCCGCTGGATGGTCTTCGACGCCGGGTCGGGGGGCCGCGCGGGCGACGCAGGGCGACGCGTGCTGGTTCCACGGCTCCTGCGCGGCGGCGCGCGAGGCGTAGACCTATTCGTTCTCTCCCACCCGGACCTCGACCATGTCGGAGGGGCTGAGGCACTGTTCGACCGGTATCGGGTGCGTCGGGTCCTGGACAGCGGAGATCCCCTTCCGAAGCCTGCCTACGCCCGCTTCCTGGGACGTGTCGTGGAGCAGGGTTCGGTGTGGCTTGCGGTCGGCGCGGGCGACCGGTTGCGGCTGGACAACGTGGAGCTGACGGTTCTAGGGCCCCCACGTTCCACGCCAGGAGCGGAATCCGGTCCGCCGGCTCGCGAGGCGAACGCCACCAGCCTGTCGTTCAGGGTGAGGGTGAGCGGTGGCTTCACCTACCTCAACACGGGCGATGCCACCGCCGAAGAGGAACTTGACCTGCAGGCCCGGTGGCCGGCCGACTCGCTGCGAGCGGACCTGCTCAAGGTCGGGCACCACGGGAGCCGCACCTCGTCGCGGGTAGGATGGCTGCGATCCGTGCGACCCGCGATCGCCGTCATCTCATCGGGAGCCGGGAACGCCTACGGGCATCCGCATCCGCGGACCCTCGCCCGACTCGACTCCGCCGGCGTCCCCGCCGTGTGGCGCACCGACCGGCGCGGATCTCTGTGTGTCCAGATCGACCGGCACGGCCGCTGGCGCGCGGATGGAGAAGCACGCTGGCGGAGTCCCTCCGCCCCCATGGCACGCGACTTGACGACGAAAAAGGACGTGGACTAAGGTTGCTTGGCGAGGCGGGACGCCGGCCACGTGCCGTTGGCCGCGGCCGGGAGCCCGCCCAACCCGTCGCGAGGCAAACATGGATCGATACGTCATCACCCTCGAACGCTTCATCATCGAGCAGGAGCGCCTCCACCCGGGAGCGACCGGGGCCCTGAGCAGCGTCCTGTACGACCTCGCGCTGGCCGCCAAGCTCATCCATCGCGAGGTGAGCAAGGCGGGCCTGGTGGACATCCTCGGAGAGACGGGCAGAGAGAACGTCCACGGCGAGGAGGTCAAGAAGCTCGACGAGTACGCCAACGACGTCGTGTTCAACGCGATGGACCACACGGGCCAGCTGTGCGTGATGGCCTCCGAGGAGGAAGAGGGCCTGATCCAGATTCCGGAGAAGTTCCCCACCGGCGACTACGTCCTGCTGTTCGACCCCCTGGACGGCAGCTCCAACATCGACGCCAACATCTCGATCGGGACGATCTTCTCGATTCACCGCCGGATCAGCGAGGGGCGAGACGGAACGCTGGAGGACTGCCTCCAGGCGGGCCACCGGCAGGTGGCGGCCGGGTACGTGATGTACGGCTCCTCGACGGTGCTGGTGTACACGACCGGCACTGGAGTGCACGGCTTCACCTACGACCCCTCGATCGGCGAGTTCCTGCTGTCGCATCGGGAGATCCGAATTCCGGAGCCTGGGAAGAAAATCTACAGCGTGAACGAGGGCAACTTCCCGAAGTGGAGCCAGGCCCAGAAGAACCTGGTCAGGCACTTTCGGGGCGACGGCGAGGGAGGAGGAGGCTTTTCGCACCGCTACGTGGGCTCGCTGGTGGCCGACTTCCACCGGACGCTGATGTACGGCGGGGTGTTCATGTACCCCGGCGACAACAAGAACCCGAAAGGGAAGCTGCGGCTTCTCTACGAGGCCGCCCCTCTAGGGCTGGTCTGCGAGCAGGCGGGCGGCAGGGCGACGGACGGCGTTCGCGACATCCTGAGCATCGAGCCCAGCGAGCTGCACGAGCGCACCCCGCTGTTCATGGGGAACAGGGAGTACGTGGATCTGGCCGCCGAGTACCTGTCGAGGGACACGGCGGAGGAGACAGCCGTCGGCTGAGGACGAGTCGCACGCCGGAAGCTACTGCTTGTAGATCTGCGTCAGGTCGCTGACGCGGATACTTGGGGCACCGCCCGCCTGAATCTTGCCCGTCACGCACACGTCGGCGTCCTTGTAGACCAGGACCGGATCCTCCAGAAGACTGCTCCTCAGCTCAGGCGCGATCACGGCCGTGAAAGGCTGGTCCGGCTCCGGACGCTCGAAGTGTAGAAGCGTGCCGCCCCCGGCGCTCGGGTCGAAGCGCGTGCTTGCCACCGTTCCGCATACCGTGCGGTGCTCGCCGATGTGCATACGCGCCTCCGCCGCGGGTATGTGGCCGGAGCTCGCGCAGCCGGCAGCGACGGCCAAACTGGCGATCGCTGCGAAGCACAGTGAGCCTGTGCAGCGCATTATCGTGACCTCCATTCCACGGTTCGCGGAGCCCGCAGTAGGGAGGGGGCCCCGGCGGGAGCCCCCTCGTTGGCTTGCGTTTGCTTACCGGGGTCCTTCCCCGGGGCTCGAGTCAGACGTTCAGAACACCCACCTCACACCCACCTGGAGCGAGCCCTGCTGCGTGCGGAAGGGCACCAGGTCGATCTCCTCGCCGAAGCTCGGATTCACCGAGTAGGTGTAGGTCTCGGTCGCTTCGTCGAAGCCCTCGATCTCCAGGAGCTGCCGCTCGTCGCCGAACTGTGGCACGCCCACGTTCCGGCTCCAGTCGCTGTTCAGCATGTTCAGGACGTTGAACACGTCCACCAGCAGCTCGAGCCTGTGCACGCCGGAGATGGTCCCGCGTAGGATGAACCGCAGGTCCAGCTGCGAGAAAAAGTCGTTCTTGCAGCTGTTTCGCCTCGCGATCTGCCCCACCTCTCCCTGCAGGCAGTCGAAGTTCTGAATGTGCAGGTTCAGCAGATCGATGTCCTCCTGGCCGTTCTCGAACACCAGGTTCGTTCCGACGAAGGCGCGGTCGTTGCTGGAGCCGCCGTCCGCGTTGGCGTCTCCGTCGATGATCGGAGTCCACGGGCGGCCCGAGTAGGTCCGCCAGATTCCGGCCAGCGAGAGCCAGCTGGTGGCCTCCCAGATGCCTGACAGGACGAAATTGTGCGTGCGCTCGAAGTCGGCACGTCCCCACGTGCCCACGAGCTCGTCGCCCCGCGCCCCGAGGAAGTTGGGGTTCCCGGCCGTCGGGGTCTCGAACTGTGCCGTGCTCGAGATGCAGCAGGAGTACGAGGCGTTGTCCCTGCTGTTGTTCCACGTATAGCCGAAGTTCCAGCTCCAGCCGTTGCCGCGCTGCCCGATCGTGAAGGTGGCCTGCCACGTGCGGGCCTCGGCGGGCGAGGTGTGCAGCAGGACCTGACCGAAGTCAGTGTCGATCCGGTTGTCGCCGAAGCCGGGGCGACCGCTGCTGCTGCTGAGCTCATCTGCCGGCGCGTGCACCGGCCGGTTCTCGATCCCGGAGCGGAACTGCTCGTCCAGCAGGTTCCGGTCCTCGACGTAGAAATTCTGCGTCGTCGTGGCGTACAGTGCATCGATTCCCACCCGGAAGCCCCGGAAGACCTCCTGCTCGTAACCCGCGCTGAACTTCCACGTCTTGGGGTACTTGAAGTCGGCGTCGAAGGCGTTGATGTTAGGGATCGGCGCGGCCGCCTCTGCGCCGCCGACGCATGCGGTCGGGATGTTCCGCAGGTCCTGCTTGTAGGCATCGTAGTCCGGGACGGGCGCCTCCTCATCCTGGCAGAACAGGTTGAGCTGGTTGGCCCCCGTGTTCAGGAGCGAGTTCGAGTACAGGACCGACGGGAAGCGCCCGTAAAACAGGCCCACACCCCCCCGGAAGACGCTGGTGCCTACGCGCGACGGGTCGTATGTGAAGCCGATCCGGGGCGAGAAGTACGTGCCCTCCGGCTTCTCGTCGGTGCGGATTCCCAGCGACGCCTCGAGCTCCGTGTTGAGCGGTGCTGCGTCGGGGATCCTCGTGAGGTCCAGCCGCACGCCGCCCGTGAGAGTGAACTGGTCGCTCGCGCGCCACGCGTCCTGGGCGTACATCGCGAGCTCATACGTCTTGTAGATGGCGATCGGAGTAACGTCGTCGTCCGTGAAGAACTCTCCGTCAGGCCCCGGGTTTGGCAGGTTCCGGCCGAAGTCGTCGACGATTCCGTTCTCGAAGTCGGACAGGCTGTTAAAATCGAACTGCCCCTGCTGGTTGAAGAAGAAGAAGTTCTCGTAGTCGAACAGATTGAAGTGGGCGCCGAGCTTCACCTGGTGTTGCTGCACCAGGATGTTCAGGTTGTCGACCAGCTCGAGCGTCGTCTCCTCCAGGTTGTTCGGCAGCACCGCGTCGTTGCAGCACTCCATGCCGCGGAGGGAGCTCGAGGTGCCGTCTGGCCAATCGCTGACGACGTTCACCTCGCTCTCAGGAAGCAGCGTGTTGGCCTCCCGCGGCCGAGGCTCGAAGGCCAGCTGCGCGCGGAAGTCGTTCCACAGGGTGGGCTTGAAGATCGAATTCAGCTGGAGTACGGCCGAACGCCCGGTGTTGTTGAAGATGCCGCCGTTCAGGAAGGTCTCGTCCGTGCCGATCCGGTCGCCCAGCTGCTCCAGATCGGTGTAGTTGTAGCGGCCCGTCAGCCGGTGCTTGGGGCTTATCTGCCAGTCCAGGCGAGCGAAGATGGACCACTCGTCCTGGGTCTGTGAGAAGACGCCGGTCTCGTCGGTCACACCGTACGTGTTCTCGAGGATGTCCAGGAACCGTCCGACGCTGTCGGGGTGGGCCCGCTGTGAGCTCGGGTCCGGAACGTCGTTCCTGTTGGGAAGCGCGATCACCGGCTCGTCCCGGTCCTGCCTCTCGACCGCGACGAAAAAGTGCAACTTGTCCCTGATCAGGGGCCCGGACAGGGTGCCACCGAGCTGACGCGACGAGAAGTCGGTCTCTCGGCCGAAGAAGTCGTCTTTGGTGAACTTGTCGTCGCGGAAGTAGCCGAACAGGGATCCGTGGATCGTGTTGGTGCCCGACTTGGTCACGGTGTTGATCACGCCGCCGCTGAAGAAGCCGAACTCTACGTCGAAGGCGTTGGTGATGACCTGGAACTCCTGCACGGTCTCGATGGAGAAGGCGAACGGGATCCGGTCCGATCCGCGCGCCTCGCCGCCGAAGAAGGTCCCGGTGGTTCCGGCGCCGTCGATCTGGATGATGTTCGCGCCTCGCCGGCCACCGCCGATGGAGAGGCCACCGCCCGTTCCGTCGCCGACGTCCACACCGACTCTGGGCGACAGGGCGGCCAGGTCGGAGAAGTTCCGACCGGCCACGGGGATGTTCTGCACCTCCTCGGCCGTGATCAGGTCGACCACCCCCGATTGATCCGGATCGATGAACGGCGTCTCGGCCGTCACGGTGAGCGCTTCGAGCTCCGCAACGGCCACCTCCAGTATGAAGTTGGCCAGGTTCGTCGCGCCGAGGTTCACCCTGATGTCGGTGAGGCTCGTCGTCTGGAAGCCCAGTCGCTGGGCCGTCACCGTGTAGATTCCGACCGGCATCGACGGAAAGCGGTACCGCCCTTCGTTGGTCGCGGTCGTGCGGAGGACGACGCCGGTGGCCTGATTGGTCGCCGTGATCTCGGCCGCCGCGACGGGCTCGCCGGTAGACGCCGTCACACTCCCGCGGATCGATCCTGTGGTCTGCTGCGCGAGCGACGTGCCGGCAAAGGCGAAGACCAGGACTCCCGCGAGCAGTGGGACGCGTCTGAACAGTAACCGTCCGTTCATCGGCCTGCTCCTTCGAAAAGGGTACACAAAAGAGAACGACATTGAACTGTGGATACGGGAAAGGATGAGCGGCCGCTGCGGCAGACGGCAGGCACGAGTTGCCTGCAACAGACCGAGCACGAATCGTGTCTGGGAACCGAACATCGGAAGCCTCAAAGGACTATCCAGTAACGAGTTCCCGCATTGGCAGGAGAATCCTGACTCTGACACTACTCGTCTGGGAGTCTCGGCGCAACGCCACGCGGCCGAAGGGCTCGGATGCTGAGCCGGGAGATGTTGCATGGTACCTCAAACGGACGTGTCTACTATTGGGTACGAATGATCGAACAGGGTCGTAACGTCAATCCGCAAGGGCCCGAATCTCGAGCTCCACCTCCGCCACCAGCGCCTCCCTCTCGGCATGCGGCAGAAAGGCGCTCCGGAAGCCGCTCAGAACCAGATCGCCGATCTCCTCGAGACCGAACCCCAGATACTGGAACGCGCGAAGGTACTCCTCCGTGACCGTGGTGCCGCTCATCAGCCGGTTGTCGGTGTTCAGGCTGACGACCAGCCCCTCGTCGTAGTACCGGCGGAGGGGGTGCTGGCCGAATGACTCTACGGCGTGCGTCTGTACGTTGCTGGTCAGGCAGATCTCGATCGGGATACGGTGGTCGGCGACGTAGCGCTTCAGGTCCGGGTCCTCGAACAGACGGGTCCCGTGACCGATCCGGTGGGCTCCGCACGCGTGAATCGCCTGGTGAATCGATCCCGGACCGTCCGCCTCGCCGGCGTGGACCGTGACGTTCATGTTGGCCTCGCGCACGCGCCGGAAGGCCTCTACGTGATCGGCGGGGGGGTTGCCCAGCTCGCCGCCTGCCAGGTCGAACGCCGCCACGCCCCTGTCCTTCCAGGCCACGGCCAGGTCGGCCAGGGCCACCGACGTCTCCGGCGGGAGATTCCGGATGCCGCAGATGATGAGACCGGCGCGGATCCCGAGCTCCTCTTCTGCGCGGCGCATCCCCCTCAGCGGCGCCTCGACGGTTTCGTCCAGCGTCATGCCGGCCTCGGTGTGGAGGATCGGCGAGTACCGGATCTCCAGGTAGCGGACGTTCTCGGCCGCCGCGTCCTCGCACAGCTCGTAGGCCACGCGCTCCATCGCCTCCGGGCGCTGCATCACCGACAGGGTGAGGTCGAAGCGCTTCAGATAGTCCACCAGATCCGCGGCGTCCTGGACGAACAGGTAGTCGTACAGCGACTCGGCGTCGGCGTACGGGAGCTCGACGCCCGCCTCATCAGCCAGCTCGAGGATCGTCCCCGGCCGGAGCGATCCGTCCAGGTGGACGTGCAGCTCCGCCTTCGGCATCGCCAGAATCCGCTCGCGCATCTCTTTCCGGTTCATGGCGCTTCCTCCGCCTCGCGGAGCGCCGCGTGGGCCGCGGCTAGGCGAGCAACGGGAACGCGGAAGGGCGAGCAGGAGACGTAGTCCATCCCCAGATCGTGGCAGAAGATCACGGAGTCCGGGTCGCCGCCGTGCTCTCCGCAGATGCCGATCTTCAGGTCCGGCCGCCGGCCGCGGCCCTCGTCCACCGCCACGCGCATCAGCCGGCCCACCCCCTCCTGGTCGATCGATTGGAACGGGTCCCTGGCATACACGCCCGCCTCGACGTAGGCAGGCAAGAAAGTGCCCGCGTCGTCGCGCGACAGACCGAGCGCCGTCTGCGTGAGGTCGTTGGTTCCGAACGAGAAGAACTCGGCCACCTCCGCGATCCGGCCCGCCGTCAGGCAGGCGCGCGGCAACTCGATCATGGTGCCGACCAGGTAGGGCACGGAGTCGTCGCGCTCGGAGAAGACCTCTCGGGCCGTGCTCTCGACGATCTCGTGCTGGTGGCTGAACTCGTCCACGTGCCCCACCAGAGGGACCATGATCTCCGGCCGGACGTCCACGCCCTCCGCCTTCACCGCCAGGGCCGCCTCCAGGATGGCCCGGGCCTGCATGCGCGTGATCTCGGGATGGGAGTAGCCCAGGCGGCAGCCCCGGTGTCCCAGCATCGGGTTCGCCTCGTGGAGTCGGCTCACGGCCGCCTCGATCTCCTGCGACGGCCTCCCGAGCCTCCCGGCCAGCCGGTCCACCTCGCTCCGTTCGGACGGGAGGAACTCGTGCAGCGGCGGATCGAGTAGCCGGATCGTCACCGGCAGGCCGTCCATGGCCCGGAAGATCCCCTCGAAGTCCGACCGCTGCATGGGAAGGAGCTTGTCCAGGGCCCGCGTGCGTCCCTCGGCGTC
>JBDGYE010000019.1:0-32420 GCA_039584255.1 Gemmatimonadota bacterium
GGCGAGCCGGCGGCGGCGCCAGAGGGTCGATGCGAGACGTGCGGTGCCGAGGCTCGAGAAGGAGCCAAGTTCTGCGGCCGGTGCGGGTCGCGACTGGTAGCTGCGGCGCAAGGCGAGGCGTCAGATGGTTGACCGGAACACGGTAGACCTGCGCAGCGACACTGTTACGCGGCCATCAGCGGGAATGCGGCGGGCGATGGCGGAGGCGGAGGTGGACGACGACGTCCTGGGCAAGGATCCGACGGCCGATCGGCTCGAGCGTCGAGTAGCTAAGATGCTGGGAAAGGAGGCCGCGCTGTTCTTCCCCTCGGGGACGCAGGCCAACCAGACCGCGATGCTGCTGCTCACCCGGCCCGGCACCGAGGCCATCTGCGAGGCCGAGGCCCACCTCTTCCACTATGAGCTCTCTGACGTGGCCTGGCTGGCAGGCGTACAGCTGTTCCCGGTGGCCTCGGATCGAGGGCTCCTCAAGGCGTCGGATGTGGCGGCTGCCATCCGTCCCGGCGATCGCCACCACCCCGTCACAAGCGCCGTGTGCGTAGAGAATACGCACAACATGCACGGGGGGGTGATCGTCCCACTGGAGACAATGCAGGCGATACGCGAGCTGGCTACAGCGCGGGGACTCCCGGTCCACCTGGACGGTGCCCGGCTGTGGAACGCCGCCGCGGGCGCGGGGGTTACTCTCGATCAGTACGCGGCGTGCGCGGACATCGTCATGGTATCGCTCTCGAAGGGGCTGGGCTGCCCAATTGGCTCGGTACTCGCCGGTCCGGCCGACCTCATCGGATCAGCCTGGTCGGTGCGAAAGCGACTGGGCGGCGGCATGCGCCAGGTAGGTGTTCTGGCCGCTGCAGGCCTGTGGGCCCTCGACCACAACCTGGATCGGCTGGTGGACGATCATCGCCGGGCCACGCGCCTCGCGGTGGAGTGCAATGCGATCGGCGGTCTGCGGGCACCGGCCCCGGACACGAACATCGTGATGATCCACATTGAGCGCGAAGACCTGACGGCGGGGCAGGTGGCCGAGCGTCTGGCGGATCGGGACGTCCGGATCCTGCCCTTCGGTCGCCGGCGACTCAGGGCGATCACCCACTTGGACGTGGACGACGTGCGGATCGACCGCGCCGTGGAGGCTCTGGTGGAGGCGCTGGCCTGAGGGCTCGCGGGCCTATGCCCTCGTCACCGGCTCCGGTACCCAGGCCAGCGCCAAACGGCGCACCGAGATCTCGGACTTGCGCGGCGCGACGAGCAGCTCCTCGATCGTGAGCGCCGCGTCGTCGGCGCTCCCCCTCTCAGCGGCGATCTTGTCTTCGAACTCCGCGGCGAGCATGTCTCGCTTCTCGATCGCCTCTCGGAGCCGCTCCTCCGCTCGCTCCACGTCGTCCCTCTCTCGCGCGGTCTGTCGGGCACTGCGCATCGAGGCTGAGGCGCGGCGGACGTTGGTGCTGCTGAGGACTTTGCGGCCCAGTAGCGCGCCCAGTATCGACTCGCCGGTGCGCAGGACGCTCTGGGCCCGCCGCTCCGAGTACTGGTCCTTCTGCCCGGCCAGCCGCCGCTCCGCCGCCAGGACCCGGTCGTCCGCGCGCACTAGCTTCTGGCCGTAGCGCTTGCGGATCTTCTCCAAGCGCTCATCGCGTGCCTCTCGCGCCGATTCGCGGACACGGATCCGGAAATCGCCGTCGCTCTCGCCGGGTCTCGAGATCAACTTCGCCTCTGGACAGCGCCACAGGCGGAGCGGGCACGAGCGGTATACGAAGCCGCGCAGGGCCGACTCCCAGCGCGGGTAGCTGGCCGGTCGGGCGGCAGCCGCCGGCAGAGAGGCATAACCGCCTTCCAGACCGGGATCCTGGAGCCACTCCGGCTCGTCCTCCTCCAGCACGCGCCCGGCGTCCCACGGACGGCCCCCGGTAGTGGGCTCCAGAGGGGCCAGACAGCTGATCCGGCGCCACTCATCCAGGTCTGTTCGCGCCCGCGCATATCTCACGTCCACGGTGCCCAGCAGGGCTGGCCGGTAGACGACGTCGGACCCTCCGGATACACCCCCGGACATCGGAAGGAAGACCTCGGCTATTCCGGCGGGCAAGGCGGGTCGTTTCTGGCGCGAACCGACCTCAGGACCCGGTGCGGCGATCGCCTCCCCGGCTCCTCCCTCCGCGATCAGGCCCGCCGCCGCACCGCCGGGCGCTGTAGCGTCCGACGCCACCGCCACCCGGCCCTCCATCAGGTACCGGATCTGAGAGCGCACCAGCGGGCCGCGGAGGTACGACATGGCCCAGCGGGTGCGGAACACCACGGGCTCGTCCTCGTGGACGTTGTGCATCAGGAACATCCGGCTCTCCAGGCCCGACAGCGTTCGGTCGACGGTCCGCCGATCCAGCGCGCTGCGGCCCGAAACGCCCTCCAACCCATCCAGCACCCGGTCCTTGTCGCGCTGCGTCTGCAGTCTCCCGAGGAACCAGGTTCCCGCGTTGGAGAGGCCCTTGTAGTCCAGGTCCACCGGGTTCTGAGTGGCCAGGACGACCCCGAGTCCGAAGGCACGGGCCTGCTTGAGAAGCGTCAGCATGGGAGGCTTCGAGGGCGGCTTGCGCGTCGGAGGAAAGAAGCCGAAGACCTCGTCCATGTAGAGGATCGCTCGCAAGCTCGACGTGCCTGATTGCGCGCGGGCCCACGCCAGGACCTCGTTGAGCAGCAGTGTCACGAAGAACATCCGCTCCGCATCGTCCAGATGCGCGATGTGAACAACCGAGATCCGGGGCCGGCCCTCCTCCGTCCACAGCAACCGGGCCACGTCCAGCGGCTCTCCCTCGGTCCAGGCTGCGAAACCGGGAGAGGCGAGGATTCCGTTCAGCTTCATGGCGAGCGCGAAGCGCTCACGGGAGGGGTAGAACGACTCCACATCCATCACTCCGATGCTGTCGAAGCCGGGCTCCTGCACCCCTCGGATCAGGGAAGCGAGATCCAGGTCGCGCCCCTGCCTCCAGGCGTCCTCCAGAAGCGTCGCCACGAGAATGTGCTCGCGGGAGGACAGCGGATCGGACTCCAGGCCGACGAGGGACAGGAGCCCGGAGGCGGCCGCCGAGACCCTGTCACGAAGTGCCTCCTCGTCATTCCTGACCGCGGTGGAGGGAGCGGAGAATGAGCGCAGCGCCGCCAGGGGCAGGCCCGCCGTGCCTCCCGGGGTGTAGATGGCCAGGTCCACGGCCTGGCGGAGCGCACGGATCCTCGCTCCGTCCTCTCCCCAGGACGCCAGGCCCTCTCGCCACTTCTCGGCCGTCTTCTCTGCGTGTTCCTCGGGCGTGCGCCCCTTGCGGGCCGCATCTCCCTCGTCGATCCACGGCCGGAAGTCGGACGGTCGGAGCTCCGGGAAGGTCAACAGCAGATTTCCCAGATCGCCCTTGGGGTCGATGGCGATGGCCGGAACGCCGTCCAACGCCGCCTCCTCCAGGAGCGAGATGCACAGGCCTGTCTTTCCGCTCCCCGTCATGCCGACGCATACGGCATGCGTCGTCAGGTCCCTCGAGTCGTACAGCAGGAGGTTTCCCGGCTCCTGCGGTGCGGCCGGATCCAGCGTGCGGCCGAGGTAGAACACACCCAGCCTCTCGAAGCTCGAGGTGGGAAGCGGCTTCTCTACAGCACTCATGATACACAACCTCCGTGAGGAATCCGGTCGCCGGGCCCGATCATCCACATCGTGCGATCGGTCCACTCCGTAGGCAACCGCGGCCTGACCTCGCCTCCCCGCTTGACGAGGGGTTGATACGAGATGGGAATAGGTGGTTACATTTCCCGGAGCGGCTCCGGCTACCGTTCCGAGGGCGTCTTCGGGCCGACCCGAAGAAATTGCGAAAGTCCGGTGGCGGACGTATACTGGGCATGCGGGTCAATCTCCAACCAGAACAGAAGATGAGGCGGCGATGGCTCTCGAGCTGAGCGAAGAGCGGAGGAAGGCACTGGCCGTGGCGATCAACCAGATCGAGCGGCAGCACGGCAAGGGCGCGATCATGCGTCTGGGCTCGGAAAAGGCACGCGTTCAGGCCGAATCGATTCCGACCGGGGCCCTTTCCCTGGACCTGGCGACTGGCATTGGAGGGATACCGCGGGGGCGCGTGACCGAGATATACGGACCGGAGTCCTCCGGAAAGACCACCCTCACGCTGCACGTTATCGCGAACGCCCAGAAGAAGGGTGGGGTGGCCGCGTTCGTGGATGCCGAGCACGCCCTGGACGTGGCCTACGCCGGCAAGCTCGGCGTGGACGTCGAGAACCTGCTGGTCTCGCAGCCGGACACTGGAGAACAGGCCCTGGAGATCGCGGAGGTCCTAGTGCGTTCCGGCGCCGTGGACGTGATTGTGGTTGACTCCGTAGCGGCTCTCGTGCCGCGGGCGGAGATCGAGGGGGAGATGGGCGACGCCCACGTCGGCCTGCAGGCGCGTCTCATGTCTCAGGCCCTCCGGAAGCTCACCGGCGCCATCGGACGCTCGCACGCGGCGGTAGTCTTCACGAACCAGATCCGTGAGAAGATCGGGGTAATGTTCGGGAATCCGGAGACAACTTCCGGCGGACGCGCGCTGAAGTTCTACGCTTCGCTCCGCCTGGACATCCGGCGCATCGCCTCGATCAAGGAAGGCAACGAGCAGGTCGGAAACCGCACCCGCGTGAAGGTGGTGAAGAACAAGTGTGCCCCGCCGTTCAGGCAGTCGGAGTTCGACATCATGTTCGACGAGGGCATCAGCCGGACGGGAGTCCTCGTCGACCTCGGCGAGGAGTACGGGATCGTGAAGCGCTCGGGTGCCTGGTACTCCCACGGCGACGACGTACGACTCGGGCAAGGCAGGGAGAACGCCAAGGCCTTCTTGAGGGAGAACCCCGACGTCGCGGACGAGATCGAGCTGCGGCTTCGACAGACGATGGGGCTGTCGCTCGGCCCCTCCGAAGAGTCTACATCCGGGGACGGGGAAGACACGCGAGAGAGCGCCGGAGATGCTCCCGCTGGAGACGCGCCCGCCGGAGTCCGGGAGGGAGCCGCCACTCGCTGAAGACGGCCTCCCGTCCACGGCTGCTACCTGACGAGAATCTGCCGACATGTCCATGATTACGGGCATGGAAGCCGCCCGACGTCTCGGCGCCGTCGCCGTGTACATCGATGGCGAGCTGTTCCGCACCGTACCGGTGGAGATAGCCCGCAGAGAGGCTCTTGCGTGCGGTACGGAGCTTTCCCCGGATGCCCTGGAGCGGCTCGCTGGAGAGGTGGATCGCGCCGCCGCCCTCGACGCCGCCTTCCACTATCTGTCGTATCGCTCCCGCAGCAGAATGGAGCTGGAGCGACACCTTCGCCGCCGTGGTCACGACGCCGAGCATATCGACGCGGTCGTCGAGCGCTGCCGAGAGCTGGGCTACATCGATGACGGTGCGTTCGCACTCGAGTTTGCGCGAGACAGAATCAGGCTGCGGCCGAGGGGCAGGATGTTGCTGATGGCGGAGCTCGCACGTCTCGGAGTCGACCGGGGGATCGCGGAGGAAGCGGTGTGTGAAGCGTTCGAGCGGGAAGGGGTGGACGAGCCGAGGCTCGTCGCGGCACTCGCGGAGAAACGCTGGAAGGCCCTCCGGGGCCAGGACTTCCGTACCGCCCGCAGGCGCCTGACGGCCTATCTGGAGCGCAGGGGCTTCAACCGCGAGGAGGTCCGGATCGCCGTCGACGCGCTCATCGACAGGGAGTGCGAAGAAGGCTCCTGAAGGCCGGGAAGGGTCGCGGGCCGATTGTACGCCGGCGAGGGGCACGCCATATTCTCCCGCGAAACCAGGCCATCAAACGGATACCCGTATGAAGTCCCACGAGATACGGTCTCGATTCATAGAGTACTTCGAGCGGCAGGGGCATCTACACCTGCCCAGCAGCTCGCTCGTCCCGGAAGACGACCCCACTCTGCTGTTCGCGAACGCCGGGATGGTGCAGTTCAAGCGGATTTTCCTGGGCGAACAGGAGAGACCGGCTTCGCGTGCCGTGACCTCCCAGAAGTGCCTCAGGGTGAGCGGTAAGCACAACGACCTGGAGGAGGTAGGGTGGACGGCCCGTCACCACACCTTCTTCGAGATGCTGGGGAACTTCTCTTTCGGCGACTACTTCAAACGCGACGCGATCGCCTTCGCCTGGGAGTTCGTCACCGGGGAGCTCGGGCTGGAGCCGGACCGGCTCTGGGCCACCGTGCACACCTCGGACGACGAGGCGGCGTCCCTGTGGCCGGAGTTGTCTGAGATCCCCCCGGAAAGGGTCCTCCGTCAGGGCGACAAGGAGAACTTCTGGCAGATGGGTGACACGGGGCCGTGCGGCCCTTGCTCCGAGGTCCACTACGATCTGCGGCCGAAGGGCGCCGATCAGAATCTGTCCCCGGAGGAGTTCCTTGCCCTCGGTGAGGCCGACCAGTTCATGGAGATCTGGAATCTGGTCTTCATGCAGTTCGAGCGAAGCGAGGACGGCGACCATCCTCTACCCGCCCCGTCTATTGACACGGGCGCCGGCCTGGAAAGGATCGCCGCGATCCTGCAGGGAACCCGGACCAACTATCACACGGACCTCTTCCTCCCGATCATAGAGACCGCCGAGGGGATCGTCGGCCGCAACTACTCGCTGGATCCCGCGGACTGGGTGGATGGCCTTCCGTTCCGCGTGCTGGCAGACCACGCGCGGGCCGTAGCTTTCATGCTCGCCGACGGCGTCTTCCCGGCCAACGAGGGCCGGGGGTACGTGCTGCGTCGGATCCTGCGCCGGGCCGGCCGGTACGCCTGGCTGCTGGGCCGGCGCGAGCCTACGCTCGACACCCTGGTCGGCGTCGTGGCGGACCTCATGGGGGACACGTACCCGGAGTTGAACCATCGCCGTGATCACCTCGTGCGGACGACCAGGGCCGAAGAGGAGCGATTCCTGGCCACGATCGACGCCGGGATGCGCCGCTTCGACGAGGTTGCTCCGGAAGGAGGCCGCGGCACGATCCCCGGAGACGAAGCGTTCCGCCTCTACGATACGTTCGGCTTCCCCCTCGACCTGACGCAGCTTATGGCCGCCGAAAGGGGATTCGACGTCGACGTCCGAGGCTTCGAGCTTGCTCTGGACGAGCAGCGGCAGCGGTCGCGGGACGTCTCGATGGCTACCGGAGGACCGCAGGGCTTCCACACGAGCTTGCTGAGCCCGGAGGTGCTGGCGTCGGCCCGGGGCCTTGTGGCCGAAGGCGAGCAGCAATACGTGGGCTACGAGCTTCTGGCGGTGGAGACACCGGTCCTGGCGTACGAGGCGCTGAACGGCGCGCGCGCATTCGTCCTGGCCCAAAACCCATTCTACGCGGAAGCGGGTGGCCAGATCAGCGATCGGGGCTTCCTGCGGGGAGATGACTGGGAGATCGTCGTCGAATCGGTGCTCAAGAACGACCGTGATCAGACGGTCGTAATCGGAGAGATGACCCGGGGAGAGCTCCCGGACCCGCCGGTCGTGGTCCAGGCGGAGGTGGAACAGGCCCTTCGCCGCGACACCGAACGGAACCACACCGCGACCCATCTGCTGCACGCCGCGTTGAGGACCGAGCTTGGGGATCACGTTCAGCAGGCGGGATCGTTGGTAGCGCCCGACCGCCTCCGATTCGACTTCAGTCACCATGGTCCGGTCACGGCGGAGGAGCGCCGACGCATCGAGCACCGCGTAAACACAGGGATCTGGGAGAACATCCCACTGGTGATCGGGCACCGGCCATACCGCGAGGCCCTGGAGGCGGGTGCGATGGCCTTGTTCGGCGAGAAGTACGGTGAGGTCGTTCGCACGGTAGGTGTGCCCGGCCTGAGCCTGGAACTGTGCGGCGGGTGCCACGTGCGCACGACCGGCCAGATCGGGCTGTTCCATGTTACCTCCGAAACGGGCGTGGCGGCCGGAATCCGCCGCATCGAGGCGGTTACGGGGCCCGCCGCCTATGAGCGGGTCCTGGAGATGGAGGGCCTGGTGTCCGAGCTGGCAGATCGGCTCCGAGTTCAGCCGGCCGATCTCAGGCGACGCGTCGAGGGCCTGCTCGACGAGAAGGAGCAATTGGAGGCCCGCCTGGACGAGCGGCATGGACAGGACTCGGTCTTCGAGGCCCGCCGCATAATCTCGAGTGCCGACGAACTGCCGGACGGGGGCCGCCTCGTAACTGGAAGCGTCGAACTTCCCTCGGGCGCCGATCTGGCGTCGTTCGGCGATCACTTGAGGGAAGAAATCGGTTCCGGCGCGGCCGTCGTGTACGTCCGCGTTCCGGAGTCGGGAAAGGACGCCTTCCTGGGGGTAGTTACCGACGATTGGATCTCACGCGGGCTCAGGGCCGGCGATCTGGTCAGAGTCGCGAGCATGGCGACGGGCTCCGGCGGAGGAGGCAGGCCCCACCTGGCCCAGGGTGGCGTGGGCGACGCCGAGAAGGTGAGCGAGGCGCTGGACGCGGCCCGTCTGCACGCCAGGGACGCCTCGCGATCGGGTCAGCGCCGATGAGCATGAACGCCTTGTCCGCGTGGCTGGACGAGAAGTTGGCCGGCGTCCCGGAAGAGCTGGCCCGAGAAGTCCGCCATCTGGTTCTGGCAGAGACCGGAATCGAACCGGGACCGGACGTCGTCTCCCGGTTGGCCTCCTCAGCCCTCAGAGGTCTCGACGAGGTAGCCGTCGGCTCGCGGGACCGCGAAGTCGCGTTACGTCTCCTGGCCGCCGACGCTGCCCTGACGTATGCGTTCGAGGCGGCGGCCGAGCTCGGCGGCGACGTGGGAGCCCTCGCCGGGAGCATCGGGCTTCACGGAGAGCTGGGCGCGCGCATCGCCGCCACGTCGGCGGATGGCATGAAAGGGTCGGGCGAATGACACAGCCGGCGCTGGTGGATATCCACTGTCACCTAGTGCCTGACGTGGACGACGGCGCCCGCTCGCTGGACGACGCGATCGCCTACCTCGAGAGCTTTCGGGAAGCCGGAATCGGGACAGTGGTGACTACGCCGCATCTGGCCGCCAGCCGGACGGCCGGGCCGTGGAGGGACGCCATCGACGACGGGTTCCGGCAACTGGTCGAGCGCGCGACGAGCGATTGCCCCGAGGTGGAGCTGTCCTGCTCGTTCGAGATCCATCTGGACGATCCGGACGCGGATCTCTCGGACCGCTCCCTGGGGCTGGGCGTCGGAGACGCGCTTCTGGTAGAGTTCCCCATGCTCCTGCTGCCGGCCTACCCGGATACAATGCTCGATGTGGTGCGCCGCCAGGAGTGGAAGCCGGTGCTGGCACATCCGGAGCGCTACGCGGGTCTCGAGCGGGCTTACGGTTGGGTGGAGCGGTGGCGCGAGGCAGGCACGCTGATGTGCATCAATGCCGGCAGCCTGTGGGGCGAGTACGGTAGCGAGGCCGAGCGGTTGTCGCGGCGCATGCTGGCGGCAGGGCACGTGGACCTCATCGCCTCCGACCACCACGCCAGGCCGCAGCGCGCGACCACGGTCCGCCAGGCTTGGGACCTCCTGACCGAAGCGGGCTTCGAGGAGCAGGCGCGGCTGCTTCTGGCGGAGAACCCAGGGGCCGTCGTCGAAGGACGAGCCACGCAGCAGGTAGCGCCCTGCGAGATCTCGGAAAGTTGGGTGGGCCGCCTGCGGCGGCTCGTCCGAGGAGGGTAGGATCGTGACGGCTCCCGTCGGCGGGCTGGACCTGACGAGGCACCTGGAGCGCCTGACGAAGGCGGCGGAGAGAGCCGCGACGGAGGTCGCGGACGCGACGGCGCGATATGCGCGAATGGCTCTGGAAACGCTCGCGGCCGGAGGGAGGATTCTGTACTGCGGCAACGGCGGCAGTGCCGCCATCACGGAGCATATAGCGACGGAGTACACGGTGAGGTACAGGAGGCAGCGGGGTCCGCTGCCTGCCACGTCCCTGTCGTCGGGAGCCGCCGCTCTTACAGCGACCGCCAACGACTTCGGCTTCGATCAGGTCTTCGCCAGGGCGCTCAGGGCGCACGCCCGCCCGGGCGATCTGCTGGTGCTCCACTCCACGAGCGGCGACTCTCCGAACGTGCTGGAGGCGGCCCGCGCCGCGCCCGAGATCCCGGTGGCGACGGTAGCCCTGACGGGAGAGTCGGGAGGGGAGCTGGCTGGCCTGGTCGACGTGGCGATCCGAGTTCCGTCGAACGACACGGCCTGCATCCAGGAGCTCCACCTGGCCATAGAGCACGCCGTCGCCGACTTCGTCGACGCGCACTTCGCTCACCCGGGAGGGGAGCCCCGGTGAGCCGGACCCTGGAGATTCCCGGCCTGGACGGTCGCCTGGCCCTGGTCACCGGTGGCTCGCGTGGCATCGGCAGGGCGGCGGCGGTGCTCCTCGCTTCTGCCGGAGCTCGTGTTGGAATTGCCTACCGGTGTGCTGCCGACGAGGCCGAGGAGACACTGGCGCAGATGCGTCAGGCAGCAGCGTATTCGAGCCACGATCCACGCCGCGGCCCGTGGGCGCAGGCGGCGGACCTGGCCACGGAGAGTGGAGTCGTGGCCCTTTTTGCCCGGTTGGACGCGGAGTTTGGCGGCAGACTGGATGTCTTCGTCGGTAACGCGGGGATCTGGAACGTGCTGCCCCGGCCCTTGGAGCAGCTCGATCTCGATCGGTGGCGGCAGATGATCGAAGCGAACCTTACCTCCGTCTACCTCACCACGCGGGCGGCTGCCAGTCGGATGGGTGAAAGCGGCCGGATCGTTCTCGTCTCCTCGACGGCGGCCCAGCGGGGAGAGGCGGGCCACAGCCATTACGCGGCGAGCAAAGGCGCCATCCAGTCGTTCGTGAAGTCGCTGGCAGTCGAGCTCGGCCCGCGCGGAATCACGGTGAATGCCGTGGCACCCGGATGGGTCGATACCGACATGACCTCCGACATTCTGAGTGGCGAGGGAAGAGAAGCGATCGAGAGGGAGATTCCGCTGGGACGAGTCGCGATCCCCCGCGATATCGGAGGACCGGTGGTCTTCCTGGCCAGCGAGCTGGCGGCGCATGTGACGGGGGAGATCCTAAACGTAAACGGGGGCAGTGTCCTGTGCGGCTGAGGGCCGTCTTCGCTGCATGGCTGGAGTGACCGATCCCTCCCTTCGTCTCCACCCTCCGGCTGGCTTCCTGGAGATAGCCCGTGCGCTCGAGGGAGGCGGCTTTGAGGCCTGGGCCGTTGGCGGCGCCGTCCGGGATGAGTTGATGGGCCACAGTCGGGCGGACTGGGACCTGGCCACCGACGCCCGGCCAGCCCAGGTTCGGGAGCTCTTCCGCCGCACTGTTCCCCTAGGAGTCGAGCACGGTACGCTCGGAGTCTTGGCCTCGGATGGGGCCATGTACGAGGTCACCACGTTCCGCCTCGATGTGGAGACAGACGGCCGTCATGCTGTGGTGGAGTTCGCGGATTCGATCGATGACGATCTGGGTCGCAGGGACTTCACCATCAATGCCGTCGCGTGGCGGCCGGCCACAGAGGAGCTGCGCGATCCCTTCGGAGGGCGGGCCGACCTTGAGTACCGAGTGCTACGCGCCGTGGGTGAGCCGGCGCAGAGGTTCGCCGAGGACTACCTCAGAGTGCTACGTGGCCTGCGGTTCGTCGGACGCTTCTCGCTCGAATTCGAGCCCCGAACGCGAACGGCCCTGGAGGACTCCGTTCCGTGCCTCCCGCGGTTGTCGGCGGAACGGGTGCGCGAGGAGCTCACCAAAGTGCTGTCGGGGCCGGGAGCGGCCGCTTCGCTCCGGTTGTACGGCGAGACGGGCGCGTTCGACGACTGGTACACCGAGCTCTCGGAGGTGGCGCAGACGGACCCCCGCTGGGAGGAGACTCTGGCGGCCGTGGATAGCGTCAGACGGCACCGACCTCTGCTGCGGCTCGTCCGGCTGCTGCTGGCCATCCCGCGCCATGAACCGGAGGGGATCGAGGCGGCCGACAGGCTTGTGCGGCGTCTCAAGTTCTCGAACGCCGAGATTCGTATTGTGACTCACCTGTACGAGCACTATATGCCGCTCGTTCACCCCGCGGACTCGGCGGCCCGACTCCGGGAATGGCTTGCGGAGGTCGGGGTCGCCAGCGCCCGGGACCTGTTTCGGCTTCACTTTGCGGCGGCCCGTGCGCTCGGATCCAGCGAGAGCGCCCGCGGCCTCGTTGCCACCTGGGCCCGCGTCCACGACGAGCTGATGAACAGGCCACCCCTGGAACTGGGCGATCTGGCCGTGAATGGCGACGACCTGTTGGAGCTGGGGCTTCCCCGAGGGCGGCTCGTGGGACTTATGCTGGACGAGCTGCATGCCCAGGTACTGGAATCTCCCGACCTCAACCAGCGCGAGATCCTCCTCGAGCACGCCAGGGAGCTGATAGAGATCGGTGGCCTCGATCGGCTGGAGAGCGAGTGAACCGATGAGCGATGCGCCCGGACTCTTTGGCCCGGACGCGGGACGCCGCCGTGGCTCCCCCCTGGCGGCGGGTCCCGAAGCGCCGCTGGCCGCCCGAATGAGGCCCCGCACGCTCGACGACTTCGTCGGGCAGGAGGCGTTGGTTGGGGAGGGCGGTCCCCTCAGGGAGCTGATCGCGAAGGATCGGGTTCCCAGTATGATCCTGTGGGGACCACCGGGCTGCGGTAAGACCACTCTGGCGGCCATCATCGCCGGCCGCACGGGGGCCCATTTCGAGCCCTTCAGCGCGGTCACAGAAGGGATCCCGCGGGTCCGCCAGCTCATAGCCCAGGCGCGTGATCGCCGGCGAGCGGGAGGAGCGGACACGATCCTGTTCGTCGACGAGATCCACCGGTTCAACCGGGCCCAGCAGGACGCCTTTCTGCCGCATGTCGAGTCCGGGACGATCGTCCTCGTAGGTGCGACGACGGAGAACCCGAGCTTCGAGGTCGTAGGACCGCTCCTGAGCCGGACCCGTGTCTTCGTTCTGGAGCCGCTCGCTGCCCAACAAGTTCGCGAGCTCTCGCTTCGCGCTCTGCGAGATCGGGAGCACGGGCTAGGCGACCTCTGTCTCGAGATCGACGCCGACGCGCTGGACCGACTCGCCGAGGCGGCCGATGGTGACGCGCGCCGGGCTCTCAACGGGCTGGAGACGGCCGCGGAGCTTGTGGGAACGGGGGAACGAATCGCGGAGAGCCATGTGGAGCAGGCGTTGCAGCGACGCTTTCCACGATACGACAAGTCGGGCGACGAGCACTACAACCTGATCTCGGCCCTTCACAAGTCGGTGCGGGGATCTGACCCCGACGGGGCCCTCTATTGGCTGGCCCGAATGCTGGACGGAGGCGAGGATGCGCTGTACATAGCCCGCCGCCTGGTGCGCATGGCGTCGGAGGACGTGGGGCTGGCCGATCCGGATGCGTTACGCGTCTGCCTCGCGGCCAGGGACGCGTACCACTTCCTCGGTTCCCCCGAGGGGGAGCTCGCGCTCGCCGAGGCCTGCGTATACCTGGCAGTGGCGCCCAAGTCGAATCGCGTCTATGTGGCCATGTCGCAGGCGATGAAGGTTGCGCGCGAGACTCCGGCCGAGCCCGTTCCGCTTCATATCCGGAATGCTCCTACCCGACTCATGCAGGAGCTGGGATACGGCGAGGGCTACATGTACGATCACGACTTCGGGGAAGCCGTGGCTCCACAGGCGTATCTTCCCCCATCCCTTTCCGGGTATCGCTTCTACCGCCCCGGCTCCGAGGGACGGGAAGAGACGATCGGAGAGAGGCTGCGGCGGATAAGAGCGGCCAGGCACGGGGTCGAATCTGATGACCCGGCGACCCGCCAGCCCGACTCGGCTGGCCCGGCTTCGGGGATCCGGGAGGAAGAGGGGGTGTAGGGTCCAGCGGATGCGCGAAGCCTCGAGGAGGTCGTCATACCTGAGCTGATAGAGATACGGGAGCCGGTAGAGCGTGCGGTTCTGGTGGGAGCTCCACGGCTGGACGAGTCGCAGCAGCTGGTAGACGAGCATCTCGAGGAGCTCGAGCGGCTGGCCGACACGGCGGGGGCTCAGGTGGTCGCCACCGTCGTACAGCGTCTGGAGGCACCTCATCCCGCACTATATATCGGCCGCGGGAAGGCGGATCAGCTGAGAGAGGTCGCCGACCGGGCGCAGGCCGGCCTGGTCATTTTCGATGAGGATCTGACCCCGGCCCAGGGTGTGGCCCTGGAGAAGCGGTTGGGATGCCGGGTCATGGACCGCACCGAGCTGATCCTGGATATCTTCGCGTTGCGGGCCCGTACCGCCGAGGCGCGCCTTCAGGTGGAGCTGGCACAGCTGCAGTACATGCGCCCGCGGCTGAAGCGGATGTGGACGCACCTCTCGCGGATCCAGGGCGGCATCGGGATGCGCGGACCCGGCGAGACCCAGATCGAGACCGACCGGCGCATCATCGACCGACGCATCGCGCGGCTGCGTGGGGAGTTGGAGCACATCTCCCGGTCGCGCACGACCCGGCGGAAGCGGCGCCAGCGGCAGTTTCGGGTAGCCCTCGTGGGCTACACGAACGCGGGCAAGTCGTCGCTCCTCAGAGCGCTCTCCGGGAGCGACCTCGTGGTCGAGGACAGGTTGTTCGCCACCCTGGACTCGGCCACGCGGGTGGTCGATCTGGGAGAGGGCTACCGGGCTCTTCTCACCGACACGGTCGGTTTCATAAGGAAGCTGCCCCACAACCTGGTCGCCTCGTTCCGAGCTACTCTCGAGGAGATCGTCGAGGCCGATCTGATCCTGCACGTCGTCGACGCGTCGGCCACGGGCTGGGACCACCAGGTCGAGGCGGTGGAACTGGTGCTCCTGGAGCTGGGGATTCGTGAGCGGCCCACGTTGATGGCGTTCAACAAGATCGATCAGCTCACTCACACGGAGGAGGACGCTCTCAGGGCGCGGCTCCCCGTCGAGTGTCCGGCCCACGTTCTCACGTCAGTACCCGAGCGAGGAGGTCTGGAATCCCTGCGCGCGGCGCTCCGTGATCGAGTCAGGGAGCTGAGACCCACAGTTAGGGTCGTCGTGCCGGCCACGGACGGCCGGACGCTGGCGGAGGCATACCGGCTTGCAGAAGTGCTGGAGAGGCAGGAGACGGACTCCACCGTCGTGCTCATGGCCCGGGCTCCGGAGTCGGTGATAGGCCGGTGGGCGCGCAGCCCCGGCATCGAGGTCACCCGGCCGGACGCAGCGTGATCCCGAGACCCGGACGGGACTCGACCCGCCGGTCGCCGCGCTGTATCGTCATCTTTCCAGTACCCCCGCGACCCGAACCCGGTGGTTGGGATGCGCCTGTTCATCAACGTGGACCACGTAGCCACGCTGCGGCAGGCCCGGCGTACGGACGAACCCGACCCGGTCCGTGCCGCGGTGCTGGCCGAGCTGGGCGGCGCCGACGGAATCACCGTTCACCTCCGCGAGGATCGCCGCCATATCCAGGACCGCGATGTCGATCTGCTGCTGAGGACCGTGCGTACCGGGGTCAACCTCGAGGTGGCTGCCGTGGACGGAATGCTGCGGCTGGCCGAGGAGTGGGCTCCCCAGCAGGTGACACTGGTGCCCGAGCGGCGCCAGGAGATCACCACCGAAGGCGGCCTGGACGTAGGCCCGGGCAACAGGGAGCGTGTGGCGGGAGCCCTGGCACGCCTCCACAGTCGCGGTATCCGCACTTCACTGTTCATCGACCCCGATCCCGAGACCGTCCAGGCCTCCATCGAGCTAGGACCTGTGGCCGTCGAGCTTCACACGGGGGAGTACGCCAACGCCCGTACGGTGGAGGAACGAGCGTCGCAGGTGGCCCGGCTCCTAGAGGCGGTGGAGCAGGTGAAGCAGGGGGGTCTGGCAGCACACGCCGGACATGGCCTCACGTACGAGAACGTCATGCCCGTCGCGGCAATCGGCGGGTGCGAGGAGCTCAACATCGGCCACTCGGTAATCAGCCGCGCCGTGCTCGTCGGGATCGAGCGCGCGGTCCGGGAGATGAAGGAGCTGGTCCTCCGGGCCCGCACCGGATGAAGCGGACTTGAAAGGACACCGCGGCAAGACGGCCCTGGGACTGGTCATCACGATCGTCCTTCTGTGGTGGGTGCTCAGGGACGTCTCACTGCATGAGGTGCTGGTGGAGCTGAGGGGCGCGAACGCGTGGCTCATGGCCGGTGCGGTCGTTCTGGCCACCTTCGGCTTCGTCCTGCGGGCGGCGCGGTGGCGCGTCCTGCTCCTTCCCGCCCACGCCGGCTCCAACTTCGACTCTCGCTTCGGGGCCACCTGCATCGGCTTCACGGTCAACAACCTCCTTCCGGCTAGACTCGGCGAGTTCGCACGCGCCTATGCCCTGACGCGCTCGGCGCCGATACCGATCGGGGCATCGTTCGCCTCGCTCGTCGCGGAACGGATCTTCGATGGCCTCGTTCTGGCGTTCTTCCTGTTCGTCACGATCTCGCTGCCGGGCTTCCCCCTCGGCGAGGGCTCGAGCGCCACTCTCATCCGACGGGTCGCCAACGTAGGTGCTCTCGGCTTCGCGGGAGGCTTCGCCTTCCTGTGGCTCGTGGCCCGGAATCCTTCGGGGGCGGTCTCGCTGTTCGAGCGCGCGTTCGGGCGTCTCCTGGGTCCTCGCTTCCTCCATAAGGGAGTGGGCCTTCTCGAATCGTTCATAGAGGGGCTCGGCGCTCTCAAGGAGACCGGCGTCTTCGTCCTCGCCCTTGCCTGGTCTGCGGTCGTCTGGCTGTGTCTGGCGGCTTCGATGTGGCTCGGGCTTCTGGCCTTCGGAATCGCGAGCCCGGGATTCAGCGGAGCCCTCTTCCTTCAGGCGCTCATCGCCTTTGCCGTAGCGGCTCCGTCCAGCCCGGGCTTCTTCGGCCCCTTCGAGGCGTCAGCACGCCTCGGGTTGGGACTGTGGGATGTCTCCCCCGTAACGATCGTCAGCTTCGCCACCAGCTACCACATCCTCACGTTCATACCGGTCACTCTCATCGGGCTGTGGTACATTCGGCACTTCGGGCTCACGTGGGCGGAAATGGGCCGCAGCGAGGAGATGGTAGAGTCGGACGTGGCTGCTCGTCCGGAGGTCTGAGGAGCTGGCGGCAGTGCAGAAGGCCGAGCTGGCTCCCAGGGCCAAGGTGAATCTCCTGTTCCGCGTACTGGGGCGGGAAGCAAGCGGCTACCATTCCATCGAGACGCTGTTTCTGCGCCTCGATCTGGCCGACAGGATCGTCTTGGCCGTGGGTGTGGACGAGGGAGTGCGCCTTCGGGTGAACGGCGACCCGACGGTTCCCGCCGACGAGTCCAACCTGTGCTGGCAGGCGGCTGAGCTGGTCTCCCGGGCGGTGGGCGTCTCCCCGGCGGTGCGAATCGAGCTGGAGAAGAGGATTCCGAGCGGTGCAGGCTTGGGGGGAGGCAGCGCGGATGCCGCCGCCGTGCTCCTCGGGCTGAACGGCCTTCTCGGAGAGCCCCTGGGCTTCCGGGACCTTCTCCACCTGGCCTCCCAACTGGGCAGTGACGTGCCCTTCGCGCTGGCCGACGTAGATCTAGCGCTGGCGTGGGAGAGGGGGAGACGGCTTGTGCCGCTGGTCGCCCCGCCCTCCAGGCCGGCGCTGATTCTCGCACCGGAATTCCCGATCTCCGCCGGCGAGGCGTACGCCTGGCTGGCCGACGACAGAAAGGGCTCGCCTGCACCGAGCGGAGGTCCCTCGAGCTTGTTTCCGCCTCCGGGAGAGCTTACGAGCTGGGAGGGGCTCTGCCGGGTCGCTCACAACGACCTCGAGGCGCCTGTGTTTCGCCGCCACCCAGACCTCGAGCGAGCGAAGGAGGCCCTCCGGTTATCCGGGGCCGGCCCGGCTCTCCTGTGCGGCAGCGGATCCTGCCTTCTGGGCGTCTACGGCAGTGAATCGGAGCGCGACAGGGCGGCGGTGAGCCTCGCCGAGGCTACAGGCTTCCGAAGCGTGATGACGCGTACGGCGGGCTCTGGTTGACGATCCAACCGGGCCGGATCAACTTCGGGGGCGGGACCCGCCGTTGGCCCCTCGTCTAATGGCAAGACCCCGGCCTTTGGAGCCGGTAATCCAGGTTCGAATCCTGGGGGGCCAGTGCCTTTCTTCAGCTCGAGCTCAGCCCGCACCGATCAGTGGAGCGTCGTGCTCGGACACGAGAGCTTCGTCCGGCCACGGAGCCACCTCCTCCCTCTCGAAGATCTCCGGTAGGTGCAGTCGCCACCACTCCAGAGCCCGGCCGCGGTTCCAGCGCTCGGGCACCGGACAGTCTGCCAGTCGGCGGTAGAGCTCCATCGCGTCGCCGGGACGATCTTCCGGGTTCTTGGCCAGACAGTCCAACACGATGCGATCCAACTCTTCGGGCACCGGCAGCTCCGCTCGCTCCGAAGGCGGGACGGGATCATCCTGAACATGCTGCATCAGCATCGTTACCGAGTTGGGCGCCTCGAATACGTTGTGGCCGGTGAGCAGCCAGTACGCCACACAGCCCAGCGCATAGATGTCGGCGCGCCGGTCCACGGGACGATCGCCCAGGGCGATCTCGGGCGCCATGAAGGCGGGAGTCCCCGTGGTGACGTTTGGGGAGGTGAGGTGTGTCTGCTCGCCGCCCAACGACGGGTCCCTTTTGACGAGCCCGAAGTCGAGGACCTTCGCGAAGTCCACCGCCATTCCCATGCGGCAGGCGACGATGTTGGAGGGCTTGATATCACGGTGTATCAGCCCCTTCTCGTGAGCCTCGCCCAGCGACAGGCATGCCTGCTTGAGCAAGTGCACGGCCCGGGCAGCAGGGAGGGGGCCGAAGCGCTCGACCACCTCCTGCAGGTTGAGCCCCTCCAGGAGCTCCATCACGTAGTAGAAGTTGCCGTCGTCGGTGGCACCGAAGTCGTAGAGCTCTATCGTGTGCGGTGAGCGAAGGGCGGCGGCGGCCCGGGCCTCGCGCCGGAAGCGCTCGACAACCACGCGCGCTCCGTCCGCGCCATTGCCCAGGACCTCCGGTCGGATCAGCTTGATGGCCGCGGGCCGGGCCAGGAGCCTGTGCGTGGCCCTGTAGACCTCGCCCATTCCTCCCTCACCGAGGCGCTCACCGAGACGATAGGATCCGAGCTCCTGGGCTCTCGAGACACGCCGCCCCAGACCGCGGATGATCTGGACCGGCACGACCGCCACCAGCGCGCAGATGTAGTTGGGCAGGAAAGTCCACAGCAATACGAAGCCGTCCATACCGAACTCGAGCCCCCGCCCGAGCCCTATGGCGTACCAAAGGGGGTCCATCGAAGCTGCTAGAAGAGCGGCCGTCAGAGTCTTCCCCGGCGTGGCCGGTACGATCGCCGGGTACACTAGGATGATCACACAGATCCAGGAAACTCCGATTCCCTGTGGCAGGCCGGGCGCCCACCAGTTGAGCGCTCCGATGAGGAATGCGGTCGCAACCTCGAACGCGAGGCCGGCATCGAGCAGCTTCTCGGGCTCCGTGTGCAGCCGAGCGGCCACGCCGACCATCGCCAGAGAGATGAGCAGTCCCAGACCGGCGAGCAGGTTCCCGGGCCAAGGCCAGGCGCTCATCTCCACCTCGGGCGGGGCCCCCCACAGCCGCCACACCAGGTTGTTCATTACGAGCACCCACGCCCACATCGCGGCAAAGATCAGACCCGCGATTCCCACCCTCTTGCACGTCTGCTCCACGAGGTCGGACGGCATCCACCCGAGGGTGTTGCCTCCCGCCGTGAGGAGAGCGCCCGTCGACGCACGCGGCGCGACTACCCCTTCAGCCATGGCGGGCCCGGCTCCGTGTCGGCGTCTTCATTCTCGGCTCCATCGGCACCATGATATGTGGCGGCACCTCCGTTTGGCAGGCCGAAGCCCCCGTCCGCTCGGGTCGGTCCGTCGTGGGGCGTCGGCTTCTAGTGGGCCTGCCCCGTCTCTTCCAGCCAGTGGGCCGCTAGCTGGTGCGCGATCGTGATCGGAGGCGGCAGGCGAAGCCCGGCGCCCTCTCTCCAACGCCCCAGAGCCTGCCGGAGTTCAGATCTCGAGAACCACCGCGCGTCCTCGAGCTCCTCCGGATCAAGGCGGATCTCATCCCGCCGCGCCTCCGCAAGGCAGCCGATCATGAGCGTGGAGGGAAACGGCCAGGGCTGCGAGGAGTGATACGCAACCCGTCCGACATCGATTCCCGCCTCCTCGGCCACCTCTCGGCGGACTGCCTCCTCGATCGACTCGCCCGGCTCCATGTACCCGGCCAGGCAAGAGTACAGGCCGGGCGGGTACCTGCGCGCCCGGACCGATCGGCCCAGTAGGCAGCGGTCTCCACGATAGACGAGCATGATCACCACCGGGTCGCAGCGCGGGAAGTGCGGGCCGCCGCACTCCCCGTCGGAGCAACGTCGGGCATATCCAGCCTCGGTCGCCTCCGTAGGCCCGCCGCACCGGGAGCAGTAGCCGTGTGTGGCGTGCCAGCCCAGGAGTGAGCGCGCCTGCGCGACTATCGCGGCCTCCGGAGCGGTAAGCCTGCCGGCCGCGGCCCGGACTGGCGTGTACTCGCATGACCGCCCGGCCAGCCGTCGGGCCAGCCCGGGAGCGTCGGTGCCGGCCGAGTCGAGATCGATCGCGAAATGGGCCGACTCACCCTCCAGCCCCAAGAAGACCTTCGTCACACCGGAGGAGACGGCCTCCCGCGCCCGCCTTCCGCGTCGCCATGCCAGACGGAGCCGTTCCAGCCCCCGCGTTAGCGGCCGCAGTCCGAGCAAGGGCAGAAAGCGCGACTGCGAGTCCCCAAGGCGCTCTCGGATCCATTCCTCGTCCGCGCGCAGATGGGCGGCCCGGTCCAGGGTTCCTCCGGCGAAGGTATGCTTGATCATAAAGCCATTATATGATCGGTTGGGACAGCCGGTAACGGATCGTGGCCGCGCCGCCGTTACCCGACGTCGAGAAAGCCGTCGACGAACGCCGGTCGGGACAGGGAGCCGAGGAGCGATGAGCAACCGACTCGGGGCGGAGAAGAGCCCATACCTGCTTCAGCACGCAGCCAACCCGGTCGACTGGTTTCCATGGGGTGAAGAGGCCTTCGGGCAGGCGCTGGCCCAGGACCGGCCGGTCTTCCTCTCGATAGGCTACTCCACCTGTCACTGGTGCCACGTCATGGAGCGCGAGTCGTTCGAGGATCCGGACGTGGCCCGACTCATGAACGAGACCTTCATCTCGGTGAAGGTGGACCGCGAGGAGCGGCCGGACGTGGACGCCGTCTACATGACCGTGTGCCAGCTCATGACCGGAAGTGGAGGTTGGCCGCTCACCGTCCTTCTGACCCCGGACGCCGAGCCCTTCTTTGCCGGCACGTACTTCCCCAGGACCAGCCGTCACGGCCGTATCGGCATGCTGGACCTGATTCCCAGGGTCCGGGAGCTGTGGACGTCGCGGCGGGACGACCTGGTGAGGTCTGCGGCCCGCATCCGCGAGGTCCTTGAACGAGCCGGGAAGGACGAGGGCGGTGACACGCCGGGCGGTGAGCTGCTCGACGAAGCGTACCGCTCTCTACGGGCGGCCTTCGATCCACTTCAGGGAGGTTTCGGACGGGCTCCGAAGTTCCCATCGCCGCACAGTCTGTCCTTCCTTCTGAGATACTGGAAGCGCACTGGCAAGGAGTCCGCCCGCGAGATGGTGGAGACCACCCTGCGCTCGATGCGGTCGGGCGGGATCTATGACCACATCGGCTTCGGCTTCCACCGCTACTCGACCGACGCTCGATGGTTCGTGCCGCACTTCGAGAAGATGCTGTACGACCAGGCGCTCTTGACGCTGGCCTACGTCGAGGCGTTCCAGGCTGCCGGCGACTCCCGCTGGGCCCGAACCGCAGCGGAGGTGGTCGAGTACGTGCTTCGAGACATGGTCGATGAGGGCGGCGCCTTCCACTCCGCCGAGGACGCCGACAGCGAGGGCGAGGAAGGCAGGTTCTATACCTGGACTGATGACGAGCTTCGCGAGGTACTGGACCCCGAGCCACTCCAGCTGGTGCGGGAGGCCTTCAACGTGGTGGGGCAAGGCAACTACGCGGACGAGGCCACAGGCCGGAGGACCGGCCGAAACATCCTCCACACGAGGGAGAGCCGGTCACAGCTGGCGGCTAGGCTCGGTCATTCGGAGCGCGAGCTGACCGACCGGCTGGAAGCAGCGCGTCTCAGACTCCTGGAAGCCCGCTCGCGTCGCGTCCGCCCGCATCTCGACGACAAAGTTCTCACCGACTGGAACGGTCTCATGATCGCCGCGCTCGCGCGGACGGGCGGAGCCCTGGGTGAGCCCGGCTACGTCGACGCGGCTGAAACAGCGGCGTCCTTCGTTCTATCCGAGCTTCGCGACGGAAGCGGAAGGCTGCTGCACAGGTACAGGGACGGCGAGGCCGCCATAGCCGCCATGGCCGACGACTACGCGTTTCTGGCCTGGGGGCTGCTGGAGCTCCACGCCGCGACCGGCGGGGTCAGCTGGCTCGAAGCCGCCCGTCAGTTGACGGAACAGCTCGTGGAGGATTTCGCCGATCCTGACGCTGGCGGCTTCTTCCTTACGGCGCACCTCGGAGAGAAGCTCCTGGTGCGGAGCAAGGAGCACCACGACGGAGCCGTTCCTTCCGCCAACTCGGTAGCGACGGCCAACCTGCTGCGGCTGGCACGGCTTACGGGCGACGCCGGGCTTGAGGAGCGAGCCGCGGCTACGATGCGGGCCCTGGGCTCCCCCGTGGCTCTCGCTCCGGCCTCTCATGCCCACTTCCTGAGCGCGCTTGACTTCGCCCTGGGACCCGCCAGGGAAATCGTAGTCGTGGGAGCTCGCGACGATGCCGCCACCAAGGCCCTGCTCACTCCCCTGCGGCGGAGCTTTCTGCCGCGAGCGGTCACGCTCCTGAAGGACGAATCCAGTCCCGAGGCCGTACTGGCACTCCGGCGTCTGGCCCCGTTCACCGATCCCCTGGCGACGGTCGAGGGCAGGCCGGCGGCTTACGTCTGCCGGGACTTTGCCTGCGAGACGCCGGTTACGGACCCGGACGAGTTGGAGGGGCTCCTGGCGGATTAGGCGCTCAAGCCGCGGGCACGGCTCGATCCCTGGCCCAGGCGCGCAAGGCCTGGACCCGCTCGGCCATGGTGACGGACAGCGGGACGGCGGTCCGGATCTCCTCCAGAAGAACCGCGGAATCCAGCAGCCTATCCTCCGCGAACGCCGTATATAGCCCGGCCACAATGGCCTGCTCGAGCTCGGCTCCCGAGAATCCCGAGCTCTCTCGTGCCAGCTCCGGCAGGTCGAACTCCTCCGGATTCCTCTCCCGCTGGCGCAGGTGGAGCGCCAGGATCTCCGCCCGCTCGCTCTCGTCGGGCAGGTCGATGAAGAAGATCTCGTCGAACCTTCCTTTACGGAGCATCTCCGGCGGAAGCGCCGAGACATCGTTGGCCGTAGCCACTACGAATACCTCTCCCGCGCGCTCCTGAAGCCAGGTCAGGAAGGTTCCGAGCAGGCGTCGCGAGGTACCTCCGTCCGCCTCTCCAGACTCGGTCGCGAAACCCTTTTCGATTTCGTCGATCCATAGGACGGCCGGGGCCATAGCCTCGACCGTTTCCAGCGCACGGCGCAGGTTCTTCTCGGTCTCGCCGATGTACTTGTCGTAGAGCACGGCCGGGTCCAGTCGCACCAGCGGAAGCCCCCAGACCGGAGCCACGTTGCGTGCGAACAGGCTCTTGCCGCAGCCCTGCACTCCCAGGAGCAGCACGCCCCGCGGCGGTTCGAGCCCGAACTCCCGGGCCCGCTCCCCCAGCGCAGCGCGGCGCTTTTCCAGCCATTCCCGCAGACCCGCCATGCCGCCAACGGGCTCGGCGACCTCGGCCGGGGGGAAGAACTCAAGCAAGCCCGTATCGCCCACCGCGTCCCGCTTCGCGTCCAGCACGTGCTTCAAGTCTGACGGGTCGAGGCGGTCGTCCTCGAGCATCGCCCGCCGCAGCGCGCGCCTGATTTCGTCCAGGGTCAATCCTCGGAGATTTGCGGCGAGCTCGTCCGCCTCCTCTGCCGACAGGTGGACCTCGAGGTACTGCGCGCCCCTGACCTCCGACACGAGGCGCCTCATCTCGGTGCGGATCTCCTCGAGGTCCGGGAGCGCTAGCCGGTAAGGGACGCTCTGGTTCTTCAGCTCCGGGGGAAACTCGAGGCCGTGCCCGGAGATCACCAACGCCCGGAGGTCGCCGGTGAACGTTTCCAGAGTCTCCCGCAACTTCCGTTGGATCACGGGCTCCGCGAGGTAGGGGTGGAAGTCGGCCAGCAGATAAACTCCCGGATGGCCCGTCGCGGCGAGGTGCCCCAGGGCCTTCAGAGGATCGGTGGTGTCGTAGATTCCCTTGAGCAGGCCCTGCCGGGCTAGGCCCCGGGTCCGGCTCCACACGAACAGGGGGACGTCCAGCCGCCCGGCGACGCGCGACAGAAGACCGCGCAGGCGGTCCTCGTCCACCGTATCGACCGTGATGAGCGGGTATCGGGAGCGGATCAACAGCTCGAGATCGCGTGCCGCGTCCTTCATGTCTACACCGGTCTCGACGCCGGAAGCTCGGCTCTCAGCGATGTAAGATCCGCCAGATCCGCCCCCCCGAGTCGTCGCTCACGTACAGGGATCCATCCGGGCCCATGGCCAGGCCCGATGGCCGGTGGCTTGCCGTTCTGGGACCGGGCTCGTCGCCGGCGAAGCCGTCAGCGAACACCTCGAAATCTCTCACGGGCTCGCCGTCGCGGAACGGAACAAAGACCACGTTGTAGCCCTGCTGCGGTAGCGGCTCCCGGTTCCACGAGCCGTGGAAAGCTACGAAGGCGCCTCCCCGGTACCGGTCGGGAAACTGATCTCCCATGTAGAACAGGAGGGCGTTCGGTCCCCAGTGGCCCGGGAAAGCCAGAATTGGGCCCTGGTGCCCCGCGCACCGGCCCTCCGTCTGGCCGTCGCCGCCGTACTCCGGGGCCAGAATCAGGCCGCCTCGCTCGCGGACGTGGATGCAGTACGGCCAGGAGTACACACCGCTTTCCGAAATGCGGATGAACTCCTCCGACGGATTCTCGGCGCTCTGCTCCTCGGTGAACATCCCCGACCAGTTCTGGTGAAGCTGGTCACGCCCGTGCACCACTCCGTAGAGTCTCTCGTCCGCCGGGTTCCACGCCAACGCCACCGTGTTTCGGAGCCCTGTGGCGAAGCGTGTCCCGTCGTCCTGCCCCTGCCCGGTGGCCCGGCCGTCGAAGCGCCAGATCCCGGCGTGGGTCTCGAGCTCGGGGCAGGGGTCCCTTCCCGTCGAGCCGGGCGTGCGGTCTTCCTCCTGACACGAATTGGAGGGTGACCCCACGTTGACGTACAGTGCTCCATCCGTCCCGAAAGCAAGCGACTTGGCCCGATGGCTGCGGTCCGCCGGCAAGCCGGAGACCACCGTCTCGGGTTCGCCGGCCGGGGCCAGCTCTCCCTCCCGCATCGGGAACCGCAGCACGGCGTCGTCACGGCCGTAGTAGAGATATCCCTCGAAGATGCCGATCCCGGTGCCGCCTCGATCGTCGTCGTGTCGCCAGCGCGTGTCGGCCTTTCCGTCGCCGTCGCCGTCGCGCAGGGCCAGCACGCCTCCCCCATCACCATTCCGCCGGCCACGCAGCGCGATATAGATATCACCCGTCTCGGTCACTACCAGGTGCCGCGCCCGGCCCACGTCATCGGCGACGACCAGGGCGCAGAAGCCCTCCGGGAGGACGAGGCCTCCGTTGTCCGGATCGCAGTCGGGAGCTTCCTGCCCGAACGAGGTCGTCGTCCCGGCCAGCACTGCCAGAGTGAGCACAAAACCCAGCATGGCGCGCCTCCGCCTCGTTGTCTTGCGCAGGTCTCCCGTGACCGCCGGGGCGGTTTGCCCCGGTAACGGCTGCTCCTCGAGAATACGCAGCCCGTCGGCCGGAGTTCAAGACGTTCTCCTGTACCCCGGCCACGGGCGGAGGGCGGGGCGGGTTGCGAAGGGCGGCGGCCGATGAAGATTGCTCTGCGTCCCTGGCGTCGCGCCCGCGGACGCCTCCCCGGAGCGGTAGGGCGTGGAACCCTGAGGAGGGAAGGCATGGAGTTCTTAGACGACACCTTCCTGGGCAACGAGGTGAGGCAGTGGCTCGTCGCCCTGGGCCTCTTCGTCGTGAGCTATGTCGTGCTCAAGTACGTGGTGCGTCTCACGGCCGCGCACGGCGGCCGTCTAGCCCGTGCGACACGAACCTACCTGGACGATGTCCTGCTGGCGGCGGGCGATGCGGCCAGGCCTTTCTCCTTCATCGCCGTCGCGGCCTACATCGCCACCCGATCGCTCGACCTGTCGGATCGGTTGGACTGGTTACTCCTCCGGGCGATCATCACGGTGGTGCTGGTCCAAATCGGGCTGTCCGTGAATGCGGGGTTGGCCAGGTGGCTGGAGTTATACAAGACTGACAAGTACGCCGATGACGCCGAGGCTCTCACGTCGTTCAACCTTGTTCTGTACTTCGGCAAGACTTTCGTCTGGGTGATGATCGTGCTGTTCGTGCTCCAGACTTGGGGCGTGGATGTCACAGCCCTCATTACCGGTCTCGGAATCGGCGGCGTGGCGGTGGCCCTGGCGGTGCAGAATGTCCTGACCGACGTATTCGCCTCGCTAGCGATCATCTTCGACAAGCCCTTCCTGGTGGGAGATTTTCTCCAGGTGGGCGAGCACATGGGCACGGTCGAGGCGATAGGCATGAAAACTACCCGGCTGCGCAGCCTCTCGGGCGAGCAGCTCATCTTCTCCAACGGCGACATGCTCGGAAGCCGGATCCGCAACTACGGGCGCATGGAAGAGCGCAGGGCCGTCTTCAGCTTCGGGCTGAAGTACGAGACGGCGCCAGAGCAGACGGCTCTGGTGCCGGACATCGTCCGCGAGATCATCAACGCCCACGAGAGGACCCGGTTCGACCGCTGCCACTTCAAGCGCTTCGGAGAGTTCAGCCTGGAGTTCGAGGCGGTCTACTACATGACGGTGCCGGACTACTCCGAGTTCATGAGCGTTCAGCAGGCAATCAACCTGGAGCTGATGCGCCGCCTGTCGGACCAGGGAATGGAGTTCGCGTACCCGACGCAAACGCTCTACGTGGAGGGAGCGAACGGCACCGCCCGGAGCGCAGAATCCGGTTGACGCCCTCGCAGCCCTGGTGTATGATAAGCGGCTCTTTTCTCAGCGGGCCGCGCGTAGCGAAGAGAGCGAGGCTATATGACGGAACTCTCGGCCACCGGCACTCCGATGATGGTGCTCACCGGAACGGCCAACACCGCCCTGGCGGAACGGATCTCGGAAGAGCTGGGACAGCCGCTGTGCGACGTGACCGTCAAGCGGTTCGCCGACGGAGAGATCTTCGTCCGCATCGACGAGAACGTCAGGGGCCGGGATGTGTTCGTGATTCAGTCGACGAACCCTCCGGCCGAGAACGTCATGGAGCTTCTGCTGCTCATCGATGCGGCAAAGCGGGCTTCGGCTGCGCGTGTTACAGCGGTGGTTCCCTATTACGGATACGGCAGGCAGGATCGTAAGGACCAGCCCCGGGTTTCCATCGCGGCCAAGCTGTTGGCGAACCTGATCGTAGCCGCCGGCGCGGACCGGCTGATCACGATCGACTTCCATCAGCACCAGTTGCAGGGTTTCTTCGACATCCCGGTGGACCACTTGTATGCGGCGCCGACGTTCATGGAACATTACCGCCATCTGAGCACGGAGGACCTGGTGGTGGTCGCCACCGACGTCGGCGCGGCGAAGATGGCCCGCGGGTATGCGAAACGGCTCGACGTAGGCTTCGCCATCGTCGACAAGCGCCGGCCCGGTCCGAATATGGCCGAGGTGCTGAACGTCGTGGGGGATGTGGAAGGAAAGCGCTGCATCATCCCGGATGACATGGTAGACACCGCCGGGACGATGGTGGGCGCGGTCGAAGCCCTGCGCGAGCGAGGTGCCACAGAGATATACTGCGTCGCGACGCACGCTCTTCTTTCGCCGCCGGCGGTGGAGAGGCTCGTCGAGGCGAAGGTGGCGGAGATCGCGGTCACGGACACGATCGCGATCCCGGAGGACAAGCTCAGACAACTGGACAACCTGGCCACGGTTTCGGTGGCCAGCCTTCTGGCGCAGGCGATCGAGAGCACGCATTACAATAAGTCGGTCAGCAAGCTGTTCAACTAGCCGCCCGGAGGGTGGCGTAAGAGGTTCGATATGAGCAATCAGACAGTGCTGCGCGTGGAAGCGCGCGAGGAATACGGAAAGGCTGCCGCACGCAGGGTCCGCAGAGAGGGCAAGGTGCCAACCAACCTCTACGGGCAAGGGGTAGAGCCTGTGGCGTTGCAGGCGGACCGCCACGAGCTCGAACAGCTCATTGGGAACATCAGCGTGGGAAGCACCTTGATCGACCTCGACATGGGCGGTGGACCTCGCCAGCGCGTTCTCATCCGTGAGATCCAGCGTCACCCGTACCGTCCGCAGATCCTGCACGTGGACTTCCTTGCTATCAAGGCCGGTGAAAAGATCAAGGTCGGCGTGCTGATTCGGGTCGAGGGAACACCCTCCGGCGTGCGCAACTCGGGCGGCATCCTCCAGCAGAGCCGGTACGAGTTGGAAGTGGAGTGCCTGCCCAGGGAGATCCCCGACAGCTTCGTGATAGATGTTTCGGAGCTCGAGATCGGCGACTCGGTCCACGTCGGGGACGTCGACACGGGAGGCCTGATTCCTCTCGAGGACGAGGGTCTGACGGTGTGCACGATTCTGGCGCCGAAGGTGGTGGCGGTCGAGGAAGAGGAAAAGGTCGAGGAGCTCGAGGAAGAGCTCGAGCCGGAGGTGATCACGGCCCGCGCGGAGGCAGAGGAAGAACGGGACGCGGAGGGGAAGTCGGAGTAGCCACGGCCCGCCGCGCGGGGACGCGACCGGCGTGAAGCTCATCTTCGCCCTCGGCAATCCGGGCGAGCGCTACCGCGATACCCGGCACAACGCCGGCTGGTGGCTGGCGGACCACCTCGTGGCCAGGTGGTCTCTCCCCGCACTGCGGCCGCGTGGCCCCGAAGCCACATCCGAGGGCACCGTCCGCGGCGAGGCCGTTCGGCTCGTCAAGCCTCTGACGTACATGAATCGCAGCGGTCGCGCGCTGGAGCCTTACCTCCGAGCGGAGGGCTTCCGGCCCGGCCGCGAGCTCCTGGTGCTAGTCGATGATGTGTCGCTACCCCCGGGAGCGTTTCGGCTTCGCGCGCGGGGCTCGGCGGGTGGCCATAACGGCCTTACCTCGCTTGAGGAGGCGTTGGGCTCCAGAGAATACGGGCGCCTGCGGATCGGTGTCGGTGCGAAGCCGGATCCGGAGATCGACATGTCGGCCTGGGTTCTCTCGCCTCCGGAGCCGGTGGAGGAGGAGGCGGTGCTGGAGACGCTCGATCTCATGTCCGAGGCGACCGAGTGCTGGATCGCCGAGGGCATCGAGCCAGCGATGAACGCGTTCAACCGTTCCTAGCCCGCGAACGGGCAGGCTGCAACGAGAAGAAGAAGGAGAAAAGCTAGTGGAGCAATCGATGTCGTGGGCCCTCTGGTTCGGTCTCGGTGGCCTGCTGTTCGCCCTCATGCTCTATATGTGGGTGAGGCGTCAGCCGAGCGGGAACGAGGTCATGCGGGAGCTCGCCGGCGCGATCCAATCAGGTGCCATGGCCTTCCTCAGGCGCGAGTACATGGTGTTGATCCCGTTCGTGGGCCTTGTGGCGTTGGCGCTGTGGTGGCTGATCGGAGGTCGGACTGCGGCAGCCTACGTCTTCGGAGCCGGCTGCTCGATCCTCGCGGGCTTCCTGGGAATGCAGGCGGCCACCCGGGCCAACGTCAGGACTACCGAGGCGGCCAGGTCTTCTGGCCAGGCGAAGGCCCTGCGCGTGGCGTACGGTGGAGGCGCCGTGATGGGCCTGGCCGTGGGCAGCCTGGGGCTTGCTGGGCTCGGTGCGGTCATGCTCATCTACGATCCCGAGGCTGTCGGCCTTCGGACGTTTGGCGAGATCGTCAGCGGATTCGCTATGGGCGCATCTTCGATCGCTCTCTTCGCCCGCATTGGTGGCGGGATCTACACGAAGGCGGCAGACGTAGGCGCGGATCTGGTTGGCAAAGTCGAGGCGGGCATCCCTGAGGACGACCCGCGAAACCCGGCCACCATCGCGGACAACGTGGGCGATAATGTCGGCGATGTGGCCGGCATGGGCGCCGACATCTTCGAGTCCTATGTGGGCTCGGTGGTTGCGACGATCGTGCTCGGCGCGACGGCGGCCGTGATCAGCCCCGACCGGCGCCTCGCCGCGGTGGCCCTCCCCGTCCTCTACGCGATGCTGGGCCTCGTGGCGAGCATTCTGGGGATCGTCTCGGTGCGGGCCCTCGAGCGCATGAACCCGGCGGCCGCCCTACGCAACACGACTTTGGTGGGAGCCGTGCTGTTCTGGATCGGCGCGTACTTCGTGACCGTGGAGCTCGACGTGTTCGCCGGCTCCTCGGGGACGTTCTGGACCTGGCTCCACCCGGCCGCGGGGCCGTTCTGGGCGATGCTGTTCGGCTCGCTGGTGGGGATCCTTATCGGGCTGGCCACGGAGTACTACACCGCCGGAAAGCCGATCCGGAACATCGCACAAGCGTCGGAGACCGGAGCCGCGACCAACATCATCACGGGGCTCGCGATAGGAATGGAGTCGGTGGCGCTGCCTCTCCTGTTCATCTGCGGGGCCATCTTCATGGGCAACAAGTTCGCGGGCCTGTACGGCATCGGAATCGCCGCGGTCGGAATGCTGGCCACGGTTGGCGTCACCATGACGGTCGACGCCTATGGACCAATCGCAGACAATGCCGGTGGAATCAGCGAGATGAGCCGCCTGGGCCCCGACGTGCGGAGTATTACCGATCGGCTCGATGCGCTGGGCAATACAACCGCGGCCATCGGCAAAGGCTTCGCCATCGGCTCCGCGGCGCTGACCGCCCTCGCCCTGTTCTCCGCCTACGCCAACGCGGTAGGGCTAACGGTCTCGGGCATCAATATCGTCAATCCGCTCGTGGTGATCGGAGTGTTCATCGGCGGAGTGACTCCATTCTTCATCGCCTCCCTGACCCTGACCGCGGTGGGACGCGCCGCCTCGGGGATGGTGGCCGAGGTCCGGCGGCAGTTCCACGAGATCCCGGGTCTGATGGAAGGAACGGCCAAGCCCGATTCCTCGCGCTGCGTGGACATCTCTACGAAGGCCGCACTGAAGGAGATGGTCATTCCCGGCATGACGGCGATCCTCGTGCCGATCGTGGTGGGCCGACTCCTGGGCGTCGAGGCGCTGGGCGGATTGCTCGCCGGCGCGACCTTGAGCGGAGTGCTGTTGGCGCTGTTCATGGCCAACGCCGGCGGTGCCTGGGACAACGGAAAGAAGTACATCGAGGGCGGCGCCCACGGAGGGAAGGGCTCCGATCCCCACAAGGCGGCCGTGGTGGGCGACACCGTGGGAGATCCTTTCAAGGACACGTCTGGCCCATCGATGAACATCGTGATCAAGCTCATCAGCGTGGTCTCGCTGGTGCTGGCGCCGTGGTTCGCCGCGGTGCACGAGGCGGGCGGCCAGAGCGCGGCAGCAGAAACGGTCCGGCAGGTATTTGCGTTGCTGCCCTTCCTGACCTGATCGGCATGTGCCTCTTCACCGACCGCCGGTGCTTGAGAAGGCAGGCTCCGTCAAGTAACTTCGCCTTCGCCCAAACGCCGCGGTCCGGCCGTCGTTTCGACGCCGGATGACATAGCTCCTGCCACGGGCGCCGTCCCGGGGCCGACCAGACCGAAGGAGAGGAAGCATGAGAGACTACGAAGTCGTCTACATCTTCAAGTCTGCGCTGACCAGCGAGGAGATCGAGGAGCGCCTCGGACGCCACCACGAAAAGCTCCTCGCGGGGGCCGACAGCGAGATCACGGCTGTCGAGCACTGGGGCAAGCGTCAGCTCGCCTACCCCATCGACCGTAACGACAACGGTTACTACGTCGTCGCCCAGTTCACCTCGGAGCCCGACGCGCTTCCGGAGTTCGAGCGAGCGCTGAAGCTGGACGACCAGCTCCTTCGACACCTAGTCGTGCTCTCGGAGGGTGAGCTTCCGGCTCCTCCATCGCATCGGGAGGACCAGACGGCGGAGGAAGAGACCGGGAGGAAATCCAACGGCCCAGAGGATACGGCTACGGAGAAGGGAGAGGAGGAGTAGGCCATGGCGTACCGAAAAATCTGTAGGTTCTGCGAGCGAAGCATCCGCCGGATCGACTACAAGGACGAGCCGGCGCTGGGCCGCTTCCTCACCGACCGCGGCAAGATCTTGCCGCGGCGGGCTACGGGGACCTGCGCGAGACACCAGCGGCAGCTCGGCACGGCGATCAAGCGAGCGCGCTACCTGGCGCTGATTCCGTACATTCAGGGACACCATTCCTGA
>JBDGYE010000094.1:0-8244 GCA_039584255.1 Gemmatimonadota bacterium
CCCCACTCCAGGCGGGTAGGCGACAGAATCCCCAGGTGGTCGCCGCGCTCGTAACCGAGCGCCCGGAGTCCGAGGGCGAGACAGCGCACCCGATCCGCCACTTCGACCCGGCGGATGGTGCTCCACGTGCCGTCGGCCGACCGGCTCGACATGGCGGGGGTATCGGGATACCTGCGGACGCTGTCGAGGAAGATGTCGACCAGTGTTCCGGAACCTAAGTCGTGCGGTGTTCCTGTCTGTCTCAGAAAGGCCCGACTCGATTCAGCCGGCATCGGGGCTGGCGTCCTCCGCGGCGTCACGGAGCTGGCTCAGTGTATCGCGGGCATGGGAGACGTGCTGTTCGGAGCCGGGGATGTCCGCTCCCACTCGCAGGAAGGCCTCCAGGTGATCCGCGGCTTCACCTGCGCGGCCCCGGTTGATGTAGAGAAAGGCGAGCCCGTAGTGGGCGCCGGCGCTCTCCGGAACCTTCTCCAACGCGCGCTGATACATCTTGATCGCCTCGTCGGTCATGCCCATGCGGGTGTAGACGATGGCCATCTGCTCCAAGGTGGCCACGTCTCCCGGCCGCTCGCGCAGCGCCAGACGAAGCGAGGTCAGCGCCTCGTGGTACCGCTCCTCCTGGGCCAGCTCGAGACCCTCGGTGTAGAAGTCGGGCTTGTCCTCATCCTTGCCGCCCCCACCGGTGAGAAAGCTCCACCAGGGCATGCTCAGCTCTCCTCCCCGCCGGACTCGCCGTGCCAGTTCAGGATCGGCGGCGCCGGAGGGACGACGGCGATGTTGTACGCGAACGCGAAGGCAGCTCCGAGCAGGAATCCGTAGGCATACGCCCACATCGCGCCGATGAAGGCTCCGTGCACGCTCACCGAATAACCGAACAGGAAGCTCCGCAGCACCGGAGGAGCCGAGCCACTCCCCTCCAGGGCGAGCAGCAGGAAGGTGAGCGCAAAGACGGCGACGCAGCCCAGGAATCCGGTCGCAATCGCAAACGCTCGCGTCTGTAGGCGCATACGGTTCGCCTCGGGTGGGTGATCGCAACGGGCCCGCGGATACGCGGCACGTCGTGGCAAAACTAGACGGGGCTCACGCCCGTGGCAACGAAAACAGGCACTTCCGGAGGCCCTGGCCGCGTGGCCGGAGCGTTCTTCCCGGCCGTCAGGTGCGGCGCGCCACGAGGGCCTTCTCGTCCCGTGCCAGGACCTCGAAAGGCAGGTCGGCCAGGGCGCTCTCGGTTTCCGCGGCCGGCCGCAGGACGATCAGGCGTCCGCCTTTCACCAGGGTCCGGACGGCTTCCGCGAACGAGGCAGCGCTGCCTCCGAGGAGGGCGACACCGATGAAGCGGCTGTCGAGGACCGGGAAGGGTGCTCGCGGATCCACCCGGAAGCGGCTCACGGCCGGCGCTTCTCCTTCGAGCTCCAGCTCCGGGCCACCGGCAGACGGATCCAGCGCCACCAGCTCGGTCCCTCGTACCAGCTTCGACAGGGCTGCCGCCGACACACCGAGGCCGGGTCCCAGCAGCACGAAGCCGCCCCCTCCCCGGAAGCCCAGGAGGGCGGCGATGATCGTCGCGGTATCCGGATGCGTGGCCGCTCCCGCCTCGGGAGTGGAGGCGGGTCCGGAAGAGGTGACGGCTGCTTCGGTCTCGACCACACGAACGACTCCGTCGCGGATCGCGTACCGGGAGTCGCACTCCGGACAGGCCAGGAAGCCGTCGCTGACCCGGCGGTCGGCGATCGAGTCGACCACGACCACCACGTTCTGCGGGGGGCCGCAGCGGGGGCAGGCCAGAGCCTCGGAAAGCTCGAGGAGCACCGATCAGGAGATGAACTGCGGTGCCAGCACGAGTCTCAGGAACTCCTCTCGCGTGCGAAGGTCGGCCCGGAACCGGCCACGGACGGCGCTGGTGATCGTCTTGGAGTTCTGCTTCTCCACTCCGCGCATCATCATGCACAGGTGGTAGGCTTCGATCACCACGCCCACGCCCTCCGGCTCCAGCGCATCCTGTATGGCGTCGGCGATTTGGTCGGTGAGGCGCTCCTGCACCTGCAGACGACGGGCGAACACTTCCACGACCCGCGGAACCTTGCTCAGGCCCAGCAGCCTGCCGTCGGGGATGTAGGCCACGTGAGCCTTGCCGAAGAAGGGGAGCATGTGGTGCTCGCACAGCGAGTAGAGCTCGATGTCCTTGACCAGGATCATGTTGTCGTGCGCTTCCTCGAAGACCCCGTCTCCGATGGCGTCGGCGACATCCGTGCGGTAGCCGCGGGTCAGCCACTTGAGCGCGCGCTCGACTCGTGCCGGCGTCTCCACGAGGCTCTGCCTGGCCGGATCTTCCCCGAGGCGCCGGAGCTGCTCGGCGATCAGCTCCTCGAAGGGAACCTGCTCGAGTTGGACCGCCGCTTCGTCTGACATGGCTCCCTCACCTGTTGATGCGTCGGAATCGCGAGCTCACTCGCCCCGATACTCGACCGAGTTGCGTTCGGTCTCCCAGAGGCGCACGCTGACCAGCTTCGGCTCGCCCAGCCTGCCTTCCAAGCGGCCCCAGATCGCCACCGCCAGGTTCTCCGTTGTCGGTATCACACCCTCCAGCCACTCGACGTCGACGTTGAGATTGGCATGATCCAGGTCCTCCAGGACGTGGGCGCCCAGCAGACCCTTCAGCTGCTTCAGATCCAGGACATATCCCGTCTCGGCGTCGACCTCGCCCTCGACGGTCACCTCGAGCTCGTAGTTGTGCCCGTGTCCGCTGGGGTTGTTGCAGAGGCCGTACGTCTCGCGGTTCCGGTCGTCGCTGAAAGCCGGGTTGTGCAGCCTGTGTCCGGCGGAAAAGTGCACCCGCCGGGTGACGCACGCTCGAGGCATCGATCGGCTCCCGCTCGAGAAACGACTCGAGAAACAAAGGGGGCGACCCATCGGTCGCCCCCGAGGTGGTTGATATGAGGGGGTTTTTGTGAGACCCGTCAGAAACGGTTGGCCCATCCTCCCGATTCTTCGCCGTCCCCGCAGGGCCTGGCGTCCGTCGGAAGATCAGAGACTCTCAAACCCTTATGTTGGCTCAAAAAACAATCCTCACATCAGCCTTCCTAAAGGTAACCCGGCGACATGCGAGGGTCAAAGGGTCAACGCGGATCCGGCCCCTCAGGAGGCCAGATAGGCGCCTATGGCCGCGAAACCGGCGGCCGCCACACTCCCGGCGATCAGGGCGTAGGGGATCTGCGTCCGAACGTGCTCGATGTGATCCGAGGCCGAGGCCAGCGACGACACGATGGTGGTGTCACTGATGGGGCTGCTGTGATCGCCGAATACGCCACCGGAGAGCGCGGCGGCGACGAACGGCGCGATCGGAAGCGAGAGGGCCACGGCCAGCGGCACCACAACCGGGATCATGATGGCGAAGGTCCCCCAGCTGCTGCCCGTCGCGAACGCGATGCCCGCCGATGCCATGAAGAGCAGTGGCAGCAGCAGCGGAAGAGGAACACGTCCCCCAACGGCACCGGCGACGTATTCGCCAGTGCCGAGCTCCTGCGTCACGGCCCCCAGCGTGACTGCCAGCAGCAGCACGAGCGCCATGCCGGTCATCCCGCCGGCGCCCCGGAGCGCCGCGCGACTCACCTCGTCGATGTCCAGCAGCCGCTGGGCCAGCGACAGGATCGATGCGATTCCGACCGCCGTGAGGACCGCCCACAGCACGGAGGTGGACCCCGATCCCGCCATCACGTCCCCGTCGCCCGTGATGTACATCGCCACCGGCATCATCAGGACCATGACGGCTACCGGCAGAACCATGTTGATTGGCCGGTGAGGAATGTCGTCGGCCGGGGGAGGCGCCATCTCCTCCGGATCCGCCAGCGCCACGGCGTGGTCCCAGTGCAGCTTGCCTTCCACCGTTCGCTCCTGCGCCGCGACCATCGGTCCGATGTCGATCTGTCTGGCCGCGCTCAGGCCCGCCAGGATGGCCGCCGCGATGGCGTACAGGTTGAGCGGTATGGTCGAGACGAGGACCGGCACGGCATCCTCGACCCCCAGACCGAGCAGGAGGCCCAGGATGTAGGCGCCCCAGGCGTTGAAGGGAATCAGCACGCATACGGGAGCCGATGTGGAATCGATGATGTAGGCCAGCTTCTCCCTGGAGACGCGGAAGCGGTCGAACAGTGGCCGGCAGATAGAGCCCGCCACCAGGACGGTGATGTTGGACTCGATGAAGATGACGACGCCCAGGATCCAGGCCAGGAGCTGGGCGCGGCGCCCGCTCGTGACCCAGCGGCGTCGCTCGACCCAGTTCACGAACCCGCGGACGCCTCCGTTCACCTCGACTAGGGCGATCAATGCCCCGATGGCGAAGGTGAACATGATGACGCGCGCGTTGCCGGGGTCCGTAAGGTTGGTGACCAGCGCATCGACCGAGTCTCCGAGTCCCGTCAGGGGGTTCCAACCCCCGAGGACCGTCCAGCCCAGCCAGATCCCGGCCGCCAGCGACAGGTAGACCTGCCGGGTATGGATGGCCAGGCCGATAGCCAGCAACGGCGGCAGCAGGGACAGCGCTCCGTACTCTATCCGCGCCTCCTGTCCCGGCGTGACACCCAACGGCTCCGGGAATCGTAGAACCGAAACGGGAGTTCCGCGCCGCGGCTGATCCCGATGCGCGTCGTCCGCACGACGTCCGCCTCGCTCACCGGCTCTCCCTCCTCGAGCCAGAGCGGAGGAGCGTTCAGCGGGTGGCGCTGAAGCTCGGGACCGATCGCCAGAGCCTGGGCGAGCCGTGCCGGGCCGTTGGTGAGCTCGTCCCTGCCGCGCCGCACGTGCATCAGATCCTCACCGCAGACGGGCTCGAGGGCCCTGATCAGCACCGCCTGCGGCACACCCTCGGTGGCCACCACGGTGTTGAAGCACCAGTGGATGCCGTAGTTGAGGTGGATGTAGGCCGTGCCCGGCGGGCCGAACAACGGGTCGTTGCGGGCCGTGCGGCCGATCCTCGACCAGGCGTGCGACGCGGGGTCTTCCGGGCCGGGGTAGGCCTCGGTCTCGACGACGCGTCCCGAGACACGGCCGTCTCCTACCTCGGACACGACGATCCTCCCGAGGAGGTCTCTGGCGACCGCGGTCGCCGGGCGGGCGTAGAATCCAGGAGCGAGGGCCGCCCGAGCCCTCACGCCTCGGCTTCCTCTCCCTCGGCCAGCTCGGACTTGCGGCCGTCCAGGACGGCCCGCACAAGCCTCTCCGGGAGAATCTTCGACAGCCGGCCGGGAGCGTTGTCGATGACCTCGAACACTTCGTCACCGAACTCGCTCACCAGCTTCTCGGCGGTGCGCCGGCCGACACCCGTGTAGGATCTCGCCATTCGATTCACCGTCCCGCGCTGCTCGGGCGTCAGGGATGATCGACCCGCGGCCGCCTCCAGCTCCTCGGCCTCCGGCTCTCCCTCGACGGGCATCCGAGTGTGGACGGCCGGCCCGTCGGCCCCACTCCCCGAGCGCGATCCTCGTCGGAATCGGCCGAGGCTCGGCGGACCCGTCGCCTCGCCGCTCTCGACCGGCGGCTGCTCCACCCTCTCCTGCGCGGAGGCTGGTGACTTGGGCTCCGCGACCTCATCCACCTCATCCACCGGACCGATGGCCGGCCGGGCAATCCCGTCCCCCTTCGGCCCGGTCGGACGGCTTCGGGCTCCGCGGCGGAACCGTCCCAGCGAGGGACGGCGCTGCTCTTCCGCCATCACCGGCTGGGACCCTCCGGGAATTCCTTCCGCGGCGAGCTCGGGCGCCGTCACTTCAGGCGGCGTCACTTCGGGCGGCGTCACTTCGGGCTCCGGAGCTTCCTCGGCGGCTTCGTCACTACGGGCCTGGACCTGGGCGCCGCGATCGGCCGCTCTCGCCGTGGGCTTCCTCTCGTCGCGGGCCCGGGGCTCCCGGTCGCGCTTGCCTCGGGACCGTGGTTCCTTCCTCTCCCTGCGCTTCGATTCCTTGCGCTCCGCTTCCGCCTCGGCCGCCTGTCCGGGAGGACCCACGAGGTAGTTGCCTTCCGCGCCACGCCGCAGATCGATCACCTCTTCGTCGTGTGCCTGCCGCAGGAAGCGGTTGAACTTCCGGAATCCGAGCGCCGCCTCATCGAAGCTGGCGTCCCTTTCGAGCATCGCCCGCTTCACCTCCGAGTCACGGACCGATCGGCCAGCCTCGGACAGGTCGCCGACGACTCCTCTCAACAAGTCGTACGCGGCTCGCAGTCTGTCCTCGTCCACCTCGGGAGGCTCGAACTCGGCCGGGACAATGGAGGCCGCGCTGGCCGTGCGCCGAGACCGGCTGCGAGATCGGCGCGCCTCCGTCCGGGGCTTTGGCTCCTCGACGGGGACATCCGGCACGGAGGCGCCTCCCGGGGGGCTCGGCGCCGTGGCCGGTGCCTGCGCGGGAGCGCCCCGCGCGGCCGCCGGGCGCTCCAGGTACTCCCGCCTGCGCGGCCCCGGAGCCACTTCGTACTGGCCGTTGGGAGCCTTCTGCAGCGTGAGAATGCCGCGCGAGGCCGCCTCGGTCAGGAAGCGGTTGAACTTGCTGAAGCCCTGGGACTTCTCGCTGAAGCTCTGGTCGAGCTCCAGCATCACCTGCTTGAACCGGTCCGACCGCATGACGTCCCTCCGCTCCACCATACGGTCGATCGCCTTGGCGGCCAGTTCCCAAGGGTCGTGCTTCTCGGTCTTCACGTCCGCAGCCGAGGTGAGCCCCGACAGGGTATTGTAGCTGTAGTACTCGTCGCAGTTCTGGACCAGAAGGTCCGAGCTCGACTCCTGGAGCCCTACCCCTATCACGTACTTCCCGTACTCCTTGAGCTTGAGCACGAGGCTCGAGAAGTCCGAGTCGCCCGAGAGGAGTATGAAGGTTCCTATCTCGGGTCGGGTGAAGACGATCTCCAGGGCGTCGATGGCCAGCCTGATGTCGGTGGCGTTCTTCTTCGTCGACCCGTACGCCGGGGCGAAAATCAGGTCGATGGCCGCCTCCGACAGCGGCACGATGTACTGAGGGTAGCGGCGCCAGTCGGCGTAGGCCCGCTGGACGGATACCTTCCCCCGGATGATGTCCGAATCCAGCAGCTTCCGGAGCTCCGCTCCCAGGTTGGATCGGATCCCCATCGTCACGTTGTCGAAGTCGATCAGCAGCGCAGCGTGCGGGGATAGGCCTTCTGTGGGCGCGAGCCGCCTGTGCGGCGCGCGTGTGTAGGTCTCGTTCATTTCCTCTCTTCTTCTGCTTTAGTCAGCTTGCAGAACCCGCCATCGGGCGGGCGAGAGGCCCTTCGATCTCGCCCCCGGCGCGATGCCGGAGGGGATGATGCGAAGAGTCTCTCCAACTCGAATCATCCGGCCGGTTCTTCGTCACGGCGCGCCAGCTCGAGCCGCATCTTGCGGGCGAGCTCTGCGCGGCGCGGGCTGCCGCTCGAGGCCTTCGGCAACTCGTCCACGAAGTGAACGACGTCCGGCAGCTTGTACTCCGCGAGTCCCGGCCGGCACAGCTGGCGGATCTCGTCCTCGGTCACCAGCGCTCCCTCCACCGGGATCACGCAGGCGCACACCAACTCTCCCAGGACTTCGTTCGGGATCCCGACGACCATCGCATCCGCCACGGCCGGCAGGGAGCGGAGATGGTCTTCCACCTCGCGGGGATGAACACTGTACCCCCCACGAATGATTAGGTCCCGCTTCCGCCCGACGATCCGAAGGTAGCCCTCCGCATCAATCATGCCGAGGTCTCCGGTCTTGAGGTAACCATCGCTCGTGAGGGCGGCCTGAGTAGCCGCCGGCTGCCGGAAATAGCCCTGCATCACGTTGAAGCCGCGAACGGCCACCTCGCCCTCGGTCCCATCCGGCAGCGCCGCTTCCCGCTCGTCGATGATCGCCACCTCCACCCCGTCGATGGGCTTTCCGACCGTCTCGCTGCGCCCCGCCTCGGCGAGGTCCGGAGAGGTCATGGTCACGGCGGACGATGTCTCCGTAAGTCCGTACGCGATTTCGAGATCCGGCACCACATTCGCGCGCAGCCAGCGGATGAGCTCCGGGCTGACCGGGGCGCCGGCGATGATCCCGGTGCGGAGGGAACCGAGATCCGTCTCGGCAAGCGCCGGGTCGCGCCGGAGCATCACGAACATCGTCGGTACGCCGTGGAGCACCGTAGGCCGGTGTGTGTCCACCAGCTCGAGGGCGTGTGCCGAATCGAAGCTCTCCTGCAGCAGGATGCTGGAGCCCGTGACGATCGTGGTGAGGAGCGCGAC
>JBDGYE010000094.1:8269-16890 GCA_039584255.1 Gemmatimonadota bacterium
TGAGGTCCTCTTCCGTCACGCGCAGTACCCCGGCCGTCCCCCGGGCCGTGCGCAACAGGTTGGAGTGCGAGAGCACCACTCCCTTCTGGTCGGTAGCGGTTCCAGCCGTGTACAGGATAGCCATCGGGTCGTCTTCGCCCACCTCGACGGGCTGCAGCACGTGGCCCCTGCCGGCGGACACCAGGTCCTCGAACTGAAAGATGCGGTCGTCGTACCACAGGTCCTCTTCCCCCACCGTCACCAGGTACTGCAGGCTCGGCAGCTCGGAGAACAGCGACTCGAAGAGCTCCAGGTACTCGATTCCTCCGTATCGCTCAGCCGTGATCACGACCGTGGCCTCGGTGTTCCGGAGGACGAACCGAAGCTCCGGCGGCGAGTACGCCGGGTTGATCGGAACGATGGTGGCGCCGATCTCGGAGGCCGCAATGACCGACAGCACGAGCTCGGGCCAGTTCGGCATGTGGAGGGCGATCCGGTCGCCCTTCTCGAGCCCCAGCTCCTGGAGAGCGCATGCGAGGGCATGCGACTGGGCGGCCGTCTCGGCGTACGTCCAGTGCTGGTCCTGGTAGCGGAGAAACGTCGCGTTCGGGCGCTTCTCCCGCTGGAGGTAGAAGGCGTCCGCTACGCCGGCAGTGGCGGGCTCTACGGGCAACTACACCTCCCCCCAAGGCCCGGTCCGCGGCCCCGAATCGCCGTCATCTGCAGGAATCTCCAGCACATCACGTCGCTGAATCTGAGGCCTCGAGGGCCTTACGTAAAGCCGCCGCCAGCGGTTCGAGGGCGTCCCGGTGCGGAAGGGCGCGCGTGTATTCGTCTCCATCGCGGGCTACCTCGCCGATGCTGCTCAGCAGCACCCAGCGGAGGGCGCCGAGCCTGGCCTTCTTGTCCGGCCTGGCGGCCTCCAGAAGCCGCTCGGCGGTATGATCATCGTCGAGAACCTCCGGCAGGCCGCACGACCCGAGAACCGCGTCCAGGCGCTCTCCTGCGCCCTTCTCGGTCACGCCCAGCTCCTCTCCCAGGCGTGCCTCGACCCGCATTCCCGCGGCTACCGCCTCGCCGTGCAGCACCGCATACCCCGACATGGCCTCCAGGGCGTGGCCCACGGTGTGCCCGAAGTTCAGGATCGCCCGCAGCCCGAGCTCCCGCGGGTCCTGGGCCACGACCGAGGCCTTGACCCGCACGCTGCGCTCTATGAGCTCCGTCAGCGTCTCCACGTCGCCCTGCTCCAGGTCCGAAGCGTGCTCCTCGATCCAGGCGAAGAGATCGGCGTCGCGGATCGCACCTGCCTTCACCGCCTCGGCCAGGCCCGCCGCGCGCTGGTGCGGCGGAAGCGTTTCGAGCAGCTCCGGGTCCACGAGAACGGCCCTCGGCTGATGGAAGGCCCCGATGGCGTTCTTGGCAGCGCTCGCGTCCACCCCGGTCTTTCCTCCCACCGAGCTGTCGACCATCGCCAGCAGGGTGGTCGGAACCTCAACGACCGGCACGCCCCGCATGAAGGTCGAGGCCACGAAGCCGGCCAGATCTCCGGTGACGCCGCCGCCCAGGGCAATCACGGCGCTGTCTCGGCCGTGGCCGGCGGCCAGCAGCGCATCGGAGAGAGCCGCCCATTCCTGACGGCTCTTGTTCCACTCCCCGGCCGGGAAGGGCAACAGGTCAGCCGAAAGGCCGCCAGACCCGAGGACATCCAGCGCCCTCGCGCCGTACAGCTCCGCCACGTGGCTGTCGGCGATGACGGCGTAGCGGTGGGCCGGAGCGGCCGATTGACACAGCTCCGCCAGCCCGGCCAGAGCCCCGGCCCCGATGCGAACCTCGTACGAGCCCGAGGGCATCTCCGGGACGTTGACCCGCACGCTTTCCTCCGGAGCCGTCATTCCTCTTCCAGCTCGAACACCAGCACCTCGAGGGGTACGGCGCCGGCGGGCGGGGAGGGCTCGTCGGTTATAACGGCGGTGTGCAGTCCCCGCACGACGCTCTTCTCGACGCGAACCGCTCTTCGGCCGGCCTCTCCGCCCACCTGGTAACGCCTGGCGAAGGCCTCGCCCACGGCGTCCGCGAACTCGGCGGCATCCGACTCCGAGTCCCAGATGGTGGCCCACACCAGCGCTTCGCCCCCCGGACCCTCGAGAAGGCGGTAGCGGTCTCCGTCCCAGCCCGCGGCCGCCTCGTCGGCGCGGACCCGGTCCGGGAGGAACTGCCGGAGGAAGATCCGGGTCTCGAGCTCGCCCAGGCCGTCCGCGTGGACCTCCACCCATCCGTCGGGGAGGTCGCCCGGGAATCGAACGGCAACGGGCATATCACGCCGGTCGGGACGGAAGCGCTCCGGGTGGAGCACCTGTTCGGTGGACACGGGCATCTCGCTTCCCAGGGGAGCGACACGGCCGGCCGGCCCGCGCCAGGATTCCTGCACGAACCCGAGCCCGCCGAGGTATGGAAACAGCAGCGATTCGCGGATCACGGCGGGCGCTTCCGCCAGCACGGGCATGTCCAGCCCTGCGGCTGCCAGCGGATCGTCGGCGAACAGGTCGGCGAGGTCCGGCATCGCCGTGAGGTCCACCTCGGCGCCGGTGACCTGTTTCAGCTGCCACTCCAGCATGGCGAAGGTCGCATGGCCCTCCAGTGCCGCCCGGGCGGCGGTCCCGCGGTCGTTGTGGTCCTGCGTGGCCTGCATGAGGGAATCCAGGTCCACGTACTGGTCCTGGAGGGCATGGACGATCTCGTGGGCCAACACAGCTTCCACCTGGGCCGGCTCCACACCGTCGACCACGAACAGCGTGTCGGAGCGAGGATCGTAGTAGCCAACGACCTGCTCGAGGTACAGCGAGCGCAGCAGCGGCTCCAGATCTATCGTGTCGGGCACGAGTCCGAACCGGGCATAGGCCCGAACCAGCGACGCCACCCGCTCCGGCGGAAGCTGGCGGCCCAGCTCGTCGATGAGGTAGGCCTCGAGGTCGGCTTTCGACTTGCGGGCGAGTGCCAGCGGAGCCCGCACCGGGAGAGCGCCGAGCGTCTCCATCACGGGAAGGAGGTCGGCGGCCAGGCGGCCCAGCGAGGTGTCGGCCGGAGCGCCGGCGGCGCCGCCGACAGCGCCGGCCCGATCTCCACACCCGGCCGTGAAAACGAAGGCGGCGGAGAGTCCTGCGGCGATCCCCCACGCCCCGACGCTTCGCACGAACCGCACCGCGTCTTCTGTTCGCATCCGCTCTACGGGGCTCCTTCCGCCCTCAATTCGATCTCTGCGTCCTCAGCGGGCGGGTCGTAGACGTGCACCCCCGAGCGGTCTACCCGCTCGGCCAGCTCCCGGACCGTTGCATCGGGCCCTCCTTCGGCGCCACCCGGCACGACCCACTCGGCCGCGATCTCCGCCAGCGGAACCAGAACGAAGGCGCGCTCCCGCATGCGCGGGTGGGGGATAGTGAGCTCGGGCCCATTCAGTGTCAGGTCACCGAACAGGAGCAGATCAAGATCCAGTACGCGTGGCCCAAAACGTGGCCCCTTTCTCCGCCGGCCCGCCACGCGCTCCGCCTCCTTCAGCATGCCGAGGATCTCACGCGGCTTGAGAGCAGTGACGCCAACGCAGCAGGCGTTCAGGAACCGTGGCTGCTCGGTCACTCCGACCGGCTCGCTCTCGTACACGCTGGATGAGCGCAGGTCAGCCACCTGTTGCGATAGATGGTGGATACCTGTTCTCAGGTAATGCAGTCGATCCCCAAGATTGGATCCGAGCGCGACCGCCACCCGGGCTGGGAAGGGCTGGCTTTGGCTCACGGGAGTATCTGCAGGTCCGTTCAAAAGCACGGGGGCCCCCGTCACCGGGAGCCCCCGCGGTGGTCCGCCGGGCCGAAGCCTTGAGGCCGCGGTTATTAGTCTTCGTTGATCGTAACGCTCAGCGTGTAGTTCGAGTCGACCTCGTCGAAGCCTTCCGGGATGATGTGGTGCACACCCGTGAACGGAGCACCCTCCTCAGGTCCGGGCAGCTCGCAATCGTCATCCTCCGGCTTGTCGCCGGTGGCTAGCTGGCAGATGAAGAAGTTGAAACCCTCGTCGATCACGAAGAAGTCCTTGTCGTCGCCGTTCTCCCAGTCGTACGTGATGTGGACGTCCACGGTCCGGGATATCGTGACTGCCAGCCAGTCGGCCATGGTTCCGAAGAAGCAATCGGGCGGCTCACCGATCAACGATCCGGTGATGATCATCGGCAGGCTGGCCGGGCCGGCCAGATCGCCACAACTCCACTGGTTGGGCTCCGTCGCGGCCTCGTCGAACGCCGTCGTCATAGCCCAGTCCACCGGGTCGGAGGTCACGCCGCCGATCTCCACCGCGATGGCCAAGGTTTGCACAGTGCTGAACGTCGGCATCTGTGCCGTGATCTCAGTGGGCGACACCACCGTGAAGTTGCCGAGGATCAGATCGTTGGCGCGCACTGTCGTCTCGAAGCCCGCCTGGCCCAAGCCGCTGCCGGTGATCGTCACGATCTCGGCGAAGCTGCCGCTTCCCGTTCCGACCGAGGTCACGATCGGATCGAAGGTGAACACGGAGATCGGAACGAACGGGAACACGGTTACAGTGGTTCCGACGGTGGTCTCCACCGATCCCGTAATCTCGGTCGCGCCGGCCGCGATCAACTCGATCGTGAGGTTCGCATGGACCTCCAAAAGCTCGTTGGTGAACGGGTCGAAGACGCTGTCGAGCGAGGCGACGACCGTAGCCGCTCCAGGAACGGACGAGACCGCCGTCACGCCCGTGACCTCCGCCGGGTTCGTGTTCTGATTGCCGGTCGGGCACGCGGGACAATCGGGATCCGGTGGAACTCCGAAGTCATCGAGGACAAGGACCTCGAGCTCGAACACTTCGCCTGCCGCCCCACCGAAAGTAACTACGCCCGTAGCGGAGTCCGCGGGCGGAACGGGGAAGGCTACCGCCGTCGGTACGTTAGGCTCTACCGTGATGACCGCTTCCGCTACGAGCTCCACGCCGAGTCCGTCGGTGCCGGTCTCTTCCGTCCCCGTCCAGGTCGCCGACAGGGTCGCAGCCCCCGACTGTGACGTGGAATAGGCTCCGGTCTCGTCGACTGCGACAATCGCCGCGCTGTCGCTCGCAAACACGACATCCGCCGCGCTGAAGGGCGTTACGGAGGAACCGTCGGCGGCGACCAAGTTCACCGTATACAGGCCCGTTCCGCCCGCCCGGAGAGTCGACGGCTCGGCCGATACGACGACGAGTTGATTCCCAACGACGATCACGTCCGTCGTATCGGTCGCCGCATCCCCGCTCAGGCCAATGCAGTTGGCGCCCAGAGTGTTCCCACCTATCACGAGGAGCTGCCCCGGCGGTTGTACATCCACTTGATCGGGGTCGTCTTCCACCGTGATCGCCCCGGGGCCGCAGCCCGTCACCGTGGCCGTGATGGCGGCGAACGTCGGCTCGGCGCCCGCGTTCACGGCACGAACGTCCAGCTTGGCCGTGTCACCCGCCGGCAGGACCATGAACGTCGGGTTGACCTCAAGCCGGTCCGTGTCTCTCGTGTTGAACGTCGTCGGGGTGTCGTCGCAGGACGCGGCGACCATGACGCCCGCCACGAGCATTACCATTCGAGCACTGCGAACCAAGCTAGAACTCATAGTACCCTCTCTCTAAGTCGCCTCACGGCGCCATTTGAACGGAAAAGGCTCGCTTCTACTGCACTCCGGGCCCAAACCGGGGCTGAATACCGAAGTGATCTCGAAGATCGTTCAACGCGCCGTTGCCGACGCGCTGTGTCCAATCTGGAAGTGTCACCACGTCCGGGTCGGTGCTGTAGATCAGGCGCCAGGTACCGACACGGTCCTCCTGGACGAAGAGGTAGACGAACCCCGTGTCCCCGTACCGCCAGATCTCGTATGGCGGCTCCCCGGCGAAGCTGGGCGAGCCGATCGTTCCAACACCCTCGTCGGCCGGGAAGTACTGGGCGATCCGTTCGCCCGGCTCACCATACTTCAGGTAGATCCGTCCCCGGGGGGTTCTCCACGGATCCCTCTCCTTCGTGCCGACCCCCTCCGCGTAACGCATGCGCACGACTCCCATGCGCTTCACGTACTCGTCGAAGAACTCGTTCTCCGCCGTAAGCCGATTCGGGTCCGTGCGCCGGAAGAAGTCCGTAAGATACCTTCGTTGCCCATCCGGCGGCAGCTCCTCGAAGACGCGCCTCTCCGTTTCGGAGAGGATCAGACTGACCCCCCCGAACGTGGCCCACAGCTCTTCGTCGGACAGGCCGGCGAAGTAGTCCGCCAGCGGATCGTCGCCCTCGTCCGCCCCCACGGCGGCCACGACATCCATGACCCGGAAGAGTTGGGAGCGTGACTCTGCCGTCTCTGCACCCTCTACATGCAACACCAGCTCGTATCGACCCGGCGGCAGGCCCTCGAGAGGCAGCCGGCCAGTGAAAGGCTGTGAACCGGAGACGGTGAGGCTTCCACCGGGCGCGTCAAGCAGAACCCTGCCGTCCGCCGCAACCAGCTCCGCAGAGACCGATGCCTCCCATGGCTCGGCTTCCTGCGAATACAGCTCGAGGTAATAGTAGATCTCGGGCTGATTGAGGAGGACCGTCGGCCGCGCCGCGGCACCGATTCCGAACCCACCATGTACGATCGGCCACCGCCCACCCCCGTTCTCACCGATCGCCTCTACGTGAACGGCGAGAAAGAGATCCGAGGCGACCGGCCGGGTCTCGAAGCCCTCGAGTGGGAGCACTGCGGCGGCCATCACGTCGGGAGTCTCGGGCGAGAACGCCCTCAATTCCACCACGTATGCACCCGGGCTGAGCCCGAACCGGAACGTCTCCTCGATCGAGACTCCGGCAGCCGTCGAAGCCGCCGCCGCCTCGCTGAGCTCGCGCTCCCAGGAGTCCTGGAAGAGCTCATTCTCGGCGGCATCGAAAATCGTCAGCACGAATCGGTAGCGCTCCTGAGTGGCCGCCTCGAGGATTGCCAGGGGAACGTTGGCCAGCCCATCGACGATCGTCACTCCGGAGGCATCCCACGTTCGTAGCAGCGTGGAGGCAATGGTCAGATCGGCAGCATCCTGGGCCCGCAATTGGCCAGGGATCGCCATGCCTGCCGCGACCACGAGCCACAGCCAGGAACGCCGGTCAAGCCGACGCCTGCCGCACTTGGCCCTGAGAATCGCTCGCCACTCCACCTTTCGATCCCGCATCTCGGACAAGGGCTACTGGATCCCGAACGTCACGGTAAACACGTCGATGCTCCCCAGGGCGCCGAAGTGCCGATACGCATAGTCGAACTGGATCTTGTAGCGGTCGGCGACCCGGTAGAAGAGCCCCCCGCCGGCGTTCAGGCCATCCAGGCCCCGATTGTCGGGCACCGGCGAGAGCCCCGTGCCAAGATCGTCCTCGTCCGGCTGAAGCTGCCACGAGGCCCGAAGTGCCGCACCGATCGGCGCATCGGTAGACTCCCATGCGAACTCGGTACCGGCGCCGAAGGTCACCTTGGTGTTGTTGGATTCGATGAACTCCGCCGCCAGCGTCCATCGCGCCTGCTCGCTCGTGACGAGATCATACCCAAGCCCGGCGCGGAAGAGGCGCGGGAGGGGGTACGGCGTCGCCCGGGTCTCGTTCAGCGGAGGATCGAGCCGCTGGTCGGGCGTCGTTGCGCGCTCGTCCACCTGGCGGAAGCTCAGGGCATCCCCACTATGCTGCAGATTGCCTCCGAGGTTCTGCACCACGAACGAGAGTGCAATCCGACGCCCAAAGACCTCGCTGGTGAAGTTCGTCCCCAGGTCTACCGCGAACGCCGAGGCGCTCGCGCCGCCCGGCGACCCCGTAGCGAGATCGTCGCTGACGACCTTCAGCGTGACTCCGGCCGAGAACCGATCGATAAACTGGTGGGCGAAGGAGGCTCCGGCGACCACCTCGTTGGCCCCGAAGGTCTGACCGGTGAAGTTCTCCGGGTCCTCCTCCGTATACACGGGCGCATCGCCGAAACCGAAGCGGCCGAGGAAGAAGCCGATCCCGAAATCACCGTCCGCGAACGGGAATGCCAGACCCGCCCAATAGTAGTCGGTCTCGGCAAAGTACGGCATGATCGTGACGGACGCTTCAAACCCGTCCATCCTGGGCAGGCCCGCAGGATTGTAGTACAGGGAGTTCACATCGTCGACGATCGTGGCGAAGGAGCCCCCGAGCGCCATTCCGCGCGCGCTGGACCCCAGTTGCAGGAACTCGCCCGACACTCCACCGAACGACGTGTTGTCCCCTGGGATCAGGAGCGGATTCTCGGGGTCCGTAGCGTCCTGCGACGCGAGCGTCGACGGCAACGCAAGCGCGGTAAGGAGAACCACGACTACCGCTCGCTTCACTAGCCGCATCGAAAACCTCCTCAGCTGGTCATCCCGCCGGAAGGCGCCCCGAGCGGGCGCCCCCGGCAGTGCAGGTCCGTTCTTTATTGCGACGCAAAATTGACTACCGTGAACTTGCCCACGTGCTCCTGCCCGTCGGGCGTGATCACGTGGAAGAAGTAAATGCCGCTGGCCACGAACTGGTTGTTTCGATTCCGCAGATCCCAAAAGACTCGGCCGCCGCCGGAGGAATCGTCGTGTTCGACCATATCCACCAGGATTCCCGTGAGCGT
>JBDGYE010000094.1:16924-34294 GCA_039584255.1 Gemmatimonadota bacterium
TGGAGGCGCTTCTCGGTCGGTGCCAGGTCGTACGCGCTGGTCGCGAGATACGGATCGGGCACGGTGTGGATTTCTTCGAGATTCGGCGCGCCAAGCGATGTTTGCCCGGCGTCGTTGATCGACAGGTTGAACTTCAGCCCGGTGATGAACGGAGGACGAATGATGCTCGCGACGTCTCCGCCCGGCGTGAGGCGGTAGTTGCTCGGATCATCCGTCAGGTTGTTGTCGGAGAGCACCGTCCCCGTGTACGTACGGAGGGTCCACACCGTCCCATCCGCAGGAAGCGAGGACATCTCGAAGATGTACCGCTCGCCGTTGATGTAGAGCCCGAAGCCCGTGCCCGTCGGCGGCATCGCGTCGCCGGCAATCGGGTTTCCGTCACCGATGTGCGTCGGCTGGATCACGGGGACCGCGGCGAACGAGCTCGCCGGCGGCGGCACGGTGAGCCCGTTGTTGCCGAACTCGCAGAAGGTGTTGGTCGTGGTCGTAAACTGACGCACGACATCCAGGTAGTCGAAATCGTGCCAGTCGATCACCCCGTTCCCGTTGCCGTCGGTGTTCAGGAAGCCATAGCTGGCCCGTACCTGCGGCGAGAACGGAACGTCCACGTTGTGCGTGACGTCCCGAACCGTGACGGCGCCTCCTTCCCAGGTGAATCGCACATCCGCCGCCCGGCCCAGGAAGGCGAACCCGTAGCCGAAGCACTGCATCTGACCCGAGGCGCCATAAGTTGCCGAGTTGGAGGACGACTGGGGCGTGTGGTGGATCGGCGCCCACACCGTGTCGACGCCGGCGAGCGAGCCGACACGGATGAAGGTCGTCGGATCCGCGAGCGTCTCGTCCGTGCCGTCGAACCAGCGCGAGCCTCCGGCGATCACCTCTGACGGCATCCCCGCGGCGCCCGCACGACGGTTCGACTGCCCTTCGAACGAGCTATAGTTGATGCTCTGGCTGAACTGACCCGAGATTCCGGCCGCCACGCCGACTCCGAAGCCTGGCGGAATCCCGAACATTTCTAGTGCCCCGTCATCGAACGGCAGAATGCCGGCTCCCATCGGAAACTCGGTGAAGCCGACCGCCGGGTCCGCGTCGCCGAACGCCGGCCAGACCGGCGTATAGCCCTCCTGGACCACCTGCACAATCTCCACGCCGTTGTCGTAGGACATGTAGAGCTGCCAGCAGGAGTTCAGGTTGCTTCCGCCACCAGTAGCGATACACCCGGCGGTTGCGTCCTCGGGCACGACGCTGTCGATCGTAGCCACAAGACCCCCGCCGGCACCCAGCAGATTCGCCACCTGCTCCGGTGGTGGCTGGACCAGAACGTCCATTGCGTTCGTCGGTGGCTGGGGGCCGGGGAAGATCCCGGTTTCTGCATCAGGCTGCACATCTGGAAGACTCGTGTCGAGAGCCACATCGTCGTCACCAGCGAACGACGCCGAAGCGTCGAACACGTTGACTATGGTCGAATTGGTCCTCCTCGGCACTGTGCTGACTGAAGTGGTGGTCGAGCCCAGCGAGATCGGGGCGGAGGCAGGCGAGTTCAGGTCGAATGCCTGGACCGAGTAGAAGTAGGTGAAGTTGTTGAATACCTCCCCGGCCGGGGTCTGTCCGGCATCCGTGAACACGAAGGGCAGGCCGGTGTCTGTCAGGGCATCGAAGCCCTCGCCCACCAGCGCGACGTCAGTCTGGATGGGCACGGCGTCCAGCGAGTTCGAGCGCGAGATGCCGCCGCCCGGCACGCCACCGGTGCCTCCGTTATTGAACTCCAGGAAGTCGGAGAGGCTCGGTCGCACCAGACCCTCGGGGCCGATTCCGCAGTTCTCGCCGGCGGCGTAACCGATGACCGGGACTTCGGTCCCGCTCTGATCGATGGCGGTCGTGCCGACGTCCTCGATGATCCCGACCGTCTCACAGGTGAAGTCCACGAACTCCGTGATGGCGTAGTCGAACTGGGCGATCGGCTCCAGCTCTCCGCGGCTCGGCCCGCGCCAGATCCGGTAGCCCTCGACGTCCCCCGGGGCGACCCCCGCCTCTCCTCGGTAGTTCGGATTGAACAGCGCGCTGGTCGAATCCTGCGCCACCGCGAAGAACGGGTCGCCAAAGGTCTCGGAGGCACTGGGCTCCCAAACGATGGTGACGGATTTGTCGCCCGGCACGAGGTAGAACTCCGGCTGGTCGGGGGCGAACGCCAGGAGGAACTTGTTGTCGAAGACCGACTGTGCGACCAGAGCCCGACCGAGCAGGCTTCCCGGAACGACCGTTACGTTCGGTTCACGGGTGACCGGGTCGACGACCTGCAGCTTGTTTGCCGGGCTCTCCAGCCCGTCCGCGGGGTCCGGCCCGAAGTAGTCGAACCAACCCGCACCACGCTCGATGGGCTTGATCACGTTTTCAGCGGCCGAGATCACGACGGAGCAGTTTTCCCCGTTGATATCACAGCCGCGCCGGCTCTCGAAACCCGGGTGGAACGACGGGATGCCCGGCGGGTTCGCGTTGATGTCCGCCGAGTTGGCGATGACTCCGCTCGCCGAGCCGTCCGGCATCACATTTACGGTCGCCGCGCCGATATACGCCACGACGATCGTCGCCTCGTCGCCCGGAGCCAGGCTGAACGGGCCGGACGCCTGAAAGAAGCGGGTGTCCGCCGCCTGCTGGAAGATGAAGCAGAGCGACCGCGAGGCGGGTGTTTCCGCCGGCTCGGTGCACGGGATATCGCCCTGCGCGGGATTGATATTTCCCGACAGGTACCGCCAAAGCTGTTCGTCGATCGGCGCGGTGCTGCCCGGGTCCGGGAGTGCCCCGGCCACCTGCCGGATCGTGGTCGAGAACAGCGTCAGGCCGACCTCCAGCCCGGTCTCCGGATTGATTGGACTCCGGAGGTACTTGATGCCTACGATACCCGGCGCCGCCGTGAAGAACGGCGGGAAGAATATCGACGACGGATAGACGAACTCGGGCGAGTTGAAGCTGCCCCGGTACGAGATACCGAGATCGAACGGCAGGATCGCGGTCGAAAAGTTGTCCGTCGCGATCGACCCCACGTCCATGTCGGTCCCGAACGCCGCGTATATCTCGTCCTGCGTGTAGCCCGCGTCCGGCAACTGGTTGGCGCCGCCGAAGTACCGAAGCTCGTTGAGGCGCTGGAACTCAGAATCCGACGTGATGTTCTCGAAGCTGTAGATGAAGTAGATGACCGACTCGTTACCGGCTGGGAAGTTCCAGGCCAGGCTGCGCTGCGTGACCGTCATCCCCAATGGGTGCTTCCGGTCCTGGAGGTTGGCCGGATCGCCCTCCCAGTACTGCACCCAGGAGTCCTGCTGCGAGGCGAACGGGAGGCCGATCAGGACGTCATTGTAAAGCTCCGGGTCGCTGACGAACGCCTCAGCCGGCCATCTCGACGCGTCCTCCGGAAGCAGAGAGTTGAAGGTCTCGGTAAGGCCCACGCCGACGCTCTCGCCGGTCGAGGCATTGAAGAACGCGTTGCCAATCGTATCACCGGCCCACGGCCCTCCGTCGGCACCGACGATGCCGGCGATCTGGAGACCGGTGTTGAAGATATACGCGTTCGGCGTTCCCTTCGGCCAGTTGCCGCCGGCTCCCGTCGGGCTGCCGAAGACATTTGTGCAGACGTTTCCCTTCTCGTCGATTCCGCACTGCCACTGATTGCCGTCGAGCACCGCGGTGGGACCCGCGAACAGCGAGAAATCGCCCCTGTTCCTGCGATCCCTGCGCTCGGTATCGACGTCGCCGAACGCCGTGGCGCCGGCCGCGAGCAGAAGCGCCCCAACAGCAACGCCCCAGAATACTGACTTCGTACCCCGGTCAATCCTCTCATACGTGATGAGCTTCATAAGACTCCTGACCTCTCGAGGGTGAGGGGGGCGGCCGCGGCCGCCCCCGGCTCAGTCAGCGAGGTGATTCCGATCGGGCCACCGGCCTAGAACGCCAGCCGCAGGCCGAGCCTCAGGTTCTGGTTCGAGATGCGGAACACGTTGTCCACACCGCGGATGGCATCGTATCGCTGGCCGAACGCCACGTTCTGCTCCTCGACCGTGAAGATCCCGTCCCCATCGCCCCACCGCTCCTCGGCCCGCAGGAGCATGAACTTGTTGTATTCGGTGTCTGTCGACTCCGCGATGATATCGACGTCATCGATGGTGCCGGACTCGCCATCCAGCCGGCTATCCGACAGCGCGTTGAGCAGGAACGCGTCTCGATATGCCTCGTTGAACTCGTTCCCCGTCTCGAGGAATACCGTCTCCTTGTCGGAGAGGTTGAACGGATTGCGCCAGTCGACGAACAGGGCGAGGTTGACCGCTCCCAGCTGGAAGCCCTTCTGCGCCCTCAAATCGAACTGCACCCGCCACGGCGTTTCCAGGGCGCCGATCGTCGTCGCAGACGCCTGGCCAAGCGAGCGGCTGGGCGGTCCGATGTTCCCGAACTGATTCTGTACGAGCCGTGTGAACGGTAGGCCGCTGGCGACCCGCAGGGTCGTGAACAGGCCGAAGTCGCGGAAGATCGCTCCCACGGCCGAGCCCTGCATGTAGTCCGTCGGGAAGGCGAGACTTCCCGTCCAGCCGATGTTGTGCTTGCGCGACATCTCGAGCGGCAGCAACACCTCGGGCGGATTCTCCGGCTGCTGCGTAATGGTGGAGAGGTTCGAGGTGGCCCGGAAGAGCAGGCCCACGAATGTCTCCTCGTCGGAGCCGGTGCCGCGCCCATCGATGAAGCTGTAGGTCAGACTCTGCGAGAACAGGTTCCCGATCGCATGATCGATCTTCACGTCGATACCGTTCGACTCCGTGAAGTCGGCGTTCTCCATGACGGTGATGAACCTGAACTTGCCGGGGACCAACGGTTCCTCGTACCGCTCCTTCCGGTAGGTGAGACCGTCCCGCTGCTTCTTGTTGTAGGCCGCGACATCGATCACCAGGCTCGTACCGATGAGCTGCCGGTACCCGAACTCGAAGGTCCGCGTGCTCGGCAGTTCGACGTCGCGCGAGAACCGGTCGTTGGTGTTCGCTTCGGAGCGGCCGAAGTCGTTGCTCGAGCTCTGCAGGAAGCCGACGACCGCGTTGGCCGTGCCCGGCGAGTTCGCGAACACCGTGGCGCCGGTGAAGAACGCCGGCATCTGGACGAACCGGCCGTAGCTCAGCCGGAAGGTCGAGGTCGGCGTCACCGGGAAGCTGGCGCCCAGACGCGGGCTGAACTCGGACTTGGTCTGCGTCTCCAGCCAGTTGGTGATGCAGGTGCCGTTCGGGTTCGACGTTGTGACGCCGCCGCAGTTGTCGCCATCCCACTTGGGCGCGATCGAGCCGTCCGGCTTCAGTTCGATGAACCCCTTCTGCAGGCTGTCGGGAACCGAGAAGTTGAATCCCGGCGTCCGCGGCAGCGTGACGTTCGGATCCAGGTAATCCCACCGGATGCCAGCCTCCAGTACCAGGTCGCCGACGTCAAAGCGGTCCTGCAGGAAGGCCCCGATGCGGGTGGGCTCGGCCCTCTCCGGAATGGTGATCCCGTCGAACAGTGGGGTCTGTGTGCTGGTGAGCTTCACGTCCACCCACTCGCCGCCGAGCTTGAGGCGATTGAACCGGCCGATCTGCCAGTCGATCGTACCCCGTACCTGCCAGCGGTCCTCGTTCCGCACCTGGAGTCCCCCGTTGCCCGGACCCCGCGTGTTGAAGTTGGTGATCCAGCCGAACGGGTTGGCGCGCAGGTTGTCGTCGAGACCGGCGAGAGACTGAGTGGCGTTGAGGTCCGTGCGCCGCGGGTAGAACTGGAAGCTGTCCTTGACCACGCCGTTGCTGCGGATGAGGTCGACGAACTCCTGGCTCGGATCGAACACGTCGAGCCCGAGCGGTTGGAAGTTGTTCTCGTCGATCAGGAACTCCAGGTTCGAGACCTGGAAGCCAAGGAACGGATCCTGGCTGTCGAGCCAGAAGTTGCGGTCCAGCTCGCCGGTCTTGAAGCGGTCCGACGAGTAGCTCCCGCGAAGGTCGAGCGCCAGCTGCTGATCGGGCGACTGGAGGAGTACGAAGTACCCGCTCAGCGAAAACAGGTTCTTGATGTTCAGAGTGCCGTCCGCGTCGTCGACCCGGAACTGATTCACAAACGTGGTGCCCCTGCCCCAGGTCTGGTTGCGGTTCCGCGTGTAGCCGAGCGTCAGGCGTCCACCCCGGGGCAGCTGGTAGTTCAGGTTCCCCGTGAACAGGTAGACGTCGACCAACGAGGACTGGATCGTCCGCCCGTTGTCCCACGGGATGAAGCGCGGAGCCGCCACGTCGACGACATCCGTCGCCCCCTCCGCGGTGGACAATCGGTCCAGCGGGAAGATCGCCGGCGCGCCCGCCATATCCAGGCCCTCACAGAAGGCTGTGATCCCCGCGCCTCCACTGCACGTGTCGACGCCGTCCGCGACCCACCGCGACGGGGAGCCATCGTTGAAGGACGACCGATTCGAGCTCCCCGTACCCGCCAGGAAGAACGTCAGCGGGCCGGCGATCGGTCCGCCCAGGTTCGCCTCGAGTCGGTTGAAGTTGGTCCGCCACGAGTCCGGAGCGATCCGGTCCGTGAACACCTCGAGGGAGCCCGTCCAGCGGGGGCCGCCCGAGCGCGTCACGAAGTTTACCACGCCCGACTGGGCGTCGCCGAACTCGGCGCTGAACGCGCCCACCGTCACGTCCACCTGCTCCAGCGAGTTCGTCGGAACGGTGACGTTGTTGGCCAGGCCCGTCCCGAACGCCCTCGTCTGCACTCCGTCGATCAGCACCGCCTCCTCGTTGGGGCGCCCGCCACGGATCGTCCGGCCCGCGTTCGTCTGGATCACGCCGGGTGAGAACAGCACGATGGCCGCGGCATTGTCCAGGGGAAGCTGGTCCACCACCTCGCCCCGCACGATGGCCTTCGAGGCCACCTGGTCACGCGGCACCAGCGGGTTCCGCTCGCCCTCGACCGTGATCGCCTCGAGCTCCACCGCCGTCTGCTCGAGCTCGAAGTTGAGCGTGGTCGTCTGACCCGCCAGGATCCTCTCCGATTCGATCACGAACGACCGGTACCCGATGAACTGCGCCTGAACCGTCTGCAGTCCCGCCGGCACCTCGTTGACGAAGTAGAATCCCTGGTCGTTGGTCAGGTTGCCCAGCGTCGTCGTCGCCACTGTTACCTGCGCTCCGGCGATCGGTGCGCCGGTCGCGGAATCGGTGACTCGACCCTGGATCTTTCCAGTGGTCGCCTGGCCGAACAGCGGACTCGCCACCAACAGCGCGACACCCGTCGCCAGCAGGCCGGATCGAAATGCCCCTCTCAACCAATCACGAAGCATGGATCACCCTCCTAAAGGGCATAGTGGAACCCGCCGAGTCCGAACCCTGGGGAAACGAATGCAGGCCGCCCGCGACCTCTACGCCCCGTGCGGATCCGCTCGACAAGGAATGGTTGACGACAGTTGAGAACTGTTGCCGTCAGGCCTTCGGGAATGCGAACGAAGTGTGAGCCGATAGTGCCCTCCCCTTCGATAGGAGAACAGTCAGCCAGCCGACCTCGCGTCGGCCAACTCTTCTGCCGAACCTCGGAATCCGGCCTTGCTCCTTGACAGAATCAGCCGCTTCGATCCCTGAGGGACAGTCGTCGCCATGAGTCTCTATCTATCGTAAGCGCGCGCCGCGCGCGGCTCATCCTCTCGGCACCACCGGCTCGCTGGAGCCGCTCAGTCTCCCGAGGGCCCGGGGGCTAAGGCGGGCAGCCCTCGGAGCTGAAATGGTGAACGTGCAGTCCTACGCCCACCACCGACACAGATTACGGGCGGGCCGCTGTCCTGTCAATACTGCCGGGGCCACCGGTGGAATGCACCGCAACTCGTGGCGTTCCACCGTCCTAACGCATCCGGTCAGTGAAAGAGGAAAGCTGAGGCCCCCGCGGCATGCCTGTCAACCACGCCCGGGATTCCGTTCCGGTTTTCGAGGGGCACGTACTAGGGTCCCCCGGGGGGCTCCAAGACAAGCCGCAGGAACCTCCGCCTTCCTCTTTGCACAACGTGCGAGCCCGGCGAAAGGTGACACTCGGGGTCCGTCACCAGCTCTCCGTCGACTCTGATCGCTCCCTGGCCGACCAGACGCCGAGCTTCAGAGGTCGACGAGGCGAGGCCGGAACGGGCCAGGGCGTAGCCGATCCACAGGGCTCCGTCCTGCTCCGTCTGCACCGTCACGGTCTCCAGCTCGTCCGGCACGTCGCGCTCCCGGTGGATCCTGTCGAAGGCATCCCGCGCCCGGGCCGCCGCCTCCGGATCGTGGTAGCGCTCGACGATGGCGCCGGCCAGCCAGCGCTTGGCTTCCAGCGGCTCGGACCGCGAGCGCTCGATCCACTCGGACCTGATCCGGGCCGGCGCAGCCGAGGCGAGTCGGATCCACTCCTCCAGCAGAGCATCGGGAATCGACATCGTCCGGCCGTATATCTCGCCCGGCTCCATGGTGAGCCCGACGTAGTTGTCGTAGGTCTTCGACATCTTGCGGCCGCCGTCCGTCCCGCGGAGCAGCGGCATGGTCAGGCACACCTGGGGCTCCTGCCCGGCCTTCTCCTGGAGAGTGCGGCCGAGCAGGAGATTGAACTTCTGGTCGGTGCCTCCGAGCTCGACGTCCGCTTCCAGCGCTATGGAGTCGTATGCCTGCATCATCGGGTAGAGGAACTCGACGAGCGTGATCGGCTTGCCCTCCGCGTACCGGCCCGCGAAGTCGTCGCGCTCGAGCATACGGGCGACGGTGTACTGCGAGGTGAGCCTCAGGACGTCCTCCAGCCGCAGTCCGGACAGCCACTCGCTATTGCGCCGGATCTGTGTCCTGGCGGGATCCAGGATCCGGAACACCTGCTCCCGGTAGGTCTGTAGGTTCTCCTCGATCTCATCCCGGCTCACCACGGGCCGCGCATCGCTCTGACCCGAGGGATCACCAACGAGGGCGGTGAAGTCGCCGATCACGAACACGACCTGGTGTCCGAGATCCTGGAAGGTGAGAAGCTTGTGGATCGAGACCGCGTGGCCGATATGGAGATCCGGGCGCGTAGGGTCGAAGCCCTGCTTTATTATAAGAGGTGTATCCGTCGACCTGGAGCGGGTCAGCTTATGTTCCAGGTCGCTCTCGGGTATGATCTCCGCCGCGCCGTCGCGGATACGTTCGAGTTGCTCGTCGACGGAGGGAAACATTCGGCTCGCGCGCTCTGTAAGAAGGGCTGCCATGTCGGACACTGACGCGCCCGGAAGCGCCAAGCATAGAGAGCCCGCCGCGGGGAATCAAGCGACCTCGCGCGGCACCCTGAAGGGGATCCTGGACGGCACGTGGGGACGCGTCGGTCCGCGCGCGCGCTGGACCTTCGCGACGGCGGCGCTCGCCGCCGTCGCGCTGGGTATCGGCGTGTCGTGGGGAGCATGGGCACACATCTGCGACGGCTGCCCGTCCATCGCCCAGATCTACGCCTTCGAGCCGAAGGAGGCGACCCGCGTCTACGCGGCCGACCGCAGCCTGCTGCACGAGTTCGCGATCGAGCGTAGAACCTGGGTCGCGTTCGCGTCCGTTCCGGATCACGTCGTCGACGCTTTCGTCGCCGTAGAGGACAAGCGGTTCTGGTCGCACAACGGAATCGACTACCGCCGGTCGGTTCGCGCGGCGTTCGAGTTCGCGGTCCATGGTTACCAGGCCGCCGGCGGGAGCACGATCACGCAGCAGCTGGCCGGCAACATGTTCACCTCGGTGGTGAACCGCAGGGACATCTCGGTGCGGCGGAAGCTGCGCGAGATGAAGGTGGCCCGCTCGCTGGAGCAGGCGTACACCAAGACCGAGATCCTAGAGGCCTATCTCAACCAGATCAACTTCGACGGGATCTATGGTATCCGGAACGCCGCGCAGCGCTACTTCGGGAAGGACGTCTGGGATCTGAATCTGCCCGAGGCAGCCACCCTGGCGGCGATGCCGGTGGCTCCCGCCCGGTACTCGCCGGTGCGGCATCCCGAGAGAGCCCTCGCACGCCGGAACCTGGTGCTGGAGCTGATGCGGCGGCAGCGGATGATCGAGGACGAGGAGGCGGCCTGGGCGCGCGCCTATCCCCTGCTCATCCGCCACGACCCGGGCGAGGGAGCGCTCGCACCATACTTCGTGGAGTGGGTCCGGCGCATTCTCATCGACCGCTACGGACCTCAGATCTACGAGGCTGGCCTGCGCATCTACACCACGCTGGACCCGCAGCTGCAGGCCGTGGCCGACTCGGCGCTTCACGAGCAGCTGGACTGGATAGAACGACAGGAGGGCTTCGAGGCGCCTTCCTACGCGGAGACCAGAGGCTGGCCGGAAGAGCAGGTCACAGGGCCGGAGATGCCCTACATCCAGGGCGTGTTCATCGCGGCGGATCCGGCGAACGGCGACGTGCTGGCCATGATCGGCGGCCGCGACTTCGGCGACTCCGAGTTCAACAGGGCCACCCAGGCCAGGCGGCAGCCGGGCTCGGGATTCAAGCCCTTCGTGTACGCCGCGGCCATCGAGAACGGATCGAGTTTCCGCAGCCGGACAGCTCGATCTGGTCACCCCGGAACTTCACCGGCGATTTCAAGGGCCCGGTCACGATGCGCCACGCGCTCAGGCAGTCGATCAACGTGGTAGCGGTGAAGGTGGGACTACGCGTCGGCCTGGAGACGGTGGCGCAGAGCGCGCGCCGAATGGGAATCTCCACCAACGTGCCGAGGGTTCCCTCGACGGCCATCGGCGCCCCCTCCGTACGACCCATCGAGATGGTCGAAGCCTACACGACCTTCGCGAACCTGGGTGTCCGGGTCACCCCGCGGCCCATCCTCAGGATCGAGAGCAATGACGGAGAGGTTCTGTGGGAGGCGCCGTTGGAGCGCGAGGAGGTTCTGGACGAGCGGACCGCGTGGATCATGGTCTCGATGCTTCGCGACGTCGTCGACGCCGGCTCCGGGATCCGGGTCCGGCAGTGGGTGCCGTACGAGATACCTGTGGCCGGGAAGACGGGCACGACCAACGAGGTCACGAACGCCTGGTTCCTGGGCTTCACGCCGGACCTGGTGACGGCCACCTGGGTCGGGTTCGACATACCGGCGCCGATAAGAGACGAGGCCCAGGGCGGACGCGACGCGGCGCCCGTCAACGCCGCCGTGCTCCAGTTCTATTACGAGACGAAACCGGCGCCGGCGCCGTGGCGCAGGCCCCCCGGACTCCTGGAGCGCAGGGTCGACGAGATCACCGGCCTCCTGGCGACCCCGTGGTGCCCCCCCGAGCACGTCTACACCGAGTACTACCTCCCGGACACCGAGCCCAGAGAGCCGTGCCACGTGCACGGCCCGTGGGGAACCCGCGTTCTCCCCGACAGTCTTGGAGCCGACTCGCTGGCGGCTCCGCCGGTCGGCGATGACTTCGAGTTCTAGAAGCCAGGTGGGTCAGGTCGGGCCGACCGACTATCCAAAGCGAGAGGGTCAGGCGTCGTCCGGAGTCCAGTCGGTCACGCCGTCCTCCGTCACCCGCTTCCACACAAGTGGTGCCGGCTCCTCCGGCGGCTCGTCCAGGATCTCGATCGCCGTTTCGACCCGGGACGTCGCGGCCGCTGCGTCTTCCTCCGATCGAGCGTGAATCATGACCAGGGGCTGGCCCCGCTCGACCACGTCGCCGACGCGGCACAGCACCTCCAGGCCCACCGCCGGATCCACATCGTCCTCCACGTGACGGCGGCCCGCTCCCAGCACCAGCGCCGCCAGCCCGATCCGGCGGGCGTCGGCGGCCGCCACCATCCCGTCCACCGGGGACTCGTAGGTGAGGCGCTCCGGAGCCGAGGGCAGGCCGTCGGGATCGTCCAGGGTCCCCTGATCGCCTCCCTGGGCGACCACCAGTCGGCCGAAGCGCTCGCGTGCTCCGCCATCGTCAAGAATCCCGGCCATCGATTCCCAGGCTTCTCCCCGGGTCGCCACTCCGGCCGCGACGGCCACGTCCGCGCACAGCTCGAGAGTGACCTCCCGTAGATCCGCCGGCCCGCCTCCCTCCAGACATTCGAGTGCCTCACGCACCTCGAGGGCGTTACCGACCTTGACCCCCAGCGGCTCGTCCATCGCCGTGAGGAGCGCGGTGGCATGCAGGCCCTCGGATCCGGCCAGCTCCACCAGCGTCCTGGCGAGCTCGAGAGCCGATTCCGGCTCGGTCATGAAGGCTCCGCGCCCGAACTTCACGTCGAGGACCAGGGCCTCGATTCCCTCGGCGACCTTCTTGGAGATGATCGAGGCGGCGATAAGGGGAACCGACTCCACCGTCGCCGTGACGTCCCGGAGGGCGTACAGGCGTCCATCCAGGGGAGCGATCTCCGGTGTCTGACGGATCATCGCGCAGCCAACTTCATCCAGAACGGACCGGAACTCGTCGAGGTCCAGCCCGGTCCGGAAGCCCGGAATCGACTCCAGCTTGTCGACCGTTCCGCCCGTGTGTCCGAGGCCGCGGCCCGACATCATCGGCACGCGCAGCCCGTACTCCGCCAGGAGGGGGGCCAGGACCAGCGAGACTTTGTCTCCGACGCCCCCTGTGGAGTGCTTGTCGACGGCCGGAGGTCGACCGTCGTCCTGGAAGCTGAGCCGTGTGCCGGAGCCGATCATGGCCCGGGTCATGGTGTCCAGCTCGGCACGGCTGAGACCCTGGAAATAGACGGCCATCAGGAAGGCCGACATCTGGTAGTCGGCGAGCTGCCCACTCTGAAAGGCTTCCAGCAGCCCGTGCAGCTCCTGGGGCGACAGCTCTGCTCCGTTCCGCTTCCGCTCGATCAGCTCCGGGATGAGCATTCAACGCATCCGGTCGTGAGTACGGTTACGCACCGAGTCGTGGCTGGATGCACTAGTGTCGGAACTTCTCCCGGCCTTTCTCCACGGCCTCGACCAGCTTCTCGCCCGTGTCCTCCGCCGAGCGCCTGGCTCGGTGGGCAAGCTTACCGGCATCCTTGCGCGCGCGGCCGGCCAGCTTCAGCGCATCGTCCCTGGCTTCCTCAAGCGAGTCGGCGGCGGCGTCCGTGATTGCCTCGGCGCTGCGGGCGATCTGGCGCCGGGTCCGGCGTCCGCTCTGCGGAGCCAGAAGCAGTCCGGCAGCGGTACCCACCAGGGCGCCTACGGCGAGTCCCAGCACAAAACCCACGGCCTCTCTGTAATCAGCGTCTTCCATCGATCCTCCTCGACGGGGTACAATTGGAAAGTTGGCACAAGGGCCGCACGTATGCCAATAAACCACCGGGCGCCTGGGGTGCCAACCGGAGACGCCGGGGAAGTCCGGCGCCCTTTCTTGCCCGAGACCCACGGGCCGATACTTTGCTTCCCATGAACGATCCGACAGTGTGCGCCGGGAGCAGTCCGTGACGGCGGCGCCCGATCACGAGGAGGTGCGTCTCCCACGCTCCGCCGTGGAGGCGCTCGTGCGCTCGGCAGCCACGGATCCGGACGGAGTGGCCCGGGCGTTGCGAGAAGCCGGCCGTGCGGCGGGCGCCGAGCTGGCCGCGCGCATAGGCGAGCTGGCACCGGCCGACCGTATCTCCATGGCCGAGTTCTGGTCCGCCGTCAACGCAGAGGCCGAGGCCAGGGGCCTGGGCGAGTTCCGCTCCGCCCCGCTCACTGAGGCCGTGGCCGGGATCTCGAGCTCGCGGACCGTAGAGGCGCTGGCGGCGGCCGGTAGGACCGACGACTCCAGCGACTCTGCTCCCTTTACCGAGGGCTTCATCGAGGGACTGCTGACCGAGGCGGCGGGAGAACCGGTCGCGTCGCTCCTCACCCGGACCTCGGCAGGCGGCGCTCACGACTCTCCCGAGCTCGTCTTTCTGGTCGGCGCGCCGTCATATCTGAGGATACTGCGGCTCCGCCTCGAGGCGGGAGAGGACCTGACCGGGCTCCTGGAGGAAAGCTGAGCGGGCTTCCGGGACGGGTCCTGGCTCTCGACTATGGCCGGCGGCGCATCGGCGTCGCGACCTCGGATCCCTCCCAGACGATCGCTTCGCCACACTCGGTCGTGGAGAACGGGGTACCTTGCGTCGAGCCTCCCACCGGACTGCTCAGGCTGGTTGGAGATCTCGAGCCGGCGCTCATCCTGGTCGGCATTCCCCTGCACATGGACGGATCGGAAGGGGAGATGGCGGCAGAGGCCCGGCGGTTCGCCAGGCGGCTCGGCGAGCTGACGGGAGTCGCCGTGGAGGAGTGTGACGAGCGTCTGACCACCGTCGAAGCGGAAGAAAGGATGCGGGAGCTGGGCGGCGCCCGGCGCGGACGCGGGAAGCGGGGCAGAAGGGACATGCTCGCCGCGGCCATCATGCTGGAGGAGTTTCTGTCACAGAGATGATACGCGTCGCGCTTCTGCTCGGGTTGGTCGTGGGCACCTCAGCGATGGCCGTCGGATGTGGCGAGGGCGAGCCCGCACGAGAGGTGGAGGTCGTGATTGCGCCGGGGATGGGCGCCGTCGAGATCGGGCGGCAGCTCAAGGAGGAGGGACTCGTCCGGTACCCGAGGCTGTTCGCCCTGACCGCCCGACTGAAGGGCTGGGACGGATCGCTGAAGTCGGGACGCTACCGATTCAGCAGCGATCAGAGCTGGTCGGAGATCCTCTCGGCCATGTCCAGGGGCGAGGTCGTCACCTTCCCTCTCACGGTCCCCGAAGGCTTCACCGTTCGGGAGGTCGCACCTCGCGTGGCATCCATCTCGGGCGTCACCGAGGACTCGGTGCGCCAACTCGCCGCCGACACGGCTCTCGCCCGTAGCCTGGAGGTGCCGGGGCCGACCCTGGAGGGATACCTGTTCCCGGAGACCTACCGGTTCGCGGAGGGAGTGGAACCGGAGTTCGCCCTCCGCACGATGGTGGAGGGCTATCGGCGCTACTGGACGAGCCGGCGCAGGCTGCTGGCAGATTCGCTGGGACTGTCGGAGGTCGAGGTCGTCACGCTGGCCAGCATCGTCGAGAAGGAAGCGCGGGTCGCAGAGGAAAGGCCGGTCATCGCCGGCGTCTACCTGAACCGGCTGGAGATCGGAATGCTCCTGCAGGCCGACCCCACAGTTCAATACGCGCTGGGCGAGCCGAAGGAGCGCCTCCTCTACGCCGACATCGAGCGCGTGGCCGATCACCCCTACAACACCTACACGCACGCCGGCCTCCCTCCCGGTCCCATCGCGTCGCCCGGAGAAGCGGCGCTGGATGCCGTCCTCGAGCCCGCCGAAGTGCCCTTTCTGTTCTTCGTAGCTCGGCCTGACGGCTCACACGTCTTCACGCGCACCGAGCGAGAGCACATCAACGCCAAGAACCGGATCCGCAGTGAGCGGTGACGCTGATCGGGGGCGGGCGTCGTCGGAGGTGCTGGCCCATCGGATCAGGCTGATCGTCCTCACGGATCCCGCCCCCCGCTGCGGCAGGTCGCTCGAAGAGGTCGTTGCGGAGTGCCTCGAGGCGGGGGCGCCGGCGATCGAGCTCCGGGACAAGCGGGCGACCGCCGACTCGGTCTACGAGCAGGCACGCAGATTGAGGCCGCTCGCGGAGGACCACGGGGCGCTGCTCATAGTCAACGACCGCCTCGACGTAGCTCTGGCTGCCGGGGCGCATGGAGTGCACCTGGGGCCCGGTGATCTCCCGGTGGCCGCCGCGAGAGCCTGCACCCCGCAGGGATTCCTGCTGGGCTACTCCACGGACGATCCGACGGAGGCGACGAAGGTGGCCGGGGACGGGGCGGACTATCTGGGCATCGGCGCCGTCTTCGGGACGCGCTCGAAGGCGGGGCTGGAGAACGAGGCCATCGGCCCCGCTCGCGTGGGCGAGGTGCTGGCTGCCGCGGGGATCCCGGGGGTGGGAATCGGCGGAATCGACCCGGAAAACGCGGGCGCGGTAGCCGCCGTCGGGGCCGGTGTGGCAGTCCTCAGCGCGGTAATGGGGGCTGAGCGGCCGGGGGAGACGGTGCGGCGACTGCTGTCCGCGATCTCCTGAAGATCGGCGGAGCGCGCCCGGGGACCGAGCCCGGACGCGCGCGATCAGTTCCCCAGCGGATCGTAGTCGAAGGTCTGGCCGCCCAGCGAGGCCTCGTACATCAGGCCACCCTTGGCCTTGGTGACGACCGCCACGCCCTTGGCGTAATCGATGTCGGCGGAAGCGCCCTCGGTGATCGCCACTGCTGAAGCCTGGCCGCTGAACTCGAGGTTGCCGGCCTTGAACCGATCGAGGTCCGGCTCCCCCTGGAAGAAGACGACCTGAATGTACGACTGCCCACCGAGCTGCAATCCCACATTCACCTGCTTGAGGCTGGCGGTTCCCACCAGGTCGCCCTGTTCGTAGACGAGCCCGTTGCCGTGGGCTCCGCCCACGACAAAGCCCCCCTTGCCGACGCTCGGAAACACGGCATACCCGTAGGATTCGTCGAAGAAGCGCTGGGTCCCGGGGTCACTCTGCGTGACCTCTTCGATAGCCTGGGCCACGGAGAGCTTCCTCTTCTCGAGCTCGTAGTCCGTCTCCTGGGCCCTGGCGCTGGCGGCGCCAGCGAGCACGGCGAGAATCACTCCGAGCCCCAGACGGGTCGGGTAGCCGGTGGCGGTGTGGTGGCTCGTCATCTTCGTCGCATCCTTCATGCGGGATTGGCTTTCGAGCGCGCCCGATTGGCGCTGCAGGGTGAGACTAGCGCCCGTTCGCGAGAGCGGCAACGAGTAGGGGACTACCGAGAATCGCTGCACGAGAACTGACGCGTGGGGAGAGGGAGGAAAGGGTAAGCCCCACCGTCGCCGGGTGGCGGGGTGGGGCTTGGGTGTGAGGGCCGGCGGTGACCTACTCTCCCACGGCCTGAAGCCGCAGTACCATCGGCGCTGAGGGGCTTAACTGCTGGGTTCGGGATGGGACCAGGTGTGACCCCCTCGCGAGAACCACCGGCACTTTGACTTTGAGAATTCCCGCATCTCGTTGTCAAAGCCTGGCTCCAGGATGCGGATCGGAGCCGGGCGTATATGCCAAACGGGGTGAGGGGTGGAGAGAGAGTGAGCGACGGGCGGTGGGAGTGGAGTCTGGTGTGTGTAAGGAGGGGATCAAGCCGCACGGCCGATTAGTACGGCTCGGCTGAACGTGTTGCCACGCTTACACCTGCCGCCTATCCACGCAGTCGTCTCCTGCGGGCCTTGAGGCACCTTGCGGTGCGGGAGATCTCATCTTGGGGGGGGCTTCCCACTTAGATGCTTTCAGCGGTTATCCCTTCCCGACGTAGCTACCCTGCGATGCCCCTGGCGGAACAACAGGTACACCAGCGGTCAGTCCACTCCGGTCCTCTCGTACTAGGAGCGGCTCCCCTCAAATCTCCAACGCCCACGGCGGATACAGACCGAACTGTCTCACGACGTTCTAA
>JBDGYE010000020.1:0-37079 GCA_039584255.1 Gemmatimonadota bacterium
TTTCCCGCCGATGCAGTCGCTCGGCCGCCCCGACAACTTGCTCCTCGCGCTCACGCAGGCGACGCCGAGCCGACTGCGACTCGGCCGTGAGACGTGACAGCTCTTCCTCCTTCTTCTCGAGCTCACCCAGAAGTCGCTCCATCTCCCGCTCCTCGCCCGAGAGGCGCGAGCGGGCCTCGGAGAGAACCGCATCCGGAAGACCGAGGCGACTGGCGATCTCCAGTGCGTAGCTGCGGCCGGGTCGGTCGCGCTGCAGGCGGAAGGACGGTCTGAGCGCGCGCGTGTCGAACTGGAGAGATGCGTTGACGATGGCCGACTCCTCCGCTGCCAGCTCCTTCAGCTCGCCGAGATGGGTCGTCGCGACCGTCAAGCCGCCTTGCTCGGCCAGCCGAAGCAACACGGCCGCCGCGAGCGCCGCGCCTTCAGCCGGGTCGGTGCTCCCTCCCAGCTCGTCGATCAGCACCAGGGACTCCTGGTCGGCGGATTCCAGGATCAATCTGAGACCGGCCACCTGGGCGCTGAACGTGGACAGGGATGCCTGAATCGACTGTTCGTCGCCGATGATGGCGAAGTACTGCCTGAACAGGGGCAGCTGCGTGCCCCTGCCGACCGGAGGGATGATCCCGCTTTGAGCCATCGCGGATAGCAGTCCTATAGCCTTGAGCAGCACGGTCTTGCCGCCGGCGTTCGGACCGCTGACGAGCAGCACGCTCTCCCCGGCGCGAAGCTGGAGATCGAACGGCACTACCGGCTCGCCGCCGGCCTGAAGAAGTGGATGCAGGGCGTCGACGGCCCGGAAAGGGAGGTCGGGTAGCTCCTCAGAAGCCTCCGCTCCGTCGGAGGCATAGAGCTCACCACGCCCGGCGATCACTATCGGCCGCGAGCCGCCATGGGCCAGAGCGTAGCGAGCCCTGGCGTACAGCGAGTCCAACTCGCCCAGGGCCCCGAGAGCCGACTGAAGCGCCGGCGCGTGGGGTCTCAGGTCTTCCGTGAGCTCGCGCAGGATGCACTGGACCTCGCGAACTTCCTCCCGCTCTAGTTCCGCGATCCGATTCATAGAAGGGATCACGACGGGCGGCTCGACGAAGACCGTGCGGTGGGTGGCTGATTCGTCGTGCACGATTCCGCCGACACTGGAGAGCCCTTCCCTGCGAATCGGCACGCAGTACCGTCCAACCCGAACCGTGACGGAGGCGTCGGGAACCTGCAGGCGGCGTGGTAGCGATCGCATGAACGACTCGAGTCGACGCACGATCGCGGACCGGGATCCTCTCAGCGATCGGCGGATCCGCCTCAGGTTCGAGGAAGCCCCGTCCGCGATGCCTCCCGCGGGATCCAGGGCCCGTACCAGACGATCCTCGAGACCAGGCTCGCGCGGGAGGCGCTCCGTCAACCCGAAGATCCGCGGAAGCGACGAGGACTCGGCGCGAAGATCGGCGCGGACACGACGCGACGCGACCAGGAGTACCAGGACCGCTTCCAGATCGGCCACAAGAAGGACCGAGCCTTCCGTCTCCAGGCGCTTGAGGCATGCGCCAACATCGGGAATCGGAGGCGGGGCCCACCCCTCGCTGTGCACGAGGAAGGTCACCATCTCGTCGGCGGCCAGCAGGGCTTCCCGGACCGTCGATGGCTCCTTCCATGGTCTGAGCGAGAGAACTTGGCGCCTGCCAGGCTCTGAGGTGGTCTTCTCGGCGATGAGCTCGAGTACGTCGCCGAATTCGATAACCGCGAGGGCATGTGCCTCCGCCCCGGCTGCCCCGCTCGCCCCGGCTTCGCTCAGCCCGGCGGCCACCGCATTCTCCTGCCACCCAGAACATGAAGGTGCAGGTGGAAGATGCTTTGTCCAGCTCTCTCGCCGACGTTGGTGACAACCCGGAAGCCGCTCTCGTCCACGCCCTCCTGCCGGGCCACTTCCGCCGCCGCCATCATCAGCTCACCCACCAGGTCACGTTCCGTCCCGGCCAGCGTCGCCACGCTCTCCACGTGACTCTTCGGAACGACGAGCACATGAACCGGTGCCTGCGGCTGGATGTCTCGGAAGGCCAGCCAGCGGTCGCCCTCGGCCACTACGTCGGATGGGATATCTCCCCCTGCGATTCTGCAGAACAGGCAATCGTCGTTCACTGGTCACCTCCTGCTCCGGGGACCGCCCTCCCCGGTTCTGGTTGCCCGAGCATCTCCAACCGCTGTGCCGCGACAGCCACCGCCGCTAGGGCCGCCGTCTCGAACCGGAGCACCGACGAGCCAAGACTTGCCGGCCGGAAACCCGCTCCCACTGCCTCTTCGAGCTCCCCCATCAGCAACCCGCCTTCCGGGCCGACCAGCAGGGCCGCTTCGGCACCGCCCTCCCAGGGTACCAGGACGGCCCACAACGGGTCGCCCTCAGGATCCAGCAGCACTCGGGGGCCGTCCGCCGAGACCCCGATGAGGTAATCTCCCAGGAACTTCACGGGACTCAGCTCGGGGAGCCAGGCGCTCTCGCTCTGCTTCATCGCTCCGAGCCCGCGTCTCCGGGCCTTTTGCCAGAACGACTTGGACCTCGCGGCATCGGCTACGGAACGCGATCGTGCGCACTCCACGGGCTGCAGGCGCTTCACGCCGAACTCGACGGCCTTCTCCACCAGCCACAGAGTGTGGGACTTGTTGGCTACGGCAAACGCCACGGTGAGAGGAATCTGAGGCCGTGACGCCAACGGCTCCAGCAGGGCCGCAAGGGTTCGACCTCCGTCACCACCCCGCAACCTCGCCCGCCACCGCCTGCCCCTGCCGTCCGCGAGCGTGATCTCGGCCGCGTCGCCCAGGCGAAGAGCGCGGACGTGATACGCTTCCTCGGCCTCCAGACTCAAGACCTCGCCCGCCGATCGCCCTTCGAGATCGGGGGCGTAGAACGTCGGCTGCCGTGCCGCGGGCAGGGCGGTTCGCATACGGGAATCTGAGCCGGACGGCGGGGGCCGCGCCAGCCCGTATGGCTGCGTCCGCCGCTGCCTTCGAGCAGGGATTTGCGCAATCCGGTAATCGGCCGAGCAGACGGAAGCCACGGACTCAAAGCGCTAGCAGGCTTCTTGCATATACAAGTCGCGGGATGGAGCGCGATCAGGGCCCCGGCACCCTTACGAGGAGGCGGTCTTGGAAGAACTCGAAGTCCTGGAAGAAGGAGGCAGCGAGTCACGAGCCGACCTGCACAGCACCCGGTTCAGGCTCGCTGAAGCCAGCCTCGAGCGGCAGCGCGGCTCTCGCGTCCGGGTGAGCGTGACACTCGACCTCGACGACGACAGTTACGTTGGAGAGGCTGAGGGAGTCGGTCTCGAGGTCATCGAGCTCCGGCTTGCTGCGGAGGCCACCCTGGCGGCCATCTCCAATGCGACCGGCGCCGAGAGCTTCCGCCTGCTCGGCATCAAGCGACTGCACGCCTTCGACGCGGACGTAGTCCTGGTTGTGCTCCGCGACCGGCCGGCCGGCGTCCAGCGCTACGTCGGGGCCGTGCCGGTCCGCACGACGTACATCGACGGCGCGGTCGCGGCGGTCCTGAACGCGCTGAACCGGGCCCTGGGGCAGCATGGCGAGGGACAGGCAGACTGAACCTCGCAACGAGCGGTCTCCATCCGCACCACGTCAGACAGGCTTTGCCGCGGCCGCCGTGGCCTCCGCCCGGGCCGCGGCCACGGCCGACTCGAAGATCGCCCGTCCGTGGCCGACATCCGCCCGATTGCTGCTAACATCCTCCAGACGCGCCAGGAAAGGACCTCTCGCCTCCATGTAACCCAGAGCTTCGGCGAGCTCCAGAGCGCGTCCCGCGTACAGGAGCACCTGGCGAGTCTCGATCCCGCCGGCGTCGTCGAAGAACCAGCCGCAGCTCGTGAACATCAGCATGGAGTAGCGCTGCATCTCCAGGAGAATGACCGCCTCGGCGCGCCCGGGGCTGCCAACGGCTGCCGTCCCGTGTCGAGCCAGGAACTCGTCGAACCGCTCCGCAGACCGATCCAGAAGCACTTCGATGTACTGATCCCTGGCCTCCCACGGATCCCTGAGCAGACGCCCGCCGGCGTCCTCGAACAGTCGAGAAAGGTGACCGGCCAGCAAGTCCAGCGCTTCCCTCAGCGGCTCGCGCCAGGTCTGATTCCATGCCGGATTGGCTCCTGTTGCGCACCCGCAGTCGGTCTGCCAGCGGTCGACTCCGTGGTCGCAGCTCCAGGCCGTGCCCTGCGCGACCTCCACCTCCAGCTCCGGCGGGTGCTCGGACAGAAACTGGCCGTAACAGGTCAGGCGCGGACTCTCCGAGTCCTCGAAACGCGAGATGGCCTCCGCGAGCGCCATTTCGCCGGCCGGGTGATGATGGCCGTAGGTCTCACCGTCGGTGGCGACGCTTACCAGCCGCGGCTCCCGCTCGCCCTCGGGGAAGGCCGCCAGCATGCTCTCAGCCAGGCGGCCCCCGTCCTCCAGGAGCCGCCCGAATGCCACGCCCTGCGAGATCTCGGCGTCATAGAAGAAGAGGTTGATCGATCGCCCTGACGGCAGGCGATGCAGGTACGCTCTTCCGGTATCGATGGCTCCGTCGGACACGTCACACCAGGCGTCGGTGCCCGGGTGCCGCACGCGATCGGCCTGTCGGGGGGAGAGGATCGTGAACCGGATCTCCGCTTCCGCCAGTGCCTCCAGCGTATTCAAATCGACCGCCGTCTCGGGCAGCCACATTCCCTCCGGCTGTCGGCCGAACTCCGGCTGTCGGCCGAACCGCCACACGAAGTCCCGCACGCCCCACAAGACCTGTGTGCGGCGGTCGCGGTGTGACGCGAGCGGCATGATGACGTGGTTGTAGGCCTGAGCCAGGGCGGTACCGTGGCCCGCGAACCTTCTCCGGCCCCAGCGGTCGCCCTCCAGGATCGCACCGTACACCTCCGGTGAGTGAGATTCGAGCCATCCCATCAGCGTAGGCCCGAGGTTGAAGCTCGCGCGGCTGAAGTTGTTCAGGACCCGAGCCACCCCGCCCTGGTCGTCCATGACGCGCGCCGCCGCGTTGCGCGAGTAGCATTCCGCCGTGATGCGCTCGTTCCAGTCGTGGTAGGGCGCTGCCGACTCCTCACGACCCACCTCTCCCGTCCATGGATTCTCCCTCGGCGGCTGGTAGAAGTGGGCGTGGAAGCAGACGAGCTGGTCAGCCAACCCTCGCCTCCTGGCCCTGGAGGAAGATGGCGGACAGCGGTGGGAGCGTCAGCGACAGCGAGGACGCGCGCCCGTGGAAGGGGTGGGGGTCCGTTTCCACTCTGCCCAGGTTCCCGAACCCGGCGCCTCCGTATTCCGCGGCATCGCTGTTGAGCCGCTCCCGCCAGGCGCCCTCCCACGGCACGCCCACCCGGTAGTCCCTTCGCACAACAGGAGAGAAGTTGCATACGATCAGGAAGGCTTCACGGCCGTCGCGGGAGCGACGCAGGAAGCTAATGACGCTCTGGAGGTGGTCGTCGGGCGCGACCCACTCGAAGCCAGCGGACTCGCAATCCAGCTCGTGGAGGGCCGGCTCGGACCGGTAGAGGCGGTTCAGATCCCGGAGCCACCGCCGTATGCCTTCGTGGGCAGGATCGCCCAGCAGTTGCCAGTCCAGGGTCGACTCGTGATCCCACTCCCGCCGCTGGCCGAACTCGCCGCCCATAAAGAGTAGCTTCTTGCCCGGCTGGGCGTACATGCAGCCGAACAGGAGGCGGAGGTTGGCCATCTTCTTCCGGCCATCTCCGGCCATGCGAGTCCACAGAGAACCCTTACCGTGCACCACTTCGTCGTGTGAGAACGGGAGCACAAAGTTCTCGGTGAAGGCGTAGAGCTGACGGAAGGTTAGGTCGCTGTGGTGGTAGCGCCTCTGAGCCGGGTCCTTGGCAAGGTACTCCAGAATGTCGTGCATCCACCCCATGTCCCATTTCAGCCCGAATCCCAATCCCCCATTCTCAACCGGCCGCGACACCATGGGCCACGCCGTCGATTCTTCGGCGATCATCATAACGTCGGGATAGCGCAGGTGTGCCTCGGCGTTGAGCCGGCGCAAGAACTCCACCGCCTCCAGGTTCTCGCGCCCGCCGAGCTCGTTCGGAGTCCACTCCCCCTCGGCGCGGGAGTAGTCGCGATACAACATCGAGGCGACAGCGTCCACACGGAGTCCGTCGGCGTGGTACTCCTCGAGCCAGTAGAGTGCGTTGCTGCCCAGAAAGCTGCGCACTTCCTCGCGACCGTAATTGAAGATGTAGCTGTTCCAGTCTGGATGGAATCCGAGCATGGGGTCGGGGTGCTCATACAGGTGTGAGCCGTCGAAGAGTCCTGGGCCGTGCGGGTCCGTCGGAAAGTGGGACGGCACCCAGTCCAGGATCACGCCGATACCGCAACGATGCAGGTGGTCGATCAGGTGCTTCAGGTCCTCGGGTGAGCCGTACCTGGCCGTCGGAGTGAAGTAGCCGGTGACCTGGTAGCCCCAGGAGCCGTAGAAGGGGTGCTCCATTACCGGCAGCAGCTCCACGTGCGTGAAACAGGCGTCCGTAACGTAGTCGGCGAGAGGCCCCGCGATTTCGCGGTAGCCGAACCACCGACGGCCGTCCAGGGGCGTTCTCCACGACCCCAGGTGAACCTCGTATATGGAGATCGCCGAGCGCAGCGAGTTCCGGCGAGCGCGTCCCGCCATCCATTCCTCATCGCTCCACCGGAATCGGTCCTCCGTCACCACCGATGCCGTTTGCGGCGGCACTTCCGATCGCCGGGCCATCGGGTCCGCCTTCTGGCGCACCTTTCCACCCTTCGCAGAGACAACGCGGTACTTGTAGAGGTCGCCGGCTCGAGCGCCCGGAACGAATCCCTCCCAGATTCCCGAGCTTCCCCTCAGTTCCAAGGGATTCCGGCCCGGCAGCCATCCGTTGAAGTCGCCGATGACTTCCACCGCCCGAGCCCCGGGCGCCCACACCGCGAACAGAGTGCCACGACCGCCCGCGGAATCGAGCACGTGGCTGCCCAGACATTCCCACAGCCGATAGTGGAATCCCCTGGCGAACCGATCGAGATCGTCAGACGTGAGCAGCGTCAGGTCGTGCCGGACGCTGCCGCCGGATGGTCTCATCGCGCCTCCGTCACTGTTCCGCGCACGTTCGGGGGTCTCGTTTCACCCACGCGGTCGTCGAAGCCCACGACCACGCCTCCCGCGGGCCCTCGCCTCAGAAACTCCAGAAGGTCCGATAGCAACGGCCACGCTCCCGATCCTGCCCCGGTATTGGCACCGGAAGCCGAGAGGGAAGCTACAGTGAGGCTACCGCGCGGGGGAGGTGCGCGTGGCGCGCACCGATGATATCGTGGGGGCGACCGCCGCCCGAAGAGGCTTCCTGGACCCTGAAAGGACATCCGCCGGCACGCCGTGGGAACTGATACCCGTTCGGGGCCATCGGGAATCGAGGAGTCGGTCTCACCGGAAGCTCTCGACCGCATGCAGATCGAGGAGCTTTGCGTCAACACGATCCGAACATTGGCCATGGACGCCATCCAGGAGGCCAACTCCGGCCATCCGGGAGCGCCTATGGCGCTGGCTCCGGTTGCCTACGTGTTGTGCCGCGAGATGCGGTACAACCCCCACGACCCTGCCTGGTTCGACCGCGACCGCTTCGTCCTGTCGGCCGGGCACGCGTCGATGCTGCTGTATGCCATGCTCTACTTGAGCGGCTACGATTTGTCGCTGGACGAGATCAGACGCTTCCGGCAGTGGGAGAGCCGTACGCCGGGGCATCCGGAGTACGGGCTGACCCCCGGGGTGGAAACCACTACCGGACCTCTGGGCCAGGGGCTCATGTCGGCCGTCGGCATGGCCATGGCCGAGGCGCATCTCGCAGCCTGTTACAACCGTCCGGGGCACGAGATCGTGGATCATCTCACCTACGTGATCTGCAGCGATGGAGACATGATGGAGGGGGCTTCGCACGAGGCCGCGTCCATCGCGGGCCATCTCGGCCTCGGCAAGCTAGTCGTCTTCTACGACGACAACAGGATCACGATCGACGGGCCGACGGACCTCACCTACTCCGACGACGTCGCGAAGCGGTTCGCCGGGTACGGCTGGCACGTTCAGGATCTCGGCGAGTCGGCGAACGACCTCGACGCCATCTCGGCCGCTCTCGAGGTAGCGCGCTCGGAGAGCCGGTGTCCTTCCCTGATCGTGCTCCGGTCGCACATCGGTTACGGTTCCCCCAACAAGCAGGACACAGCCGCCGCCCACGGATCGCCCCTGGGCGAACAGGAAGTCGCGCTAACCAAGCGCGGCTACGGGTGGCCCGAGAGCACCCGTTTCCTGGTCCCTGAGCGAGCACTGGAGCACATGCGCGGGGCGGTGGAGCGAGGGCGGAAGATGCAGGCGGAGTGGGAGACCCGCCTCGCGGCTTACGGCCGATCGTACCCGGAGCTGGCGGCGAATCTGGCGACAGCCCGGGCGGAGGATCTCCCGGCAGACTGGGACGCGGACCTGCCCTCATTCCGACCAGACGATGGTCCCCTCGCCACCCGCGCCGCCTCGGGGAAGATCCTCAACGCCATCGCGGCCCGAGTGCCGTGGCTCATCGGAGGAAGCGCGGACCTGTCGCCGTCCAACAACACGCTGATCGCGGACTCCGGGGATTTCGGGCGCGACGCGTACGCCAATCGGAACCTGCGCTGGGGAATCCGGGAGCACGCGATGTGCGCCGGTTCCTCGGGAATCGCGCTCCACGGAGGACTCCGTCCATACGCGGGGACCTTTCTGGTGTTCACCGACTACGCCAGGCCGGCCATCCGCCTCGCGGCGCTGATGGGCGTTCCGGTCATCTATGTGATGACCCACGACTCCATCGGCCTCGGCGAGGATGGTCCCACGCACCAGCCCGTCGAACAGCTGGCGGCGCTGCGGGCCATGCCCGGCCTGCAGTTGATCCGTCCAGCTGACGCGAACGAGACGGTGGAGGCATGGCGTGAGGCGATGACGCGGACGGACGGTCCGACCATGCTCGTCCTGACCCGGCAGAAGGTGCCCGTGCTGTCAGTCGGTGACCCGAAGGCGACTCAGGGTCTTCGGCGCGGAGCATACATCCTCTCCGATCCCCCGCGGGGCGAGCCTCGCCTGATCCTCATTGCATCGGGCTCGGAGGTAGCTCTGGTGCTGGAGGCGCAGCGCCAACTGGACAGCCGGGGCGTGGCCGCGCGCGTCGTCAGCATGCCGAGCTGGGAGATCTTCCGGGAGCAGGACGAGGGCTATCGGGATGACGTTCTGCCGCCGCGAATCGGCAGGCGCCTAGCGATCGAGGCGGGGGCGAGGCTCGGGTGGCACGAGTGGATCGGTCGGAGCGGGTCCGTCATAGGAATCGAGACGTTCGGAGCCAGCGCCCCCGGCGGCGAGCTCTTCCGACGCTACGGCTTCACGGTAGAGAATGTAGTGGCGGCCGCCGAGCGACTGATGGAGGCTGAGTGATGCGCATCGCTCTGGGAGCGGACCACGCCGGATTCTGCTACAAGGATACCCTGGCCGGGCTGCTCGCCAGGGAGGGCCACGATCTGCTGGACCTGGGAACGGACGGTCCGGAGCCGGTGGACTACCCCGACTACGCCCGCGCCGTCGCGGAGGCTGTGGCGGGAGGCGAAGCCGAACGTGGGATCCTCGTCTGCGGGAGTGCCGTAGGAGTCAGCGTCGTGGCCAACAAGGTCCCGGGCGTCCGTGCCGGGGTGTGCCACGATACCTACTCGGCGCGTCAGGCGGTGGAGCACGACGACATCAACGTTCTCTGCCTGGGCGAGAGGGTAATCGGAATCGAGCTCGCGAAGGAGATCGTAGCGGCATTCCTCGGCGCCCGGTTCGGCGGCGAAGATCGGCATTCGAGGCGGCTGAGCAAGCTGAAGGCCATCGAGCGGGCGTATCTGGTGAAGCCCGAGGCGGCACGGAACTCAGAGCGAGCGCATGGAGAGACTGCTCAAGCTGATTGAGCACGGCCAGAGCTACTGGCTCGACAACCTCACGCGGGGGATGATCCGGGGAGGGGAGCTGGAGCGGCGCGTCCGCGAGGAGGGTCTGCGTGGCGTGACCTCCAACCCCGCGATCTTCCACAAGGCGATCTCTGGTGGCACCCATTACGACGATCAGATCCGCGATCTCGCCGCGGATGGTGCCTCTGTTGAGGAGATGTACGAGGTCCTGGTGGTCACCGACATCCAGGAGGCATGTGACGTCCTCAGGCCCGTCTTTGAGGCCTCGGAAGGCGTGGACGGTTACGTTAGCCTAGAGGTTTCGCCCCACCTCATCCACGACACCCCCGGCTCCATTGTAGAGGCACGGCGGCTGTGGGCGGGCGTGGACAGGCCCAACCTCTTGATCAAGATCCCGGGCACGCCCGCCGGAATACCCGCCATCGAAGAGCTCCTGTACGAGGGGATCAACGTCAACATCACTCTCCTGTTCGCCATCCCGGCGTACGAACGAGTGGCGGACGCCTATATGCGGGCACTGGAGCGGCGGCGGGCCGAGGGCCGTGACGTCGGCGCCGTGGCGTCTGTGGCCAGCTTCTTCCTCAGCCGCATCGATACCCTGGTGGACCAGCTTCTTTCTCACCGGGTCGGCGCTGGACAAGAGGGCGGGCCGCGGCCGCAGGACCTGTTCGGAAAGGCGGCGGTGGCCAGCGGGAAGACGGCCTACCAGAGTTTCCTCCGGCTGTTCGGGGGCGACCGCTGGGAGTCCTTGGCGGCGACGGGAGCCCGCGTGCAGAGGCTCCTTTGGGCCAGCACGAGCACCAAGAATCCCCTGTACGATCCCTGCCAGTACGTGGAGCCACTCATAGGCCCGCATACGGTGAACACCATGCCCGAGGTGACGATCGAGGCGTTCGCTCAAGATGGAATCCTGCGTCCGGACACGGTGGAAGAGGGGGTCGACGAGGCCCGTGATGTATTCGAAGCCCTGGGTGCCCTGGGAGTCGACTTCGGCGCCGTCACGGAGCAGTTGGTGAACGAGGGCGCGCAGAAGTTCCTGGACCCATACGACCAGCTCATGGCAGGCCTCGCGAGTCGACGCGGTGAGGGGCTGGGCGCCGCCGCTCCAACGCAGCGAACACCTGACGTGCCAGGCCTGGAAGCCACCCTGGATGCTCTCAACGAGCAGTGCTTTGCCCGCCGGCTGTTCGAGGGCGATGCGGGACTGTGGTCGTCGGACCCCGCGACGATGAGGAGCATCTCGAACCGGCTGGGATGGGTCCGCGGTGCCGAGGCGGCCGGGGACGATATCTACGAGATCGAACGGTTCGCGGAGGAGATACGCCGCGAGGGCTTCCTCCACGTGGTCGTCCTGGGGATGGGGGGCAGCAGCCTGTGTCCGCTGGTGGTGGCGCAGACTTTCGGTCGCCGTGAGGGGTGGCCCGAGCTGCTCGTCCTGGATCAGACCGATCCCGAGGCCGTGCGCGAAGCGGACGCCCGCATCGATCTCGCCGCGACGCTATTCCTGGTGGCGAGCAAGTCGGGATCCACGGTCGAGACGCTGTCGCTGTACCGGTACTTCGATGACCGGGTGGCTCGCTCTGGAGACGGTTCGCCCGGTGGGCGATTCGTCGCGCTTACCGATCCAGGATCCCCTCTCCTTGCACTGGCGCAGGAGCGCGGCTTTCGACGCACGTTCGAGACACCGGCGGACGTGGGCGGCCGATACTCGGCCCTTACACACTACGGCCTTGTTCCCATGGCGCTGGCCGGCGTCGACGTGGAGGCGGTCCTGCGGTCGGCGCGAGCCATGCGGCAGCAGAGCTCGGCCGCGATTCGGGAGAGGCACAACCCAGCCATCCGGCTTGGCGCAGTGCTGGCACGGCATGCCCTGGCCGGCCGAGACAAGGTGACAATCTCAGCCGACGGGTCGATCGGGACGTTCCCCCTGTGGATCGAGCAGCTGGTAGCCGAGAGCACCGGCAAGGACGGTGTCGGGCTCGTGCCCGTGGTGAACGAGCCGCCGCACCGCCCGGCGGAGTACGGAAACGACCGCATCTTCGTGCACATCACGCTGGCGGGCGACGAGGGATCGAACGACCGTATGGCGGCCCTGGCCGGGGCTGGCCACCCGGTGGTCGAGATAGAGATCCCGACCCACGAGTCACTGGGCGGTGAGTTCCTGCGTTGGGAAATCGCCACCGCCACCGCTGGCGCGCTGCTCGGCGTAAACCCCTTCGACCAGCCCAACGTGGCTGAGAGCAAGCGCAACACTGCAGACCTGCTGGAGCGCTGGACACTGGGGAGTGGCTTCGCCGAGGACACTCCGGTGGTTGCCGATGGCGGCATCGAAGTGCACGTCGACCGTGCGCGATCCTGGGCCGCGAAGATCGATGTCGGTTCGCTGCCCGACGTCCTCGGCGGCCTGGCCGGGATGGCGAGAGAGGGAAACTACCTGGCCGTCCTCGGCTACTTCGCCGCTACTCCGGGACGTGACCGGATAGTGGAGGAACTTCGCGCCGGCCTCCTGCAGCGGACCGGTGCCGCTACCACCTTCGGTTACGGTCCCAGGTATCTCCACTCGACGGGCCAGCTCCATAAGGGAGGGCCCGACGCCGGCGTCTTTCTGCTCCTGACGGCCGACCCGGTCCAGGAGACGCCGATACCGGAGGAGGACTACGGCTTCGGAACGCTCCAGCGGGCGCAGGCCCTGGGTGATTACGAGGCCCTGCTGGGACGGGGACTCAGGGTCGTTCGGGTGAATCTCGGCTGGTATGTGGACGAGGCGTTGGGAACAATCACGGAGGCACTGGCGAGGAGCTAGGGCGATTCTTCGCGGCCGTCGTTGCCGGTGAACCGCCGGTCAGATAGCGGGTGGCGTAGGAGGAGGGCGGAGAGGAAGGTCAGCGCCGCTATGGCTCCCAGGATCAGTGCCAGCCGGATAAAGGGCTCGCCCGTCTCCCGACGCTGGCCGACCAATTCGATCAGCGTCCTTACCCACTCGAAACCGCCCAGAACCAGCGCGAGCTGAATCACCCGGGCCGCCCACGCCCGCTTCACGCAGAGCAGTCCTGGCAGCAGCAGGGATGCGACGACCAGCGGTGTCACGTCCGCGCGAGAGAAGTGCGCCGCCAGGAGCAGACAGCTGAGCACCACCGGCAGGCCCAACAGGAATGCGCGCCACCACAGTGCCCCGCCGGTTCCCATCAGCTCACCGCCGGAAGAATGCACATCACATGGTTACCGCGCCTCGCGAGTGACGAGCAGGACCACGGCAACCGCCCCGCCTACCAGCATCATGAACGCAATCAGCATGGGACCGAAGACAGCCGCGACGACCGCGCCGGTGGCGCAGCCCGCCAGGGGCCAGCCGAGGGTCCTCGCCAATGGGACGCCTTCGCCCTCCCACGGTCGTCCCCTTATCGCGATTCCAGCCGAGAATCCCAGCGCCGTCACGATCGGCGCCAGCAGCCACAGGAACGCTCCCTGCGCAGGACCGGCGCGACCGAAAAGCAGGTACAGCGTGAGCCACAGGGTGTACGCGGCCACACCCAGCACCGTCGCCACGAGTGTAGTAAGAGCGGCATTCGCTAGGGCGGCTCTGCCCACTCTTCCCATTCTCTTCACGAGCCCTCGGCACTCTCCCTCTTGGCGGGGCCGTTCTCGAGCTCGCCGCCCGGTCCGGCAGCGCCGCGGCTCACGAACGCGAAGCGGGCCCCGATCGCACACACGTCGTGGACGGCGCGGTAATCGACCCGCTGTGTGTCATCATAAAGCACTTTCAAATGTATAGTTGATGTATATAATCTCTTGTGATTTTGTAAGTAATGCGGCCTACGCCGAGCCGTATCCTCGGTCGTCCAGGAGGAACACGGGCGGTCGAGCTCGCGCTCCAACCTACCCAGACGACCGCTCTCTCCAGCCATCTAGGCCTCCCGCACCGTCTCCCGCTATTCGAGCACGTGGATGTTGCGCTCCTCCGGTAGCCTCGGGTACCTCGAATCCTGCAACCCCGGAAAGCGATCGAGCACGAAGTCCTCCGCGCCCTTTATGACCTTCCAGATGCGAGTCACGACTTCGGTGAGGAACCCTAGGGTGCGCTGGTCGGCCGTGATGACCCTCTCCCAGTCCCACTGGTCCACGTACGAGCTGTGATCGTGGTCGAGGAAGTAGTCCTTACGAACCGCCTTCATATCGGTACACAGACCCTCTCCGACATCCATCCCGAACTGCTTGAGGGCCATCCGCTTCCACTTGGTGGCCGCCTGGACCACCGAGGCACGGATTGGCGTATCGAGTCCAAGCCCGCAGTCAAACTCCACCGGCGTACGAGAGCCGTCGCGGTCGAGCATGTCGTTGACCCCACTCTTCACGTCTACGATGAGCGGAACCTGCACCATGAGCAGGTTGAGCTCGCGGCACAGGTTCTCCTCTACGTAGTTCTTCGCATCGAAGAGAGCCCGCATCGTCTCCTTCCGGTCCAGCAGCGGCCGGTAGTCGGTAGGGAGGATCCTGGCCACCTCCTCGTAGGTGCCGACGCCGGGTCCCGCTAAGTCCGCCTTCTTGTCTGCAACGGTCATCGTGATCTCTCCGGGTGTTTCGGTTGTCGGCTCCCGGGCTCGGCAGAGCCGGCCGTCGTGCCGGCCGGTAGCGGGTGGCCGCCGGTCGCTACTCCTCCCAGTTCTCGAGGAATCGACCCTGTCCACCCTCGTGCTCGTCGACCAGGGCTTGGAAGATGGCCCTTAGCTGCTCGTAAGGGAACGTGCCGATCACCATGCGGTTGTTGATGATCATCGTGGGCGTGGAACGGATTCCGTGGGAGTACTCCTCGGAAGTCCTTTCGTACTCGGCTCCGGTCCTGATCTGGGCACGCACATCGGCAATGGTGGCCGAGTCGGTGAGCGCCGCCGCGACCCCATGCCGACGCGCCAGCTCGTTCCTCCACGCCGGCTGCTTCGCCGAGTCCATGTTAGCGAACACCTCGTCATGGATGGCCTGGAACTTCATCGGATCGTACGCCGCCATGTACGACAGATCACAAGCGCCCGGGTGCTTGTCCTTCTCGACGACCTCGTTGCACGCGGCGTCCAGCGGGAAGAACTGGAAGACGACGTTCAACTTCCCGGCGAACTCCTCTTTCAGACGAACCAGCTGCTCATTCAGATACCGGCAATCCGGGCACAGGAGATCGCCGAACTCTACGATCCGGATCGGCGCATCTTCGAAGCCCTCGGTGGACCTTGCCGTCCAGTAGCGAGAGATCTTGCTCGGCCACGCGACCTCCGGTAGCTCATAGAACTGACGGACGATCCTCACTGCGACCCCGCCGGATTGTGCCTCCCGACGAGCTTCATGGTACATGGCAAGGCCATAGCCTTCGCCCAGCGTGATGGCGCTGAAGACGACGAGAATCGTCACCGACGGCCGAAGCCACCGCCCGGCCAGCGTGGACTCGCCCTCAGCGTCGCCGTACCGCCAGAACAGATACAGACTCGTCAGCGAGAACGCGTAGTATCCGGTACACAGCAAACACAGGCTTCCGAGGACGAACACCGAGTAAGCAGCGAGCGCTACCACGCCCACGCCGTTCGCTAGCGCCAGCGTTCTGTTGGTACACTCAAGCCGGGGCGAAGGGAAGAAGGCTCCGATCATCACGAGCCCCCCGAGCATCAGCCCAAAGAGCCCGATCGGTACGCCGCCCACGGCGGCGATCGTCGAGAATGCACTGCTGTCACAGTTGAGAAAGGCGCTGATGTCGCAGAAAGATCCGTCCCAGATGGACTCGGGATAGTTGGCGGCGAAGAAGTGGCGAATCGTAAGAAGCGAGAAGAAGGCCATCCCGGCGCCGGAAAGCAGGCTCGCTGCCCGTCGCCCGCCGCTATCGAGCCCGAGGGACTGTGTCATCAGGCGGTTCCGAGGTAACGCTCTCGGATGACGGAGATGTGGTGGGCGGCGTGACCGACCACGACGTAGGCGATGGCCCGGACGGAGAGAGCCGATCCATCCGCCGTCCCAAACCGATCCCAGGTGTCCTCAGTGAAGCTTGAAAACAGGGACACATTCGACAGGCGAAGGTGCTCGAACTCATTGGTGAGGCTCTGCATCGAACGGTGCGAGAAGTCTCCCCCCCGGACGTACTCATCTTGCTCGAAGCCGGGTAGCGGTGTCCGTTCGCCACGCGCGAAGGCGAGCGCCCGGTAGGCGAACACCCGTTCGGTGTCGATGACGTGGCCTATGACCTCCTTCACGCTCCACTTGCCTTCGGCGTAGCGGTAGTCGGCGGTGGCCGGATCCAGATGGCCCAGGAAGCCCAGAAGCTCGTCGAGCTGCTCGCGCAAAGAAGCGATCACATCTGAGCCCTCGACCCGATCCACGAACGGACCGTGGTAGAGCGTGTACTCTTCCCGCTTCGGACGGCCTACGGTGAGCTCGTTCATTCATCCCCTCGGGCTGCAAACCTGTGGAAGTGTCCCCAGCGATCTCCGACACTCCAATAGGGATCAGCCTCTCGGTCCGCAAGACGAAGGAGTGTGGTGTTCGTGGGTCACGAGACCGCCCGGAATCAGGCTCAGGCGCTGAAGGCGCGCTTGACCCGCTCCCAGAAGCCGGGCTCCTGCGAATCCGGCTGGGGTGGTGTCTGCTCCACCTCGGCCAGCCGCTCCAAGGCCTCCCGCTGCTCCCGGCTGATATTGGTCGGTGTCCATATAAGAACCCGAACGACCTGGTCGCCCCGTCCGGAACCGCGAAGGCGCGGCATGCCCCTTCCCCGGAGCCGCAAGGCCTGTCCGCTCTGAATCCCGGCGGGAATGGTCAGTTTCGCCACACCATCGATGATGGTCGGGACTTCGACCTCGCCGCCGAGGGCGGCCTGACTCATGGTCACCGCCAGGTTGTAGACCAGATCGTCACCGTGCCTCTGGAACCGGTCGTCCTCCTCGACCTCCACCATTACCAGGATGTCGCCCCGCGGGCCTCCTTCCGGTCCGGCATTCCCGCGACCCGACAGCTTGAGGTAATCCTCCGTGGAGACCCCCCCGGGAACTTCCAGCTTGATCGTTCTTTCCACCCGAACTCGCCCGTCACCGTTGCAGTCGGAGCACGGGCTCGAGATGCGCTCACCGGCGCCGCCGCACTCCGGACACGGACGCACGCTGACGAACTGCCCCAGCATCGAGCGCTGAACGTGGCGAACCTCCCCGGCGCCCCCGCACACCCCGCAGCGCTCACGGGCGGTGCCCGGCTCGGAACCCGAGCCGTCGCAGCGACGACACGGATCCAGGATCTGGACGTGTGCCTGCCTCTCGACCCCACGAGCCGCCTCCTCGAGCGTGACTTTGAGGTCGAGCCTCAGATCGCGGCCACGGCGCGGCCCCCTGGCGTGCTGTCGGCTTCCGCCGAACAGGTCGCCGAAGCCGCCGCCCATGCCGAACTCCCGCATGAACACCTCGAAGGCGTCGCCAAAGTCGAAGCCTCTAAACCCTCCGGTTCCCCCGACGCCCCGCTTGACACCGGCCTCTCCGTAGCGGTCGTACAGTTGGCGCTTCTCAGGGTCGCGCAGGACCTCGTACGCCTCCGTCACTTGCTTGAACCGATCTTCGGCCTCCGGGTCGTCATTGCGATCCGGGTGGTATTGCATGGCGAGCTTGCGGTAGGCCTTCTTGATCTCGGCGAGATCTGCGCTCCGCGACAGCCCCAGCAATTGATAGTAGTCAGCCATCCTCAATCCGCTATGAGAACGCGCGCCCGCCCGGATCTCCAGGCAGGCGCGCCGGGTCGGTCCGGAGCTCGTTCAGTGGGCGATCAGGTTCGACACCAGCGACGAAGTGCAATCGACAAGCGCGACAACCCTTTCGTAGGGCATCCGGGTCGGCCCGATCACTCCGACGACTCCTTCCAGCTGGTCCACCGAGTACGTGGCCGTGACGATCGTGAGACCCGTCAGCTCCGGCGCGCCGTGCTCGGTTCCGATAGTGACCTGTGGTCCGTGCTCCGTCGCACGCCCACGCAGGACGGCGGCGAGCAACTCTCGCTTCTCCGTCAGCTCGAGCAATTCCCTCAGCCGGTCGCTCGAGGTGAACTCGGGCTGCTCGGCCAGCACGGAGGCGTTCCCCAGGTGAATCTCCTCCATTCCCAGCGCCCACTCGAAGATATCCGGTCCGGACTCCACGAAGATGTTGATCAGTTGGGCTGCCGACGCATCGGGCACGCGCACGTCCCGCAGCCGCTCGCTGAGAGTGGCGTGGATTTCACGCAGCGTGCTCCCAGCGAGCCGCTCGTTGAGGACCTCCGCGACCGCGACCAGAGTCTGGGCCGGAAGGGCCGTGGGAAGGTCCACGTACACGGTGCGGACCACGCCAGACTCCAGGGTCAGGACTAGAAGCGCCTTCTCCGAATCGATCGAGACGAGATCCAGCTTCCGGAGCACGGCCGCCGCCAGAATCGGACTCACCGCCAGACCCAGCTCGCCGGTGAGAAAACCGAGCACCTGCGCCGCGCGCTGCACGAGAGCTTCCAGTTCCGACGCCGGCGTCCCGCCCACGAGTTCCTGCTCGATCCTGGCACGCTGGCGTGAGCTCACGTCAGCCCGGTCCATCAGCGTATCTACGTAGTATCGGTACGCGAGGTCCGTCGGCATGCGCCCGGCCGACGTGTGCGGATGGGTCAGGAAGCCCTTGCTCTCCAGATCCGCCATCGTGTTTCGGACGGTGGCCGGAGAGATATCGAGATCGTATACCTTGACGAGACGGCGGGACCCAGCGGGCTCGGCCGTCGCGATGTACGACTCGATGACGGCCTGCAGAATCGACCGCTCTCTGTCGCTCAATGTCTCGATCATCATTCTCTTGCCCTCGCACGGCCCGGCTGCCATCGGGTTATTCCTCCAGTCGCCACCCGAGCTCCGCGACCAGCGCGTCCATGCGTAGCCAGCCCTCCGGCGTGAGCCTGGCCCGGCCGCCAGCCGACACCAGCCAGCCGGCCTCCGCCCATACTTGGGGGATTGCCCCCTGCTCGGCGCTCGCGCCCCATACCGGATCGTCGATCGGAAGGCCGCTCCGCGTGCGGAGGGCAAGCCACACCCGCTCCAGAGCGCTCTGGTCGGGCGTCAACCGCTCACCGCCCTCACGCAGCGATCCTCCTTCTCGCGCCGCCTTTCGGTACGCTTCCCAGCCGTACACGTTCCAGAATCGGCAGCCACCGAGGTAGCTGTTGGCGGAAGGCCCGAGGCCAAGGTAAGGGGCGCCCTCCCAGCATTGCCAGTTGTGCCGGCACTCGTGGGCGGGCTTGGCGAAGTTCGATACCTCGTAATGGACGTAGCCGGCGTCCGAAAGGGCCGCCGCGGCGGCCAGATACTCTCCGCCGTAGCTGTCATCATCCGGCATCCGCACGCGACCACTCTTCACCCACTTCCCGAGCGCGGTTCGAGGCTCGGCCGTCAGTCCGTATGTGCTGACGTGCGTCACCGCCAGATTCGCCGTGGCGCGAACCTCAGCCTCCCAGTCTCTGTCGAGATCAGCCGGAAGCCCGAATATGAGATCCAAGTTGATGTTCTCGAAGCCAGCGGCCCTGGCCCGCGTCAGGGCGGCCTGTGCCCCGGCCGCATCGTGGAGTCGCCCCAGCCATCGCAGAACCGCATCGTCGAACGACTGGACACCCACGCTGAGCCTGCTGACCCCTGCGTCACGCCAGCGCTCGCACAACTCGCCTGTTAGTGACGCCGGGTTCGACTCCGCCGTCCATTCCAGTGTGGCGTCCCACTCGAACCACTTCTCGATCAGCGCACGCACCCGTCGCATGCCCGACGTGCCCATCAGAGACGGTGTTCCACCCCCCACGAAGAGGGTCTCCAGAAGCTGCGGCCTGGACCATCCGGCTACCTCGAACCACTGGCATAGGTCCACGTCGAGCGCACCTAGCCATTCATCCAGCGGCGGCTGTCGGGCGCGGAATACCGAGAAGTCGCAGTAGTGACAGCGGTGCTCGCAGAACGGAAAATGCACGTACAGGCTAGCGGGCGCTGCCACTCCAGCGACCGATGGCTCGTTCACGGGCGGTCTGCCAGTCGGAAGCGTTGACCGGGGAGCGAGTCGACGAGACCCCCCGCCTCCAGGTGGCCGAGGGCCGCTAGAACCTCCGGCACCTGAGCGCGTGCACGACGTACAAGCTCGTCCAACCCCGCGGGGCCGTCGGACAGCATCGATCGAAGCCTGACGGGAAGTGGATCCGTCGGGCTTCCCGAGGACCCGGGATCAGACGGCTCCCCGGCGCCAGATCCCGAGCTGGGTGCGTCAGGAGCCGGCAAGCCCTCGAGCACGCCGAGGATATCGGCGGCGCCGGTGGCCAGGTTGGCTCCGTCCTGCAAGAGACAGTTCACGCCGCGACTCGCGGCCACGTCGACCGGACCCGGAACCGCGAACACCTCGATCCCCAGCTCCAGTGCCAGGTCCGCCGTGATCAGAGCTCCACTCGGAAGCCCGGCCTGGACCACCACCACGGCCCTCGCCAGCGCTGCTATGATGCGATTTCGTCGCGGGAAGTGATGGGGCGCGGCCTGCACGTCGGCCTCGTGCTCCGTGACGAGGAGTCCGCGCTCGGCCAGCAAGCGGTAGAGCTCGCGGTTCGAAGCCGGATACACGTGGCCGAGACCGCAACCGAGCACGCCTACGGTGCGCCCGCCGGCCGACAGCGCACCGCTGTGCGCCGCGGCGTCGATCCCACGCGCCAGTCCACTGATGACGGTCCAGCCGGAGGCGACCAGATCCGCCGCCGTCCGGTATGCCACCCTGCGACCGTAGTCCGTGGCGCGGCGCGTTCCGACGACGGCCACCGCCTTGTCGCGGGGGATGTCCAGCGGACCCTGCACGAAGAGGACGCACGGCGGCGTGTGCAGTCGCTTGAGCGCCTCGGGGTATTCCTCGGACCCGTAGCTCAACGCACGTGATCCGGGCGGCAATCGCAGGACGCCAGCCGGCACGGGCCTCGCTCTTCCAATGGCCGCGCGGATCCCGGCGGAGATCGAGAGCGCCGCCGGAAGATGCCTCATTCCCAGGACCATCGAGGCCGAGCCGAACTCGTCGATGAGGCGACAGATGGTACGATCGCCCAAGCCGTCTATGCGGCGCAGGGCCAACGTGGCCCGAAGCTCCGAAGGCACGCGACCGCCGGTGGCCCGGAACGTAGCCGGTTTCGAAACGGGCGCCGGCCCGCCTACGGCCTCCACTCCTCCAATTCCGGGAACTGGTCCGGTTCGATGCGACGCTCCCGCTCACGTTCCTTTTCCTCCTGTACACGTCGCCACAGAGCTTCGGCGAACTCGTCGAGCCCCTCGCGGGAGACCGACGAAATGACGTAAGAACCCCATGCTCCCGGCGCGTCGATGGCGGGAAGGCGCTCGTCGGGTGGCACGAGGTCCGCCTTAGAGACGGCTACGCAATGCGGTATTTGGTCGAGAGCGGCATCGTGCGCCAGTAGCTCCTCCCTCAGGAGCTCGTAGGTGGCCTGCGCGTCGGCCGAGCCCGCCGGCACCATGAGCACGAGGGTGCGCGTCCGTTCGATGTGCCGCAGGAACTGGGTTCCCAGGCCCTTCCCCTCCGCGGCGCCTTCGATGATTCCAGGGATATCGGCCATCACCAACGTCCGCCCCCCGGAGAGCGGTACAACACCGAGGTTGGGCTGCAGGGTCGTGAACGGGTACTCCGCGATCTTGGGACGGGCGGCCGATACCGTCGCGAGAAGGGTGGACTTGCCAGCATTGGGCTCTCCGACCAGCCCCACGTCGGCGATCAGCTTGAGCTCCAGCTCGATCCGCCTCTCTTGTCCCCACTCGCCCGGCTCCCACTCCCGCGGTGCTTGGTGGGTTGGCGTCGCAAACGAGGCATTCCCGCGGCCACCTCGCCCGCCCCGGGCCACGACGAGCCGATCACCCGGGTCCAGCAGCTCCCCGACACGCTCGCCGGTATCCGCATCCCGAACGATCGTACCGCGGGGAACAGGCAGCACGAGATCGCCTCCGTCGGCACCCGTGCGGTTGCTTCCCTCCCCGTGTTTGGCTCTTCCCGCGGCGTAGTTCTCCCTGTAGCTGTAGTCGAGGAGGGTATCGAGATGAGGATCCGCCGCCAGGATCACGTCGCCGCCCTTGCCGCCGTTACCACCAGACGGTCCGCCGCGAGGAACGTCCTTCTCACGCCGGAAGGCTACCGCCCCCGCTCCCCCTGCACCGGCCTTCACCCTGATCCGCGCGAAATCGATGAACATCCCGCTCCCCCAACACGATTGCACCGCAACACACTCGTCCGGCTAGTCGCCGCTCGCGCGGCGGCTTCCGACGCGTTCCCACAGGCGCCGAGCGCGCAAGCTCCAGTCCGCGTCCGCGGACCGGGCAAGTCCGACCTCCAACGCCCCTTCGACATCCTCGCGCATGGCTCCGGCGTTGAGCGCCCCCCTCAGGTGCGAATGAAGCTGCGCCTCCCACCCCGTGACGGCGAGGATGGCGACTATGCAGAGTTCCCGCTCCTCGAGCGCCAGTCCGGGCCGCCCGAGCACCTTCCCGTAGCCCTCGGTGATCATCCAGCGATCCAATGCCGGGTGCAGCCTCTCGACATTTCGCCTCAACCTGTGGTAGCTCCGCCCGTACACGGTCCTGCAGATGTCTTCTCCTCTGCTGGTCCAGTCCGAGACTGTCTCGGGCGTTGCCAGAGGATCGGCCTCGGGAACGACAGGCCGTTCCCTCTCCCGCCACAGCGACAGGGCCATAAGCGCCGTTGGAAAGCCGACGAAGAGGTACGACTGGAGTATCGCCTCTTCGACCGCCTCCGGCCCGCAGACTTCCGCCGCTCTCTCCATCCATTCCTTCACGGCCGGCGGGTCCCCCGCCGCCACCGCCGCCGACAGGGCCGTCAGCGCTCGAGCGCGAACCGACAGCCCGTCCTTCATCTCCGTCGATCCTCAGGTACCGGTAAGGGTACGCGACGTGCCCGTATCGCGCCCACGCGCTCGCCCAGCGTATTGACGATCGGAACGCACCGGAGCTGCGCCAGCGTCTCGCTCTCGGCGGCTCTAAGCAGGCCCGCAGAGTCCAGCAGCTCGACTGTAGCCGGACCGACGGCCCGCAGGCTGCCGTCCTCCACCTTTACCGCCAATCCCCAGTCTTCGTCCACGGCCGCTACGCAGAGCACCCCCTCGGCACCCTCCTTCGCGAGCAGCCGGCCGGCCGTGGCTTCCATGATCACCAGCGGCACCCTCCCCGGAGACGAGGTAAGCTCGCGGCGGGTCGTCATCGCCTCCACAACAGCGGCCGGCGCTTCCTCTCCCTCACGGGCGGCCCTCACCAGGCGGGCGTAGGCGCGCGCCATCTCGCGCAGCGGTAGCAGTGGTGTGGGCACCCCGCATCCGTCAAGCGCCCACTTGTGCACTTCGGGATCGACATCCATCCAACGTGCAAGGACCTCACGGATCCGGCGCTGCACCGGATGGTCCATCGCCTCATAGCCCCGGTGATCCCAGCCGTGGTGGAGCGCCAGTGCCAGCATCCCCGCGTGCTTGCCGGAGCAGTTGTTATGGAGTCGGGCGGGCTCCCGGCCGGCGCATGCCAGGATCTGTGCCGATTCCCGGTGGAAGGGTACATGCGGACCGCAGTGAAGGTCCGATTCCCGAAGGCCCATACGGCGCAGCATCCCGGCCACGCGATCGGTGTGCATGGCCATTCCGCCATGGGATGCACAGCACAGCGCGATCTCCTCTGAGCCCATCCCGAACGCCACGGCGGCGGCGTCTTCCACGACCGGCAGGGTCTGGAAGGGCTTCATGGCGGAGCGCCAGTAGCTCTGCATTCCGGGATCGCCAAGGCAGGTCTCGCCGCTACGACCCGCGCTGCACACGATTCCGTGCGCCCCGTGGCTCGATTCGACGGCGTCGCCCCTGGTGACCTCTACCGTCAGGCTTAGCGTGCTCAGCGGGCAGCCCTCAGTCCGCGGCGGGCTCCAACGGAAGCTCAGCGTTCACCCATTCGACCATGTGGCCATCGAGGTCCATCAGGTTCTCGAATCCTGCCTCCTGGAGCGTTCGCGCCGCAATGCCAGCTCTTCTGCCAGTGCGACAATAGAGCACGATACCCCTCTCGTCGAACTGGCGAAGGTCGTCCGCCCGCTCGCCGATGAGATCGTAGGGAACGTTGATTGCAGCCGGGAGGTGTCCACTCCTGTACTCCTCCCGGCTGCGCACATCGATCACCACAGGCCCGTCGTCGGAGTCTAGAAGCTGCAGAACCTGCTCCCGGCTGACCACGGCGACCCCATCCGCGGTCTTGGCCGGCGCGTCGGCGAGAACCTCCGCCGCGCCGTGGCCACGGGCGGCGACCGTGGCAGTCGAGGCACCGGCAGTCGAGGCGCCGTCTCCGTCCGCCTCCGAGCAACCGGTGGCGAAAGGCAGCGTGATCAAAACGAAGCCTCTCGACCAGTTCACCCGACGAAACCATCTAAGAATCACGTTGCACTCCTTCTCCGGGCCATGAATGCCGCCGGGGAGAACGATCCGGTGGCGCGTCCGCCCAATCTTCCTCCGCAACCGCAGGCCGTCAAACTCGTGCGGTCCCACCGGACCGTGCCCTAGGCGACCGAGCGGATCGACGGGTCATCTCGCCGCGCCTCTGGTCGGTCAGGCATCGCCGGAGCTGGCGAGGCTGACGCTGATCGATCGCGTGCGCGTGGTCGCGCCACCCGGACTGCTTCGGTGACGCCGCGGTCCAGTGTGGGCTGTTCGTGATCGCGGCCGCGGTACCGGGCAACGAGTGCGCCATGTTCGACCTTATTCTCATGAGCGCGCTTCTCCTTATAATATGGGGAGTTACACTGCTGGAACGCGGGCTGCGGGAAGGGAGACCGGGCAACGCCGACCATGTCGAGCGGACCAGTGCCTCCTTCCCGCTTCCACCGCGGAGGCGGTGTGAGGGCCGCCGGTGATCGCGGGGCTGCTCTCCGAGGGCGTCGGTACCCTCCGCGAATGGCCTCGCCGGATTGCCTTGCCAACCGCAGAAAGATGCTACATAATGGGCCTAACTGCGGTTTTAGCCTTCAATCCCTACCCAAAGGAGACGAGCGTGACGAAACAGGAATTCGCGGATAAGCTTTCCGCCAAGACCGACATCTCGAAGGCGAAGGCGATGGAGGTGATCGACTGCATCTTCTCCACCAGGCCGGGCACTGGCATCATCGCCGTCGAGCTCGATGCCGGTCGGGACTTCACGATCACGGGGTTCGGCACGTTCAAGACGCGCCGCACCAAGGAGCGCCGAGGCCGCAACCCGCAGACCGGGATGCCGATCACGATTGCGGCGCGCAACAGCGTCTCCTTCCGTGCCGGGAAGGGCCTGAAGGACCGCGTACGCAACTGACGCGCACCCAAAGTGAAAGCGCCCCACTAAGGGGCGCGAGTCGGACGGGCCCGTGGCAGGGCCCCTCGAGATGAGTGCCCCTGCGACCGATCGGAGTCGGTCGCAGGGGTGAGCATCCTCTCGACCCGCCGGTGGCGGGTCTTGCTTTTTTTGTTTCGGGTTATCGGAAGCTCTGAACCTCGCCGGCGCCACCCATCTCGGTCAGCGACTCGTCCGCCGCGGGCCAGACCAGGCCGAGCAGATCTTCCGGCGAGTCGGCCTGCGAGAGGAGACGCACGGCCTCCGCCAACTGTGGATCCAGCTGCTGGCCTCGGCGCAGGGCCTCCACCTCTCCGAACGCGGCGTTAGCGATCTGATACACGAGCCGACGATTGACCAGCGTCTGAGCCTCGTCGTACACCTCGTTCTGCAGCTCAAGACCCTCTTCCGCCGTCAGCATCTCGTAGAACGCCTGGCGCATTTCAGGAGTGAGCTGGAAGTCGCGCTGCACCTCCGGGTGATCTGCCGTCCATTGAATCGCGAACCGGAAGGCTAGCTGCGCCAGTGAGAACCCACCCTCGCCCACCGCCGCAACGAACTTACGCTCGCCCAGCGTGAGGGTGTCGGGGACAAGGACGTCCGGGGTGATCCCTCCGCCTCCGTAGACGGGCCGTCCGGCGTCGGTGCGGAAGACCTCGAGCTCTGCGGAATCTGACGCGACCTCCCCGAACGCCACCGCAGCCGGATCCGTCCCAACGCCGGCCGTGGCTGCCGCCAGCTGCTCGAGAGTCGCTCCATGCTCCCACTTGCGGTTGATGGATCTTCCGCTGGGAGTGAACCAGCCCGCCGTCGTGAGCTTCAGGTGGTGTCCGCCCGGAAGAGAGTACACCGTCTGTACAGACCCCTTGCCGAACGTGGGGGTGCCCACGATCAGTCCCCGATCGTGGTCCTGGAGCGCCCCAGCGACGATCTCCGAGGCGCTGGCCGAGTACTGGTTCACCAACACCACCACGGGCATGTCTACGAACGCATCCGCCGTCGGGGCCTTGAAGACGAAGTTCTGGTCAGGCAGGCGGGAGCGCGTCGACACGACCTCCTCGCCAGTGTCCAGGAACAGATCGGTGACCGCCACGCCCTGATCGAGGAGGCCGCCCGGGTTGTTCCGGAGGTCAATGACCAGTCCACTCCCACCGTGCTCGCGCAGGCCCTCGACAGCCCGGGCCAGATCCTGCCGCGCGGCGCGGCTGAAACCCTCCAGACGAACGTACCCGACCTCTTCATTCACCATGAAGGCCTTGATGATCTCCACCTGGATCTCGTCGCGGACGATGGTGAACTCGAGCGGCTCGCGGACCCCGAGGCGACCTATGCCTATCGTGACCGGCTCCCCTTTCGGTCCGCGAAGACGCTCGACAGCCTGTGTGTCCGTCCAGCCGCGGATTGACTCCCCCTCTACCGAAACGATTAGGTCGCCCGTCATGAGGCCCTGCCTCTCGGCGGGGGTGTTCGGCAGGACGCCCATCACGGTGATCCAGTCACCCACCCGTTGGATTCGGATCCCGAGGCCGCCGTACGTGGAGTTGGTCGTAATCTCTATCTCGTCGGTGTTCTTCGCGTCGATGAAGACCGTGTTGGGATCGCCCAGCTCGCGTAGCATTCCATCGATCGCCATCCGGTACAGCTCTGCCGGGTCTATCTCCTCCACGTACCGATCCGAGACGAGCCTGTGCACCTCTTCGACGGTCCGCAGGCTCGCGACCACTCCTTCCTGCGATGCACCGCCTCTCTGCAGGAGCCAGCCGCCGCTCCCAAGAGCCACGAGCGCGACCGCCATCGCGGGGACCCAGGACTGATTCACACTGTTCATCGTCCCCTATCCCTCCGACTCGGCACGCAGGGCCTCGCCCAGCGTCAGAAGCTGCTCGGGAGTACGAGCCTGCTCGAGAAGCGACTTCGCCTCCTGCACCTGCTGACTCCTCCGGATCGCACGCTCGAGTCCCGCGTTGTCACCGAAGGCCGCGCTGGCAAGCTGACGCCCCAGTTGGTAATCGATCAGGTCGACCGCGCCCACGATGAGATCGCGATCGACAGTCTCGCCAGTCTCTTGTTGCAGGTACTCGAGGAACTCCGATCGCAGAAATGGCGTCACGATGAAATCGCGTTTCAGCTCCGGATGCTGCCGCTTGTATTTCACGCCGAACCGGAACGCCAGGTTTGCAAAGGGTATCTCGGCACTCATCAGCGCCTGGCGTAGAGCCTGCTCCGCCGTGGTGAGCGTATCGGGTGTGACGAACAGGTCGGGCATGATCCCTCCGCCACCGTAAACGGAGCGGCCGCCCATGGTCTGATATACGGGCCGGCCCGCCGTGTCCGTCACGGCCATGCCGTCGGAGACCGGGTCGCCCGAGGCGCCGAGACTGACCGCCGCGGCGACAGCTTCGTCGAAATCATCCGAGCCCATGATGAGCCCGTCCGCTTCTTCCCGTTCAGCGTTCCGACGGTGAATCGACCTCCCGCTCGGCGTATACCAGGTTCCCGTGGTGAGTCGGAGGTAATCGTCTCCGGGCAGCGGGAACACGCTCTGCATCACTCCTTTTCCGTATGTTGTCGTGCCCAGAACCAACGCCCGATCATAGTCCTGAAGGGCACCCGCAACGATCTCCGAACCGCTGGCCGACATTCCGCTCACGAGTACCACGAGTGGAAGGCCGGGATATCTGTCGGGTCCCGGGGCTTCATATTGATGGCTGTCTCGAGGATCGCGGGCCCGCGTATCGACAACCTGGTCACCTTTCTCGAGGAAGAGGTCGGCTACTTCCACCGCCTCGCGCAGGATGCCGCCCGCATTGTAACGCAGGTCCAGGATCAGCGAGCGAGCGCCCGCGGCGAGTAGATCGTTGATGGCCGCTTCCAGCTCGCGTCGCGCCTCCTGGCTGAAGCGCTCGAGCAGTATGTAGCCCACATCGCCATCCAGCAGGACCGACTGAACGGCGACTATGTGAACCCGGTCCCGGACGATCGTGAAGTGGAGCAGACCGGCCACTTCCGCCCGCTTCACTCCGACCTCGACCGACTCGCCTCTCGGACCTCGCAGAGCTTCGACCGCCTCTTCTTGCGTCCAACCGATGGCGGACTCACCGTCTACCTCCACGATCCGGTCTTCGGGACGCAGGTCGAGGTCCGACGAGGGGCTGTCGGGAATGATCCCGAGAATCGTGATGCCTTCTTCCTCGGCCAGAATCCGCATCCCGACGCCGCCGTAGGTGTTGGAAAGGAGCGCCTGCTCTCGGTCTTCGGCGCGGATGTAGGCCGCATACGGATCGCCGAGCTCCACCAGAAGGCCGTCGACGGCCATGTCATAGAGCTCACCCGGTTCGATTTCCTCGACGTACCGCTCGGCCACGAACCGGTGAACCGACTTGAAGAGCTCCGCGTTAAACCGGACGTCGCCGGGCTGTGCCTCCTGGAGGAGCCAACCCCCGCTGGCAAGGGCAGCCAGCAATACGGACATCGGAGCGACCCACGCCCGACGAAGCTTCATCTTTCCTCCGGTCGACGGTCAATGCACTCGCGACGCCAAACCCCTTCACCGCAAGCGCATTCAGTGTAACTCATCCGCACAGAAAATGTTTCATCCGTCGGGCGGGAACCGGTCGGGCCACCGACTCGACAGAGCGACCCAGATCCGCTCCTGCACCTCGTCGACCGAGCCGGCGCTCGAGATGGAAACGACTCCCGGCTCCGTCTTCGCCAGCTCTTCGTACGCCCGGGAAACCCGTCGGTGGAACTCGGCGGCTTCGCGCTCCAGGCGGTCCGGTGTCCCGCTCTTTCTGCCATGGCCGACGGCCGGATCAACCGCCAGCAGTACCGTCACGTCGGGCTTGAGGTCGCCTGTGGCAAATGCGTTCAGGCTGCGCACCTGGTCGAGTCCCAGACCGCGCGCCATCCCCTGGTACGCGTATGTGGAGAGCTCGAAGCGGTCGGCCAGGACCATCTCGCCGCGCGCCAGCGCCGGCCGTACGACGCGTCGCACGAACTCCGCTCGCGATGCCAGATACAACAGCAGCTCCGTCTCGGGAAAGACCGGGGTCTGGGGATCCAGAACGACCTGCCGGATATGCTCCCCGGCCGGCGTTCCGCCGGGCTCCCTGACGATCAGGTGGGCGATACCGGCCCGGTCTAGCCGCTGCGACAGGCCCTGCAGGTGTGTGGATTTGCCCGCGCCCTCGACTCCCTCGAATACGATGAACAACCCGGTGTTGCTCTCCCAGGAGCCGGCGGGCCTCACGCCGAGCTGTGGCATCGTTCGCCGTTCTCAGTCGTAGTACTCGACGCCCAGGTGCGTAATCTGCTCCTCTCTCATCAGCCACCGGAGGGTATTCTTCAGCTTCCAGTGCTGAATGAAGATGTCATGCTCCGGATATAGTCCCGGCGCCGTCTGAGGGCTCTTGAAGTAGAACGACAGCCACTCCTGCACACCGTGCATGCCCGCCCGGCGCGCCAGGTCCATGAACAGCGCGAGGTCCAGAACGATCGGGGCTGCCAGGATCGAGTCCCGACACAGAAAGTTGATCTTGATCTGCATCGGGTAGCCCATCCACCCGAAGATGTCGATGTTGTCCCACCCCTCCTTGTTGTCTCCCCGGGGCGGGTAGTAGTTGATCCTCACCTTGTGGTACATGTCCGCGTAAAGGTCCGGGTACATGTCCGGCTGCAGGATGTACTCCAGCACGCCCAGCTTCGACTCCTCCTTCGTCTTGAAGCTCTCCGGATCATCCAGCACCTCGCCGTCCCTGTTGCCCAGGATATTCGTCGAGAACCAGCCGCCCAATCCCAGCATCCTGGACTTCAGGCCGGGTGCCAGGATCGTCTTCATGAGCGTCTGACCCGTCTTGAAGTCCTTGCCCCCGATCGGCACTCCCTTTCGCCTCGCCAGCTCGAGCATCGCCGGAACGTCCACCGTCAGGTTCGGGGCCCCGTTGGCAAAGGGGACGCTCTCCTGGATGGCGGCGTATGCGTACAGCATGGAGGGAGCGATCGCCTCGTGGTTGTCGCGCATGGCCTGCTCGAGCGACTCGACCGTATCGTGTACCTGGTGGGGGGTGAGGAAGATCTCGGTCGACGCCGCCCACACCATGACGAGTCGGTCGCACCCGTTCTCTGCCTTGAAACGGCGGATATCCTCCCGAAGCTGCTCCGTGAGATCCATCTTGTCGGGTCCAGATTTCACGTTGGTCCCTTCGAGCTTCTTCACGTACGCCCTGTCGAACGCCGCCGGCATCGGCCGAATCGACTTCATGAAGTCGGCGATCGGCTCCAGATCCTCCGGACGAAGCACTCCGCAGACTCGGGCAGACTCGTAGGCATCATCCGGGATGGGATCCCAGGCGCCAAAGACCAGGTCGTCGAGCTCCGCCAGCGGCACGAATTCCTTCACCAAAGGCGTTCTGTGCTCCGTTCGCTTTCCGAGCCGGATCGTGTTCATCTGTGTGATCGACCCGATGGGCTTGCTGAACCCGCGACGCACCGCCTCGACCCCCGCGATGAAGGTCGTGGACACCGCCCCGAGACCGACCAGCAGCACTCCCAGCTTTCCCTCCGCGGGACCGATGTCCCGTTCTCCATGCAGCTCGCTCATCTCGCTCTCGAATTCGTATCAGATGAAGTCATTTATATTATTTGTTATTAGTCACTTGACCTGCTTCGAAATGCAGCCCACGGGCGCACTCGCGCCTTCTCGTCGGCGATTCCCTCTGGCCGGGTATGGCGGTAGACCCACCAGATCCTCTGGAGGACCGTGAAATTCGTGAGAACGGCGAGCACGTGCACCACTATCTTGAGCGCCAATCCCCGGTTGGCCTCGCCGAAGAGTAGCGCGGCCGTGCCGATCAGTATCACACGCTCGGCCCTCTGCATCAGGCCGATCGTGCATTTGATCCCCAGGGCCTCGGCGCGCGCCCGAGTGTAGCTGATCATCAGAGATCCTGCCATTGCGAGCATGATCGCGTAGATCATTCCCACGTCGCCGAGCTCGAGGCGGTAATCGTTGTACAGAGACAGCAAGCCCAGGTAGACGGCGATCTCAGACAGCCGATCGAGCGTCGAATCGTAGAAGGCCCCGAACGGAGAAGCCAGGCCCGTGCGGCGCGCCACGGTCCCGTCGAACAGATCGAACACGCCTCCCAGAAGGATAAGCGCACCGGCCGTCCGGACGTGGTGCTGGTGGAAGAAGAAACCGGAACTACAGGTAACGACGAAGCCGACGGTGCTGAGAGCGTTGGGATGAACCTTCCACTCCACCAGCCTTCCGATGATGGGATCGACGGTGGCCCGGAGGCCCTGCTCGAGAAGGTCGCGGATTCTCTTCATTAAGGAAGAATGATCTTCGACTCCTCGCCGGCCTTGATCCCCCGGCCTATGGCCTGGTTCACTCTCTCCATCAGCTTGTCGAAGTTGGCCTGAGAGGAGATGAGCGACTGATACCGGGAGCTGGCCTGCATTTCCTGACTCAGATCACCCAGCTCCTGTCGGAGCTCCTCGGGCGGCTCCTCGTTCCGGTCGAGGTATCCGAGCAACTGTTCCTGAAGGCTTCGAATCGTGTCGAGCCGGGAGGCCGCTTCCTTGTCTTCGCTTATCTCCGCGTGGGCCGTCTTGAGATACGCGTACTCCGGCGTCTGAGAAATCAGTCGGCCGACCTCGCCCGCCTTCTCGAAGATCCGCTCTCGTTCCTGTGGATCCATCATCGGTCTCCGAATCTGCTGGGTGTCTCGCAGGATCGGCCGACCCTGCCGAGTTCGGCCCCGCCGGCCGACCTCCCAAGGTAACCGCCGCAACAGAGCCGCGCGAACCGGCTCCGCAGCCTACGGCGTGGCTATGACGAAGCGCTCCTTTCCAGCCAGGTCCCGCCGGATTTCGACTCCTCTCCAGCCTCTTTCCGGCTTCAAGAGGTCGCGAGCGGCTGGCCCTTGATCGGCTCCGATCTCGAGAAAGAGGGCTCCTTCCTCTCGCAAACGCTCCCGGCCCCCCCGGACGATCTCGCGGATAGCGTCCAGGCCTTCTCTTCCTCCGTCGAGCGCCTCTCTCGGCTCGTGGTCGCGAACCTCCGGCGCCAGTTCTGGGATGGCTCCGCTACGCACGTAGGGGGGGTTGGAGACGATGAGATCAAACTGCTCGTGAGGCCGCGTGGTCTCCCAGATCGAGCGCTCGACCCGCCGCAGATCGACGGTGTCCTCGAAGCCCAGGGCCTCGCGGTTCTCCCGGGCCTGCTCCAGCGCTGCCAGCGAGCTGTCGAGGGCCACCACACGGGTGGCAATGCCCTCTTGAACCAAGCTCAGGGCGATAGCACCGCCTCCGGTCCCGACGTCCAGGGCCAGGCTCACAGGCCTCCCGGTCACGGACCGCTGGCCCGGTCGTGGCACCCGGCGCACCTCCGTCGTCCCCGCAGCGGCCTTCGCTCGCGTCCAGGCAGAGATGATCTCGACCAGCTGCTCCGTTTCCGGTCGCGGGATCAGGGCCCGGCGGTCGGCCCGGAGCACCAGGTCTCGGAATTCCACCGTTCCTTCAATGTGCTGCAGCGGCTCGCGAGCCAGTCGCCGGACCACCGTCCTAGCCAGCGCGAGTGCCTCCGTTGCTCGGATTCGCTCGGCAAGACTCAGGCTCAGCTCGTGCCGCCTGATACGGAGTGCGTGGCAGATCAGGCGCTCGGCTTCCAGCCGCGAGCTCTCGATCCCGGCGGCCTCCAGCTCCGCGGCAATTCCCTCCAGGACCGCCCGACGCGTGGGCGGGTGGGATGTCCCCATCCCCGTCGTTCGGCTCAACCCGCTGACTCCTGGAGAAGCTCCTCCTGCCCCGCCACTCGAAGAGCGGCCACGAGTTCTTCCAGATCGCCGTCCAACATGGCTTCGAGACGATGAAGGGTCAGTTTGATTCGGTGATCCGTAATCCGGTTCTGAGGAAAGTTGTACGTGCGGATCTTGGCCGACCGATCACCGGTGCCGACGTGTGCGCGACGCTGGCTGGCCCGGCTGGCCTCTTGCTCGGCTACGCGCCGGTCGAGCAACCGACTTCGCAGCACCTTGAGCGCCCTCGCCTTGTTCTTGTGCTGGCTCTTTTCGTCCTGGCAGCTCACCACCAGACCCGTCGGAAGGTGGGTGAGGCGAACCGCCGAGTCAGTCGTGTTCACCGACTGTCCCCCGGGTCCGGACGAGCGAAACACGTCGACCTTGAGGTCATGGGGATCAATCTGAACGTCCACCTCTTCCGCCTCGGGCAGCACCGCGACCGTGGCCGCCGAAGTGTGGATCCGCCCGGAGCTCTCCGTTACCGGCACCCTCTGGACACGGTGCACTCCCGACTCGTACCGGAGCGCTCCGTAGGCGTGCTTGCCGCTCACCAGGAAGATGATCTCCTTCAACCCTCCGAGCACTCCCTCGCTCGATGACATCACCTCTACACGCCAGCCTTTGTGGTCGGCATACCTGGAGTACATGCGATAGAGATCCGCCGCGAACAGGCCGGCCTCGTCCCCGCCGGTTCCTGCGCGGATCTCTACCACGGCCGGTCTGTCATCCAGGGGGTCGCGAGGAACGAGCAGACTCTTGAGCTCGGCTTCGAGGCGCTGACGCTCCGACGAGAGCTCCTCGGCCTCGAGACGCGCCAGCGCCTCCAGCTCCGGATCGTCCTCGGCTTCCGCCAGGTCTCGCACCTCTTCCAGCTCCCCGACGACCCGGAGGTAGCGGCGCCCCGCAGCGACTATCTCGCCGATCTCGGAGTGCTCCTGGGCCACCTCACGAAGCCGCGAGGGGTTGTCGAGGACTTCCGGATCGGTGAGCTGGCGGGTCAGCTCCTCGTGTCGCTCGATGAGAGCGAAGACGCTTGCAGAAAGAGATCCGGCGTCAGGCGTCATTACGTGGCGAGCGACTCGCTCCCGGGGAGGTCTCAGTCGGTGGTGGCGGCGGTCTCCCGAGTCGCCTCGTCGTCGGCATCGTCGACCTCGTCGACTTCTGCGTCAGCAGTAGCAGCTGACTCCGCCTCCGCCTCCGGCTCCGCTGCCGCCTCCAGCTCCGGCGCGACCTGCTCCTCCGCCGCATCCTCGGGAGACTCGGCGGCAGCTTCTCCGGTGCCCTCGGCTACCGGCTCGTCGGGCACATCCCGCGCCTCGACCTCGCCCGGCTCGACCTCGGGGGTGACGTCCGCGGCGTCCGGCGGCATAGGTCCAGCTTGCGATCGTTCTTCCGCGGTGCCGTACTTGCGGTGGAACCGCTCGACACGTCCGGCGGTGTCCACCAGCTTCTGTCTGCCCGTGAAAAAGGGGTGACAGTGGGAGCAGATCTCGACGTGCAGCTCCTCCACTGTCGCGAACGTCTCCGACACGCGACCGCAGGCGCAGGTCACCCGCGTCGGCTTGTATTCAGGATGTATACCCGGCTTCATTCCACGCTCCAACTTCCGACTTGCCGACCAGCCGGACATGCGCGCTGAGCGCTGCACGTCCGTACGTGCCATGAGAAGCAGCACAAAGTGGGCTCGCTGAGCGGCGGCGTCAACCACGGGACTTGCCAGGAAGGCCCCATCATAGGGCCGTGACCCCTTCGCGCCGCTCACCGATAGCCCGCTAACAGATTCGCGGCAGCTGGTCGCCAGGCAACATGTCCACGACCCGCGTTCCCCCCAGCCCGGTGCGTAGCAGAACGAGGCCGGGCCTCTCCGCCACCACTTCCCCGATCCGGACCGATTGAGCCCCCAGGGGGTGCGAGCGCAGCGCCTGGAGCGTCGCATCGCTGCCCGAGCCTTCCACGATAGCGAGCAGGATCCCCTCGTTTGCCACGTACAGGGGGTCCAGGCCGAGCATCTCGCACGCCGCGAGGACCGGCTCGGGAACGGGAAGCGCTGCTTCGTCCAGGACGACGCCCACTCCGGCGGCACCGGCGATCTCGTTGAGAGAGCTCGCTACGCCCCCGCGGGTCGGGTCCCTGAGCACGTGCACGTAGTCTCCGCAGGCCTCCCTCAGGCGTTCCACCAGTGGACTCAGGTTCGCGGTGTCGCTCTCGAGCTCGACCTGGAAATCCATCTCCTCCCGGACTGCCATGATGGCGATGCCGTGTCTGCCGATCGGACCGCTCGCGATCACCGCGTCTCGCGGACGCGCCCGCTCGGGCGCCGGCGCGAATCCCTCGTGGACCCAGCCGAAGCCGGTCGTGTTGATGAACAGGCCGTCCGCCTTCCCCCGCTCCACCACCTTCGTGTCACCTGTGACCACCGAAACACCCGCCGACCGGCTTGCCTCAGCCATGGAGTCCAGAACGCGGTCCAGAACCGCAAACGGAAGCCCCTCTTCCAGGATGAACCCGGCAGAAAGGTAGAGGGGCTCGGCGCCCATCATCGCCAGGTCGTTGATCGTGCCGTGGACCGCCAGTGTCCCGATGTTCCCGCCGGGAAACTCCAGCGGGCTTACGACGAAGCTGTCGGTGGAGATGGCGGCCCGGCCTCCTTCCACGGGTACTACGGCGGCGTCACCCAGGGGGTTCAGCGCCTCGTTTCCGAACCGTGGCAGGAACCGGTCACGAATGAGGGCGGCGCTGAGCTTCCCTCCGGACCCGTGGCCGAGCAGCACCCTCTCCTGGTCTCCCACCGGGACCGGACATGCAAGGCCGCCGGTGGCGAGAGTCGAGATGTCCTCACGGTCGGCCTCTGGCTCGCTCAAGCCGGCTCTCCCACCTCGGCCGGACGAAACCGCGTGTAGCTGTAATAGGCAGCGCAGGCACCCTCGGACGAGACCATTGGGGCACCGAGCGGATGCTCCGGCTTGCACTTCGTGCCGAATGCCGGGCATTCCACCGGCTTGATCCGGCCGCGGAGAACCTCACCGGCCCGGCACTCGGGTGACTCGCTCGTCCGAATGCCCTCCAGCCGAAACTTCTTCTCGGCGTCGAAGAGGGCGAACTCCTCCCGCAGCCCCAGCCCGCTGGCCGGAATCTTTCCTATCCCTCGCCACGCCCGGTCGACGAGCCGGAAAACCCTCCCCACGAGCTCCTGCGCCGGCCGATTGCCTTCGCGCCTCACTGAGCGCACGTACTGGTTCTCCACTTCCGCCCTACCCTCCTCGAGCTGCCGAACGGCCATGTGGATGCCCTCGAGGATGTCCACAGGCTCGAAGCCGGTCACCACTATGGGAACCCCGTATCGTTCCGCCAGGGGCTCGTACTCCCGCCATCCCATGACGGTGCAGACGTGCCCGGCGGCCAGGAAGCCCTGCACCCGATTGTCTGGAGATTCGAGGATCGCCGTCATCGCCGGGGGAACGGTGACGTGAGAGACGAGCACGCTGAAGTTTGACACGCCGAGTTCGTGAGCTCTCCACACGGCCATCGCGTTGGCGGGTGCGGTGGTCTCGAAGCCTACGGCGAAGAAGACGACCTCCTTGTCGGGATGCCGCCGCGCGAGCTCCAGGGCGTCGAGCGGCGAATACACGACCCGGACCTCGCCGCCCCGCGCGCGAACCTGGAACAGGTCGCAGTCGCTGCCGGGTACACGCAGCATGTCGCCGAACGACGTAAGGATGACATCGGAGCGCGACGCCAGATGCAGGGCTCGGTCGATCTGCTCTAGGGGGGTGACGCAGACCGGACACCCCGGCCCGTGTATCATCTCCACCGAGTCGGCCAGGACCTCGTTGATCCCCTGGCGCACGATCGTGTGTGTCTGGCCGCCGCACACCTCCATGAGCACCCACCGGCGGCGCGCGGCGTGGCTGATCCGCTGCACGAGGCTCCTG
>JBDGYE010000134.1:0-2889 GCA_039584255.1 Gemmatimonadota bacterium
GGGGTGCGCCTAGCATCTTCCGCGATGCGTGCGCGGCTGGCCACTCGCCCCTTGACGCGGCAACGGTGTCTCCCGGAGCCCCCCGAGCCTGGACGGATGGGTCCCGAGCTTGCGCCGGCGTCGAACCGGCGGCTACCGAACTCGTCTCCGCCACTCTCTGGAGCCTGCGGAGCAGCGCGCCCCCTGGGAGCGGCACCGTGCTGTGGGCCGGAGTCTGCTGGCTTGCGTGGTAGAATGATCCCTTGCGGACCGGAGGCTGCGAGAGACACGCAGCCCCGCAGGCGCGCCTCGGGTCTCCACGGGCCGGCTTCCAACTACCGAAAGGGCTCTACGGTGTGCAGACAACCGGCATCCGTCCTCGCAAGGGTCTACCGAAGGAGGACTTTTCCGCTTCGTTCTTGCCTCCCTCCCGTCCCGGTCCACAACCGGCCCGGCGGACCGTCATCCCACGACAGGGCGTACGCCGGGGCAAAACCTCGCGGCTTCCGGAACGGCCTGCGCGCGGTGCTCTGCGCGTTCTCGTTTGCGGCGCTGTCCTCGACGGCCACGGCGACGGAGCTGACCGTCGGGCTGATTCCCGAGCAGAACGTCTTTCGGCAGATGAAGCGCTACAAGCCCATCGAGCAATACATCCAAGAGCGAACCGGCATCACGCTCCACTTCACCATCCTCTCACGATACGGGAACATCATCCAGAGCTTCATGGTCGAGAAGATGGACGGAGCCTTCTGGGGAAGCTTCACGAGCGCCCTGGCGATCCACAAGCTGGGCATCGAACCCATCGCCCGACCGCTGTGGCTGGACCACACCTCCACGTATCACGGGTATGTGTTCGTCCGCAAGGACAGCGGAATCCGAAGCGTGGATGACATGAAGGGGAAGATCATCGCCTTCGTCGAGAAGGCGACCACGGCGGGCTACGTCTTCCCGATGGCCTACCTGAGAGAGCACGGCATGACCGATCTGGAGACTCACTTCGAGGAGCACTACTTCCTCGGCAGCCACGATGCAACCATCACCGCGGTCCTCGATCGGAAGGCCGACGTCGGCTGTGCGAAAAACACGATCTTCAATCTAGTCGCGGAGCGCGATCCCAGGGTGGAGAGCGAGCTGCTGATCCTCGCGACCTCGCCCACCGTCCCCTCGAACGGATTCGGCATCCGGAAGGGCCTCGATCCCGTCGTCAAGCAGAAGCTCGCGGACGCGTTCATCGACATGGACAAGGACGCCTCCGGCCAGCGAGCCCTGCAGGAATTCGGAGCCATCCGCTTCATCCCCACCACGAAGGAGGATTACGCCCCTGTCTTCGATGTCGCGGAGAGGGCAGGCATCGATCTGAAAGAGTACGAATACATGAACGAGTAGGAAGGAGAGCGATGAGGAGGAAAATCGTCGTTTCGCTCATCTTCCTGTTCGCGATCTTTTCGGTCGGTGCGATCTTCGCATCGTGCTACGTCGCCTCGGCGACGGAGCAGTTGCGAGTCCTGGTGGAGCTCCACGAGATCGAGGGTCTGCGGCGTCACCTCGTGATCAGTCTGCAGACGGTCCAGGGGGACCTGTATACGGCGCGCACGCCGCTCGCCCACCGTCTGGATGCCATCGTCGCCAACGTGGAGCATCTGGACACGGCCGCGGAGGAGTGTGTCTCCTGCCACCATCGGCCAGCCCTTGACGAACGCCTCCAGCAGGTTCGCGGCCTGATCGAAGACTACAAGACGGCCCTCAGCGTCTACGTCACGGCCTCCGCGAACAGGGACAGAATCGGCCGCCTGGAGCTCGAGGCCGCGCGCATTGGTGATCAGATCCTGGGGCGCACCGAGGAGATGTCGGCGACGGCCAGCGCACGACTCGCCGAAATCGCCGACCGCTCCGCGGCGCGGATCAACAGGGTCCGGATCATTCTCCTCGTGACGCTGGCCGTCACAATTGGCCTGGGCATCGTGGTGTCTTCGTATCTCGTGCGCTCCGTGACAGGCCCGATCCAGCGGCTCGTGGGTGCCACCCGGACCATCGCTTCCGGGAACCTCGGACACAGGATCCGGAACGAAGGAGAGGCGGAGTTCGGGGAGCTCGCGCGGCATTTCAACGCGATGAGTGCCGCGCTCGAGAAGAGCTATGAGAGCCTGAGGTCGACCAACGAGGATCTCCGCCGGGAGATCAGCGAGAGGAAGCAGGCGGAGCGGGCCAGAAAAGAGCTGCAGGAGCAGTTGGTTCAGGCACGGAAGATGGAAGCGGTGGGTACGCTCTCCGTAGGGATCGCGCACGAGTTCGGCAACTTCCTGCAGCTCATCCAAGGGTGTGTCGAGAGATTGGAGGCGAAAGCGCACAAGAAGGGCACGGGTCGCAGGGAACTCGATTTGATCGGCGATGCCGCCCAGAGAGCCGCGGATCTCACCCGACGACTTCTGACTTTCGGCAGCAAGGTGGAAAGCAAGCTCCTTCCGATCGACATCAACGAGAGCGTCCGACACGCCAAGACCATCCTCGAGAGGACCTTGCCCGAAACGATCGAGGTCGAGATCAGCCTGACCGGGAGGATCCTTCCCGTCGCCGGCGATGCCGCCCAGATCCAGCAGGTTCTGCTGAACCTCGGCCTGAACGCTAGAGATGCGATGCCCTCGGGCGGCCTGCTTCGCATCGAGACACGCCGCGGTGAGAAGGACGAATCGCTGGCGGGCACGCCTCGGACAGCCGAGAGTGGAGAATGGATCGTGCTCAGGGTCTCGGACACCGGGAGCGGAATGGACGAGGAGACCGTTCAGAACATCTTTGACCCATTCTTCACGACGAAGAGCGTAGGGGTGGGAACCGGACTCGGCCTTGCCACCGTGTACGGCATCGTAATCGGCCACGGCGGCCGGATCACCTGCAAGAGCCAACCCGGCCGGG
>JBDGYE010000095.1:0-10445 GCA_039584255.1 Gemmatimonadota bacterium
GTGTGATCGAGCAAGTCGCGGACCAGCGGTCGGTTCCAGAGGTAGATCACATGTCCGCATACCGTGCCCGAATGTCCGGGACGGGTATGGGGCCCTGTAAGTGACTTGTTGGCATGGACAAACGTTGATGAACCGGGCGCCTACGCCGAGATACCTCCGGGGAAGGGCGCCGCCAGTCGCCAGCAGCCCTATATGCGCCATACGTACGGTTATTTCCGCAGCCTGCAAGAACTTCAGGAAGAAGGCTACATACGCCTCGACCCAAGGGTTGAAAGCACGATGCGACGATTCGCAGGATTGGTGGGCCTCGCGGGCGCGTTCGTGCTCGTTGCCGCGTGTACCGAGCACGAACCCGAAGAGATCACCCCGGAGCAGGAACGACGGGTCGCGGAGATCGGGGAGGCCGCGTCCCAGGATCTGATCAGCACTCTCGTTTCGCACCTCACGGCTGCGATGGGGGAAGGCGGTCCCGTGTACGCCATCGACTTCTGCTCCACCCGGGCGCTCGGGCTGACGGACGATGCGGCCGAGGCGGCGGGCCATGGTCTCGAACTGAAGCGAACGTCCTTCCGGTACCGGAATCCGTCGAACGCCCCCGACGAGGCGGAGGCGGAGGCTCTCGAGTACTTCCAGGCGACGCTGGCCGAGACGGGGCAGCTACCCTCCATGCTCGTCCAGCGGGGCGGATCCTCGGGGTACAGGTACTACAGGCCGCTCACCGTGGCGCCTCCGTGCCTGAATTGCCACGGAGCGGAAGACCAGTTGGCACCGGAGGTGCGGGAGCGGCTGGGTGAGCTGTATCCCGGCGACCGAGCGACGGGCTACGAAGTGGGAGACTTCCGGGGGGTGATCCGGGTGTCGATCCCGGCAGATCGCATAACGGGCTGATTCGCCCCAGGGGGGACGGCTCCGCGCGCTACCGAACGTTGCACCCCAGCCCCCAATCGTAGGGTTGGAACGCGATCCGCGGGCGCTGGACCGTCAGCCACCGGCCTGCCTCCTCCGGCAGCCACGGGAGCAGACTCCGCGCCACCGACCGGCGCCTTACGGGCCGCCACCGCGGCATGCGGGACGGGTGGACGAAGTCGGGGCCGTACCACAGGAAGATCCGGGACAGCCTGAGCGTGTGCGCGCCCCAGTCGATCTCGGCGGCGCCCGTAGCGAGAAACTTCCGCATCTGGTCTTCGAGCTGGTCATCCAGCCGGCAGCCCGTGTACGGTTCCGACCGGAGCGTCGGGCACGAGACGGAGCCGCACACGAGCGCCGCGTGTACCCGGGGGTCCTTGAACCGGCGTACCTTCCCGTGCTCGATGTCATCGAGTGACAGCGTCTCGCCGGCGACCGCAGCGCGAGGCCTATCGAATGCGCCCGCCAGGCGGAGAATCGAGTCCCGGCCGGCCGCGGCGGTCTGTGCCGCCACCTCCAGGGTCTCGGCGTTGTACAGGTTGATCCAATAGGCCAGCGCCTCGGCGGGCTCGAGGCGGTCGGGATCGAGATCGTGCAGGCGGCTACGGTATCCGGCGAGGTCGTCGCGCACGTCAGCGAGAGCGCGGATCCCTCCCTGGGCGACGGCTTCGAGAACCGGCTCGAGGCCGTCGTGGTCGATACGGCCTTCTCCCCTTGGGTCGGGGCGGCGGCGCCGGCCGGCGCGAAGAAGCGAGCGGAACGTGCGCAGCGGATTCGGGCCCTTCAGCCTGTCCTTCCTCACGACCAGCCCAACGGGGAATGCTCGCAGGAGGTTCCCGGGCCCGGCTCGCTCGTGCATCTCACAGGTGTCCGCTCGCCTTCAGCCACAGCATGGCGTGACGCGGCAGATCGTCCCGGTTCTCCCTGGTTACATGCCACAACCGGCTTCCCGGCCATCGCTTGGCCTCCGCGACCAGACCCGTCCCCCTTTGACCGACGGTGGCGACAAGAGGTGTCGGCCCGTCGAGCAATCGGGTCATCGCCTTGACGAAACTGGGTGAGTAGCATTCCATCTTGCCGATCTCGTCGACCAGGTAGAGATCGACTTCGTCCGAGGGCGCCAGGTAGCGCTGGGCTAGCGTCTCGAGGGCGCCGACGTCCACACCGTATTTGCCGACCCGGGGCGAGCCGGGACGCTGGACGCTGGCGATCGTGATATCCCCACCTGCAAACGGCCGGGCCACGAAACCCTCCCTGCTTCCCCGGCGGTCGCGCACCTCCTCCGTGACGAATCCGGCGATCCGCCTACCCGTCAAACCCTTGGCCAGCCTGATGATGACCGTCGTCTTGCCGATCCCCGGGCTGCCTGTGAGAAGAAGCGCGTGCGACATCGGGCGTCTCCTCAGCCCTCGACCCGGCCCGCGAGCCGGTGGGCGGCCCGGCTGGGCTCCGGCAGGCGGTATCGGGTGGTGAGCCGGAGGGTGAGATCGATCGACGTCTCGAGGCTCACGCGGTGCCCCACGGAGACGAAGACCGGCTTCACCCCGGCGCGGGTCCTGACGACCGCGCCGATGATCTCGTCCGCATCCGTAAGCGGTACCCAGCCTCCTCGCTCGTGGGGCACTTTGTCATGGACCCCCGTGAGACGGCTCTTCGCGACGCCAACCGCAGGTATGTCGGCGAGGACGCCCAGGTGGCAGGCGAGGCCGAAGCGCCGCGGGTGGGCGAGCCCGTGGGCGTCGCACAGGATGAGATCCGGCTCCTGGGACAGGCGCTTTAGGGCGGCGAGCACGGGGGGAAGCTCGCGGAAGGAGAGCAGGCCGGGGACGTAAGGGAATGCCGTGGGGAGCCTCTCGATGACCTCTTCCGCGACCGCGAGCTCCGGGAGGCGCAACACGGCCACTGCGGCGCGCGAGATCTTCCCGCCGCGCTCGAAGTGGACGTCCACCCCGGCCACGAGCTCGAGATCTTCCAGGCGATCTTCGGTTTCGACCAGGGTGCGCAGGCGCTCCTGGAGCTCGCGGGCCTCTCCGGGCGTCAGGTCCCAACCGTGGAGGTTCCTGATCGGGCTCAAGGCTGCCTCGCTCGCGACTTTCACCTGTCTGACCGGACTGCCCACAAGGTACCGAAGCGGACGTCGCGCGCACACGTGGCGGGGAGTATTCTACGCGCCATGAGCGATCCCGCCGCGCTTCCCGTCTCCCTCATTCTGGTCATGTTCGCGCTGCCGGCCGGGATCATCCTGCTCTCTATTATCCTCGCCGCACGCGCCGGGCGCAGGTCCTGATGCAGGAGGTCGCGGCCCAGGTGGCCGTCTCGGCGAACGCCTATGCCGTGGGGGCGTTCGTGCTCTACCTGGTCATGATCATCGGCATCGGCATCTACGCCACCCGCTTCTCATCCGCCGGCATCTCGGAGTTTTTCGTCGGCGGCCGGAAGATGCATCGCTTCGTCGTGGCGCTCAGCGCCGTGGTCTCGGGCCGCAGCGCGTGGCTGCTCCTGGGCGTCACCGGCATGGCGTACGCGCGTGGGGCATCCGCGGTGTGGGCGGTGGTGGGCTACATCGTGGCCGAGCTCTTCCTCTTCCTCTACTACGCCCCGCGCCTGCGTCGTTTCAGCGAGCGGTACGATTGCATCACGGTCCCCGACTTCTACGCCGAGCGCTTCCGTGACCGGAGCGGCCTGCTGAGGATTACCCTGGCTGCCGTGATCCTGGTGTTCATGGTCGGCTACGTGGCGGGCCAGTTCGTGGGTGGTGGAAAGGCGTTCGCGGCCAGCTTCGGGCTCACGCCCACCGCCGGGGTTCTGATCACGGCGGGGATCGTGCTGGTCTACACCGTGCTCGGAGGCTTCCTCGCCGTAAGCCTCACCGACATGATCCAGGCCTGCTTCATGATCTTCGCGCTGGTCTTGCTGCCGATCATCGCGATCGCGCATCGCGGCGGGCTGGATGTTGTGATCGCCCAGCTTCAGGCGCTGGATCCGTCGCTTGTGGACCCGTTCGCGCTCGCGGCAGGAGTCGCGATCGGTTTCCTCGGCATCGGCCTCGGGTCGCCGGGCAACCCGCACATCCTGGCCCGCTACATGTCGATCGACGATCCAGCACAGCTCCGCTACTCGGCGGTGGTGGGAACGACATGGAACGTCGTGATGGCGTGGGGCGCCGTGTTCATCGGGCTGGCCGGCAGGGCATACTTCCCGGGCGTTGAGATGCTCCCGGGCGCCGACACCGAGAACCTGTATCCGCTCCTGGCGCAGCAGCACCTCCACCCGCTCCTGTTCGGGGTGGTCGTCGCCTCGATCTTCGCGGCGATCATGTCGACGGCCGACTCCCAGCTTCTGGTGGCGGCGTCGGCAGTCGTGCGGGATGTGTACGAGAAGGTCGTTCACCGGGGCGAGGAGATCCCGCAGCAGCGGCTGGTGCTCATGAGCCGGGCCGTCGTGTTCGTGCTCGTTCTGCTGGCGCTGATCTTCGGGCTGGCGGCGAACCAGCTCGTCTTCTGGCTGGTGCTGTTCGCGTGGGCGGGCCTCGGAGCTGCCCTCGGCCCCACCTCGATCCTGGCGCTTTACTGGAAGCGGGCCACGCGGGCGGGGATGCTGGCGGGGATCGTCGTCGGCACGGTGACCACGATCGTGTGGTACTTCGTCCCGGCGCTCAAGTCGAGCATGTACGAGCTGGTGCCGGCGTTCCTCGCGGGGCTGCTGGCTACGGTGGTGGTAAGCCTGCTGACAAGGCCGCCGGAGGAGGCGGGAGAGCTTATCGAGGCGATGCGGACCGGGGCGATTTGGCAGCCGCCAGAGGAAACCCTCCCCTAGTCGGCTTCCGGGACGACAGCAAGACCCATGGCTCGCGCGGTCTTGCGAAGTCTTCCGTCCAGCGAGAGAAACCGGATCCCTGCGACTAGCGAACGGGCTGCCAGAGCGAAAGACAGGTGTAGAGCATCGAGTGTGCGGACCGGCTCATCGGGAAACGGGCGCTGAGCGCGCTCGATCACCGAGGTGTCGAATCCCAGGAGTAACCAGTGCTCCGCAGCTTGCCGCAGGAGAATCTGGCGATCGGCCGTATCGCTTTCGGAAGCCTGGCCAGCGGCGATCCCTCGCACGAGGACGCGTTCGCACTCGAGAAGCGCTAGGTCAGAGGAAAGAACGAGTTCCGCGTCGGCGAGAGTCTTCTGTATCTCCTTCGCGCGCGCCTGCGCCAACAACCAGCTGAGGATAGCGCTCGATTCGACGTAGAGGTTCATCGCTCCCCTCGCGACTCGTCGAGCCAGCGGAGCGCCGTTCCGTCCGGTACCAGTGGCTTCAGCATTGGATAGAGGTCAGCCCTGTTCGGAGCCCCAATGCGGACCTTGCCCTTTCTGGCCGCCGCTGTCAGCGCCGGATAGGGATCGTCTAGAGTCGGGCTGCCCGGCGGACGCAGCTCCGCCACCACGACACCCCGGTCCGTCACCAGAACCGTCTCGCCGCTTCGAACAAGCCGGATGTACTCGCTCAACCGGTTCTTCAATTCTCGAATCCCCACGACTTTCATGAAATGGAATGTAGCCTCATGTAGCTACATTGGCCAATCGCTATCGGGCAGTCGGCACCTGGTGACCGGTGCCTCTCGCAGTGCACTTTGACTACCAGCGATCCGTCATCACGGAGGTCGCACCGCCGCCACCCGGTATGCTTGCATCCTCCCGGCCGGTGTAGCAGCGTACGTGGGTCGATCGGGGTTCCGCCGGCTGGTGACCGACGACCGACCGTGCGGACCCCGCTTCCCGCTTCCCGTTCCCAGGAGGCTGTCATGCGATTTCGTGCTATCGTCCTGGTGGGTGCCGCGCTCGTGGCGTTCGCCTTCGCTGCCGGGTACACGACCGGCCAAACGGCCGAGAAGGGCCCGGCCCTGAAGTCACTCCATCTTCTCAACCTGCCCGACGGCATGACCGAGGAAGACCTCGCCGGAGTGCTCACCAAGGCCAACGGCGCCATCCACGGGGAGGGCCACCACATGGCCGGGTACCGACTGTGGAAGGTGACCGGAGAGCAGGTCGGTGACTACGCCTATATGTGGGAGGGCAACTGGCCCAACCAGGAGGCCTACGACGCCATCCACGAGAACGAGGCTTATGTGGCAGCCGTGGAAGGCTTCGACTACGACGCGATCCGGCCGGTCCAGGTCTACAACCGCTACGTCGAGATCCCGACGGGCGCCGCCTGCTGCGCGAAGATGGAGCACAAGCGGCAGATGGAGCGCAAGCAGGAGATGGAGCACAAGCAGCAGATGCAGCAAGAGGAGCAAGACGAGGACGAAGGCCGGTAGCCGGCAGTAAGAGCCACACAGACGCGTCGCGCCCCCCAGGCCGATAGACCCCGGAGCGCCGCATCCCTAGATTCCGGCCATTCTCGCGGGATCCGAGGTCTGGATGCTCAAGTACATCATAAAGCGCCTCCTGCTCTCCGTGCCGCTGGTGCTTGGCATCGTCACGGCGACCTTCTTCCTGTCCCACCTGGCGCCCGGCGACCCGATGGACATGTACCTCGAGCCGCAGCGGCAACGGCAGGTCGATCCCGAGGTCATCGAGCTCCTGCGGGCGAAGTACGGGCTTGACCAGCCCATCCATGTCCAGTACGTGGCCTGGCTCAAGAACGTGGTGCGGGGCGACTTCGGCGAGTCGTTCCGCCACCGTCGGCCCGTGAAGGACATGCTGGTCGAGGCGGTGCCCTACACGATCCAGCTCACGATCCTGGCGATTCTGCTCGACGCCCTGATCGGGATCACGATGGGCATCATCTCGGCGGTGAAGCAGTACACGAAGCTGGACAAGACAGTGACGGTGGGGTCTCTCATCGTTTATGCCATCCCCAGCTTCTGGCTGGCGCTGATGCTCATCATGGCCTTCTCGGTGAACCTAGGCTGGTTCCCGACTTCCCAGACCCGCTCGATGAACTACGAGGACCTGACGATGATCGGGAAGATCCTCGACCGGCTGTGGCACCTGGTGCTGCCGGTGTTCGTCCTCGGGATCGCCGGGGCGGCGGGGACCGCGCGTTACATGCGGAACCGACTCCTCGAGGTGCTCAACGAAGAGTACATCGTCGCCGCCCGAGCGAGGGGCTTCCACGAGAGGACGGTGATCGCGAAGCACGCGCTGCGGAACGCGATGATCCCGATCATCACGATCTACGGTATGAGCCTGCCGTTCCTGCTCGGCGGCGCCACCATCATCGAGACGATCTTCGCCTGGCCCGGGATGGGAAGGCTGACGGTGGGGGCCGTGAGCGGGCGCGACTACCCGATTATCATGGCCACCACCACGATCGCCGCCGTTCTAACAGTGCTCGGCAACCTCATGGCGGACGTCACTTACGCCGCCGTGGACCCGAGAGTATCGTACGATGAGCCGCGAAGAGGCTGAGCTTCGGGCCGTCCGGAACCGGGCCCTCCTGCCGGGCCTGGGACACCTGGCTCTGGGCCGGGTCGGCCGCGGGGTCCGCCTCATGCTCGTCGCGGCCGCAGTCATCTTCGTGATGATCTGGCGCTGGGACCGCTTCATCGGAGCCTTCTCCACCCCCTTCATCGATCGCTGGCTCGCCTCGATATTCCTGTTTCTGCTCCTGGTGGGAGCCGTCTGGTATTCACGGTGGGACGTCGGTCGGATCCTGAATCGGCCTGTCACGGAAAGAAGGGGGAAGAGTCCTTGGAAGGTGGCCATGCGGCGCTTTCGGGAGAACCGGCTCGCCGTCTATTCGATCTATGTCATCGTCCTGTTCTACACCGTGGCACTCCTGGCGCCGATCCTGACACCTTACGACCCGGCGGCGATCCCCGACGTGATGACGAACCGCTACCTGCCGCCTTCGTGGGACCATCCGTTCGGCACCGACGAGTTCGGCCGCGACCTGTTCAGCCGGGCCCTGTACGGGGCCAGGGTCTCGCTCTCGGTCGGGCTGCTGGCGATGATCATCGCCAAGACGATCGGCACGATCTACGGAGCGGTGGCGGCCTACTTTGGCGGCTTCGTTGACAACGTGCTGATGCGCATCGTCGACGTGTGGATCGCCTTCCCCACCTTCTACCTGATGCTCATGCTCGTGGGCGTGTTCGAGGCGAGCATCGGGGTGCTGATCCTGATCCTGGGGCTCACGGCCTGGCCGGGCACGGCCCGCTTCATCCGGGGCGAGATTCTGTCGCTCAAGAATCAGCAGTTCACGGAAGCCGCTAGGGCAATAGGGCTTCCCGCGCATCAGATCATCGTGAGGCACCTCATCCCGAGTGCACTTTCGCCCGTGCTGGTTACGGCGGCCCTGGCGGTGGCCGGAATGATCGGGGCCGAGGCGGGGCTTTCTTACCTCGGGCTCGGAATCAATCCGCCGACGCCTTCCTGGGGCAACATGGTCGCTGCCGGGAAGGACAACCTGCTCAACGCCTGGTGGGTCGCGTTCTTCCCGGGCGGCCTGCTCACTCTGACGCTGATCTCGTTCAGCCTCCTGGCCGACGGGCTCCGCGACGCCCTCGACCCGAAGGCTCTCATGCAGAAGTACGTCTGATGCTCCTCTCCGTTCGAGACCTCCGGAGCGCCTTCTTCCTGGACGAGGGAGAGCTGTGGGCCGTGGACGGCATCTCGTTCGACGTCGACGTGGGCGAGACCGTGGGCCTGGTGGGCGAGTCGGGGTGCGGGAAGACCATCGTCGCGCTGTCGATCCTGGACCTGATTGCGTACCCGGGCAGAGTCGTCAGCGGAACGGTCAACTTCGAGGGCCGCGACATACTGCGCCTTCCGCGCGAGGAGATGCGCAAGGTTCGCGGCGCCGGGATCGGGATCGTCTTCCAGGAGGCCGCGGCGGCCTTGAATCCAGTGTACCGCATCGGCAACCAGATCGCCGACGTGATCCGGCTCCACCAAGGTCTGGACAAGCACGCGGCGTGGCACGAGGCGGTTCGAGTGCTGGGTGCGATGGGGATTCCGGAGCCCGAGAAGCGGGCGAGGAGCTACCCGTTCGAGCTCTCCGGCGGCATGAAGCAGCGGGCGATGATCGCCATCGCGATGGCCGGGCAGCCGAAGCTGCTGATCGCCGACGAGCCGACCACGGCCCTGGACCTCACCGTGCAGGCGGAGATCAGCGACCTCCTGCGGCACATCCAGGACGAGTACCGGATGGCGATTCTCCTGATCTCGCACGACCTCGAGCTGGTGGCGGATATGGCCGACCGGATGATGGTCATGTATACCGGGCGTCTGGTGGAGATCGCCGACACCAAGGACCTGGTGTCCGAGCCCAAACATCCCTACACGCAGGGCCTGATCGGAGCCATTCCGGAGCTCGGGGCGGGAGCCGGGGCACCGCTCGAGAGCATCCCGGGCGCGGTACCCGACCTGCTCGACCTTCCGCAGGGCTGCACCTTCCACCCGCGCTGCGCGTTGGCCGACGAGGAGTGCACGGTGAAGCCACCGCCGCTCAACAACGTGGCGTACCGGCGCGAGTGCGCATGCTACAAGGTGTGGGTCGCGGTGTGAGCGACGACGTCGCCCTGTCGGTGAGGGGACTGAAGACCCACTTCCTGCTCGGCAAAGGGTGGGCCGGCAGGCGTGACAAGGTGCGGGCCGTGGATGGGGTGGATTTCGACCTGCGCCGCGGAGAGGTGCTCGGGCTGGTGGGCGAGTCGGGCAGCGGGAAGACGACCCTGGGTCGCTCCGTGGTGCGGCTGGTCGAGCCAACGGAGGGAAGCATCCAGCTCGACGGGGTAGACTTCCGCCAGCTCAAGGGAAGAAGGCTGCGGCAGGCGCGGCGGCGTCTTCAGATCATCTTCCAGGATCCGTACGCTTCTCTCAGCCCCCGCATGCAGATCGGTCAGATCGTCGCAGAGCCGCTCAGGCTTCACCGGCTGATTCAGCCAGGACAGGCCAGAGAGAGGGTCATCGAGCTGCTGGATCGCGTTGGGATCGAGCCCTACTTCATACACCGCTATCCCCACGAGATGAGCGGCGGGCAGCGGCAGAGGATTGCCATCGCGCGGTCATTGGGTCTACAGCCCGAGCTCATTGTGGCCGACGAGCCGGTGTCCGCGCTGGACGTCTCGGTGCAGGCCCAGATCCTGAGCATCTTCCTCGATCTCAAGCGACGTGACGGTATCTCGATGCTGTTCATCTCGCACGACGTCGGGGTCGTGGAGCGGATCGCCGACCGGATCGCCGTGATGTACAGGGGGCTGGTGATGGAGGAGGCGAAGACCGACACGCTGATCCGTGAGCCGCTGCACCCGTACACGCAGGCATTACTTTCGGCTGTCCCCTCGGCGCGGCCCGGCGAGAAGCGGAAGCGGATCCACCTCACCGGTGAGCCTCCGCCGGCCACGGAGGAGCTCAGGGGCTGCCCGTTCGCCTCGCGGTGCCCGATCGTCGAGGAGATCTGCCGCACTGTCACGCCGCCGCTCGAAGCCAAAGAACCGGGGCATCGTGTCGCCTGTCACCTGGTAGCCTCGAAGTAGGAACCGCCCGAGACCGGCCTCGAAGTCGCTCTCCCCTCGCGTTAGCTTGGGCCGCCAGAGCCCAGGT